>JASFRS010000010.1:0-26075 GCA_050114795.1 Sphingomonadales bacterium
AGCCCGCCGGACGCAATAACCGCAATGGATGTCGCATCGGCCAGGGCTTTGGTTGCTTCCACATTTACACCAGCCAGCATACCATCCCGCGACACATCCGTATAAAGCAGCGCGGCAACGCCCACGCCTTCAAATCTCTTTGCAAGGTCAATGACAGCAATATCCGAGGTTTCAGCCCAGCCCTCAACGGCAACAAAACCGTCTTTGGCATCAACCGCCACAACAATACGTCCCGGATGGGCTTTTGCAGCTTCTTTAACTAGCTCCGGATCTTTTAACGCAGCGGTACCCATGACAACCCGACGCACACCTTTCTCCAACCAGGCTTCAATGGTTTCGCGATTGCGAATACCACCCCCAAGCTGGATATTCATTTGAGGCACAGCTGCCAAAATCGCATCAATGGCCTGGGCGTTACGATTGTCGCCTGCGAATGCGCCATCCAAATCAACCATATGAAGCCAGTCTGCGCCGGCGGCTGCGAAATCCCGGGCTTGTTCGGGCGGATTATCATTAAAAACCGTCGCTTGGTTCATATCGCCTAAGGCCAGACGTACGCATTGACCGGCTTTTAAATCAATGGCTGGAAAAACAATCATCACTGCGCCCCATTCACCCTTTTGGAGTAAAAATAGCCAGGCTCCAAATGCCCGTTGACCAGCGCATAATGAGGTTTCTCACCCCAGCGCTCATAGCCCAGGTTTTCGAATAATTCGATGGCACGATAGCGGCTGGCGCGGACAGACAAATCAATGATGCGAATGCCGCGTTCTTTTGACACTTCCTCAGCTTTATACATCAGCGCCTGCGCCAAGCCCAGGCCCCTCGCCCAGGGGGCAACGAAGAAATTCGCCAGTTCTGCCACATAAGGCCCGCTTTCAGACAAAGGCCCATGGCGGATAAGCTGGAAGGCCCCCGAAATAGCACCGTCATAGCGTCCAACAATCAAAATTCGATGCGGTGCCAAAGCAACGCCGGACCAGAAGGAAGACAAACGTTCCTCCGTCGGTGTCCCTGCAAAGGAGGATTCCGAGCCTTCATCAACAATAGCCCGGGTCGCACGGCAGAGTTCGTTTAAATCGCCGCGCTCAAAACGCTCAACAACTTCTACAGATAAAGGTTTTTCACTCATGGTTGCCAGTTCAGAAAGTTTTTTAATATCTCAAGGCCAGCGCGCTGGCTTTTTTCGGGGTGAAATTGCACCCCCGCCATATTGTCCTTTGCTATCATGGCAGGAAGTTCCCCACCATAATCGCTGGTCGCCAGCACATCACTGTCATTACCGCGCAGTGCATAACTATGGACGAAATACACATGGGTGCCGTTTGCGACATCTTGAAGAAGCGGATGTGTCTTTTTTATGTTTAGCGCATTCCACCCCATATGCGGAATTTTCAAAGCAGTGTCTGAAGGCCTAAGTGCACCCACTTCTCCTTTGACCCAGCCCAGGCCCTGGTGACGCCCATGTTCAAGGCCCCATTCAGCCATGAGCTGCATGCCAACACAAATGCCCAGAAATGGCTTATGTTTTTGAAGTACCATTTCGTCCAGCGCGACCTTCAAACCTTCAATAGCATCCAGCCCGGCCCGGCAGTCCCCAAATGCGCCAACACCGGGCAAGACAATACGATCAGCTTGCAGTACCCGCTTCGGGTTCGAAGTGACTTCTATCTGAGTATCCAGCCCGGCTTGTGCCGCCGCATGTTCAAGCGCCTTTGCGACGGAGCGTAAATTACCCGCGCCATAATCAACCACAACTACAGACGAGGTCATGCGGTCAACGTCCCCTTGGTCGAAGGCACCGCATCCGCCTTACGCGGGTCAAGTTCAACCGCCTGCCTGAATGCGCGGGCAAGCGCTTTAAAGCTGCTTTCGACGATGTGGTGGCTATTCTCACCATAAAGATTTTCCACATGCAGCGTCGCACCCGCGCCTTGCGCAAAGGCCTGGAACCATTCTTTGAATAATTCCGTATCCATCTCACCCAATTTGTCGCGCGTAAAATTCACTTTCCAAATCAAATAAGGCCGCCCGGACATATCAATTGCCGCACGGGTTAAGGTCTCATCCATAGGAATAAGGGCAGACCCATAGCGGGTGATGCCACGGCGCTCACCTAGGGCCTTTGCCACGGCCTGACCGATAGCAATGCCTGTATCTTCGGTGGTGTGATGGTAATCGATATGGAGGTCGCCTTTGGCCTTCACCTTTAAATCCATCAGCGAATGGCGGCTTAATTGTTCCAGCATATGGTCAAGAAACCCAATTCCGGTTTCCACTTCATATTGGCCGGTGCCGTCCAGATTCAGGCTGACTTCAATTTGCGTTTCGTTTGTTTCACGCTTGATGGAGGCTTGTCGCATTGTCCTAATCTCCCAATGGGCAGCGCTATAGCAGTAAAATTGCTGAAAAACCAGTCATCACAAAATCATATTATGCAGGGCTTGCGCCCTTGCTTTAAACCCCTATATCGTGGAAGCCCTTAATATGGAGTGAGCAAAACGTGAGAGAGAACGACCCGCATAATATGGCCACATGGCATGGCACCACCATTTTAGCCGTTCGCAAGGACAATGAAGTGGTTGTCGCCGGTGACGGGCAAGTCTCTCTGGGTCAGACGGTCCTAAAAGGTAATGCACGTAAAGTACGACGATTAGCCAATGGCGATGTTATTGCCGGGTTTGCCGGGGCAACCGCAGATGCTTTCACATTGCTGGAGCGTCTGGAGGCTAAACTAGAGCGCCACCCCGGACAATTGACCCGCGCTTGTGTTGAATTGGCGAAAGACTGGCGGACGGACCGTTATTTGCGGCGGCTCGAAGCCATGATGATTGTCGCAGATAAAGACATCACGCTGGTCTTGACCGGAACAGGCGATGTATTGGAACCCCAACATGGTGTCGTCGGTATTGGGTCCGGTGGTACATTTGCTTTGGCCGCTGCGCGTGCGCTTTATGACCAACCTGTCAGTGCCGAAGATGTGGCGCGCAAGGCTATGGCGGTCGCTGCTGACATTTGCGTTTATACGAATGACTCCCTCATTGTAGAAAAAATCAGCGCTGAATAGCGCGCTTTGGATATTTTCATGACGAAAAGCTTTTCACCCCGGGAAATTGTTTCCGAACTCGACCGTTTCATTGTTGGCCAGAAAGAGGCTAAGCGCGCGGTGGCGATTGCCTTACGCAACCGTTGGCGGCGCCAGCAGTTAACGGGCGACATGAAAGAGGAAGTTTTACCGAAAAACATCCTTATGATTGGCCCGACAGGCTGTGGCAAAACGGAAATTTCCCGGCGACTTGCCAAGCTTGCGGAAGCACCCTTCATTAAGGTTGAAGCGACAAAATTTACCGAAGTCGGCTATGTCGGTCGCGATGTGGAGCAAATCGTCCGTGATTTGATTGAGGCCGCCGTTGCCATGGTTCGGGCCAAAGAACGCAAAGGCGTATTCGCCCAGGCCTCCAAAGCAGCAGAAGAGCGTGTGCTTGATGCTTTGGTGGGCAAAGACAGCAGCCAGGCAACCCGTGACAGCTTCCGCCAAAAGTTACGCGATGGCGAATTGGGTGACAAGGAAGTCGAAGTCGAAGTCGCAGACAGCGGCTCTTCCATGCCGACAATTGATATTCCTGGCATGCCGGGTGCGCAGATGGGCATGGTGAATATCGGCGATATGCTGGGTAAAGCTTTTGGTGGTCGTACAAAGAAGCGCCGCATGACCGTGGACCAAAGCCATGAAATCTTAATCGCCGAGGAATCCGATAAACTTCTTGATGAAGACCGGGTTATTCGGGATGCGATTGATGTGACTGAAAATCACGGCATCGTTTTCATTGATGAAATTGACAAAATTTGCGCCGGCGATAATCGCCAAAGCGGGAATATCTCTCGCGAAGGCGTGCAAAGGGATTTGCTGCCTTTGATTGAAGGCACAACGGTCTCAACCAAATATGGTGCCGTTAAAACGGACCATATTCTGTTTATTACGTCCGGCGCTTTTTCCATCGCCAAACCTTCCGACCTTTTGCCTGAATTACAAGGCCGTCTGCCGATCCGTGTGGAGTTGAAAGGTCTGACACAAGACGACTTCCGCCGTATTTTGACCGAACCGGACAATTCCCTCATCAAACAATATAAAGCCTTGCTGGAAACCGAAGCTGTCACTTTGGACTTTAAAGATGAAGGCATTGATGAAATCGCGCGCATTGCAGCGGATGTGAATGAAAGCGTCGAAAATATAGGCGCACGGCGTCTACATACAGTGATGGAGCGTCTATTGGATGATATTTCTTTCACTGCATCTGACAGTCCCAACACAAACGTGGAAATCGACGCAGCTTATGTAAAAGAGCATGTCGGAGATTTGGCAGGGGATACTGACCTGTCGCGCTTTATATTGTGACCTCAATACCACGGTAATAAAATTTCTCTGTAAATACAGATTGGCCGCTTGACCTGATTTAAATATCAAGCCAAAGCTCCCATTCAGCAACCGTTTCGACCAAGGTGCCCCCATGCGTCGTCTAGGGGATTTTTTGTGCGCGCAAAACATGGGGCGGAAGAAACGGCTTAAAAGATTTTTGGAGGAAACTTCCGTGAAAAAAACGTCCACTTCGGCGCAAGAGCTTATCCTACGCACCGCTTTACTTGCCAGCGTTGCTGCAACACCGATGTTCGCATCTTCTGCTTTCGCACAAGACCAGGAAGACAGCGTCTTTGAAGAAATCGTTGTCACCGCCCGGAAACGGGAAGAAAGCCTGCTGGACACCCCAACGTCTTTGTCCGTTTTTGGCAATGATACCTTGGAAACCCTAAATGTTTCCAACTTAGATGATGTGGGTAAATATGTACCTAATTTAAACATCAACCGTTTCGGTGTCGGTAACCCATCTCAAGCCGCAATCTTCATCCGCGGCATTGGTCTTCAAGACCATTTGATTGTGACTGATCCTGGTGTTGGTGTTTATGTGGACGGCGTTTATCTTGGCCGCCAAATGGGGTCCAACTTAAGCCTGCCGAACATTGAACGCGTTGAAGTTCTTCGTGGTCCGCAAGGCACGCTTTATGGCCGTAACTCCATCGGTGGTGCTGTGAACATCATTACCCGTCAGCCTGGCGATGTGGAAGAATTTGAAATCAGCGCCCGTGGCGGCACACGCGCCCGCGCTGAATTTTCAGCCTATGGCAATTTCCCAGTCACCGACAATTTCGCCATCTCTGTCAATGGTGCTTTCAAGCGCCGCGATGGCGTCGGCCGCGCTGTAAACTTGGATAACCCTTCCAAAGAAATTGGTGAAGAGCAGGAAATTTCCGGTCGTATTGCTGCCAAATGGCAGGTGAATGACCGCTTGTCCGTTTTAGCAGCATTTGACGGCCAGGATTTCGAAGGCGGCCAATCTCCTTATGCGATTGAAATTCTAACACCGGAACAGCTGGGCGGCCTTCCCGATGGTGTGGCATTTTTCGGCACACCGCTGTTAACTGAAGCCGATTTAGTTGATCGTGATGATTTAGGTACAAATGTCCCTGGTCTGGAAGACGTATCAAATGATGCCTATGGCGTGTCTTTGACCATTGAATATGAAGCCAACGACAACATCACCACCAAATTACTCGCAAGTTATAGGGACTCATCCTATACAGGTGGGCTTGATGATGATGACACAATCTTCAACCTGTCTGAATTCCCGGAAGAAGGTGAAGCTGAACAGTTTTCTTCAGAATTCCAGGTCAATGCCGTATTCGGTGATTGGGATATCGTAAGTGGCCTTTATTATTTCTATGAAGATGGCTCTGTCTTCTCTGGCCCTTACACCTTTGCACCTTTCAATGTTGCAACACCCGCTGACTTTTTCCGCGAAACACAGACAACCAACAGTTACGCAGTATATTTCAATGCCGGATATGATGTGAGTGAACGCCTTAAAGTTGGTGTTGGTGCGCGTTATTCCCGGGATGAAAAAGACGCAACCGCATTCTTCCCTGGTTTCGCTGGCGTTGATGAAGAGTCAGCAAATTTCGATGCAATCACGGCCGATGCCAACATTACATATAGCTTGAGTGACACATCGACTGTTTATGCTCAGATCCAGCGTGGCTACCAAACTGGTGGCTTCCCACCACGTCCATTCGTAGGTGGTGAGGCTGCGTTTGAGTCCTTTGATAAGCAAACAGCTTTGAACTACGAGGTCGGCTATAAAGGTCAAGTTACACCTAATCTCCGGGTTCTCGCCTCCGCTTTCTGGACCGTTTATAACGACCTGGCTTTGAACATCTCCGTTCCACAAGCGGGTGGTTTCCAGACCATTGTTGATAATGCGGGTAAGTCCCGCTCTCGCGGCTTTGAACTGGAAACACAATTTGCAACAGATGATGGTTTCTTCCTCAACGGTTCTGTCGGCTATCTTGACGCGGAAATTACAGAAGTCGACATCGCTCCTGGTGAATCTTCTCTCATCACCGAAGGTGACAGCCCAGCACTGACACCAAAATGGACTGCAAGTGTTGTCGGTGGTTATACCTTCGATCTTGAAGGTGGAGCCACAGTCACTGCGCAAGCAGATTACTCCTATCGCGGTGAGATGTTTGGCCAAGCGGTTAATATCGAGCCTGAAATTCTTGATGACCGCAGCCTGTTCGGCTTTAACCTTCAATATCAAAATGCAAATGGAGACTGGATCGTTGACCTTTATGGCGAGAACGTTTTCAACAAAGTCTATGACCAAGGTCGTTTAATTAACACCTTCCATGGCTTTGTCGGGCGTGTACTTTCCAACGACCGTTCAGAATTTGGTATTCGGATCACCAAGAAATTTGGTGGCTGATAGCTGAATAAATTGATTGAAAAGGCCGGGGGAAACCTCGGCCTTTTTTATTGGTTCCGGTTACGGCGCAAAATCACATATAGCGCGCCATCGCCACCATGGGTCGGGTGTGCATTGCGAATAGCAAAGATATTGGATGCAAAGGGGCCTGACTTGAGCCAGTCAGGGACTGAACGGCGAATAATCCCGCGGCCCTGACCGCCTTTGCCTTTGCCGGTTATAATCAATAAAACCCGGACCTGTTCTCTGACTGCACGCTCAACAAAGCGATGCAAAATGCCATGGGCGCGTTCTAAGGTGAACCCGTGTAAATCCAGGGTTCGGTCAATATCTAGACGGCCCCGGCGGATTTGTTTTTCCCAATGCTGGTCTAGCGTTTTTTGCTCATCTGTTTGTGGTTGCTGGGAAATACGAAGCGCTGGCGCGTCTTCATGATGCAGGTCTCTTAAGACAATAGGTCTTTTCGCATTCGGCAATGTCGGGGCTGTTTTTTCCCCCTTCAAAGGGGTGACATCACGCATGGCATAACGCCACAGCTTTAAATCCTTATCATCCAGCCCCTTCTTACCCATTTTGCGCCTTAGCCTCTAATGCGGATCTGGGTAATAAAATCACCATTCGGCCTTCAGCATTCATGGGTCCGGCGAGTGCTAGAGCCTCTGGCCCTAAGCCAAAGAATATATCACCACGACCCGGCCCTATGATGGCGCCGCCGGTATCTTGAGCCATCATGAATTGGCGAAAGTCCTGGCCTTTAGAAAGCTGGGTTTCAATCCAAAGAGGCGCACCATAGGGAATAAGACGGCGGTCAATTGCCATAGACCGCATGGGCGTCAATTCAACACCCTGCGCACCCAAGACGCCATTACCCTCTAGGATGCGAAAGAAAACATAGGATTTATTTTCCAGCATCAATGCTTCGGCACGATCGCTATTGTCTTGCATCCAAGCAGCAATGGCTTGCAGGCTCATCTCCTCCGGTGCAATCTCCTCTGCCTCAATCAAACTGCGACCAATAGCATAATAGGGGTGACCATTCTGGCCATCATAGCCAACTTTTATACGTTCACCGGTATCCAGCTCAATATAGCCGGAGCCTTGGATATGAAGGAAAAACGCATCAATCGCGCTGGAAACCCATACAAGCTCAAGCCCTTGGCCTTCCAGCGCACCCGCTTCTATTTCAGACCGGTCAGCATGGGGAATAAGTTTGCGACCACTTAAACGCCCTGAAACACGTTGACCCTTTAAAGCCTCACGGAACAGGCCCAGGTCCACATCAATCAAATCCGTAGGACGACGATAAAGAGGGATCGGGTAATCAGGCGACGGTGTCAAAGACCCTTTAAGCAGGGGAACATAATAGCCGGTGAAATGTCCGGCCCATCGTCCTAAAACTTTTATTGCAATAGGTTTATAATTTCGTTCAATCGCAGCTTTAAAAGGCGCACCACTATTAAGAACAGCATCACAGGCCTGTTTCCAATCCCTGGCTTTCGCATCAAAAGGCCCTATTGGCATAGGATCGGTGTCTTTGCGCGTGACTAAGGCTTCGCAGGATTTTTGATAAGCCTTAAAAGCTCCTGAAAAATTGTGGTTTTTCCAGCCTTTAAGCTGAGACCAGCTCAAGGTTCGATAGTGAGGTGTTTCATCACGCGGCAGGGTGAGGGCAATAAAAAGGGCCGCTAAGGCCAGAAGAATACTTAAACCTACTAATGGGGCAAATCCGCGTGCGGCACGCCGCTTAGGCCCGGGGCGCGCCATAGCATTTTACTCCGCAGTGGCTGTTTCGATCAGCACCCAATTCGGATCACGGCTGCCCAGTTCTCTACTAAACGTCCAGCTGTCCTTAACATTATGTGTGTCAGAAATAGATCCCTCGATCAAATTTCCATCCTTATCATGAACGGCTGAAATGATGTCCGCATCAAAGTTCACTGTGATATTTGCTGTTCTACCGATAACTTCCGCATGGGAAATGTCTGCTTTATTCAAATGTACCAGCCGGCTGGAAAGCGTTTGCTCAGCCGTTTCACGCGCATCAATTGCAGCGGAAAAATTATCAAGAACTTCGCCATCCACAAAGGTTTTCAATGTATCTTTGTCACCCTTCCAAAAAGCAACGAGGATCATTTCATAAGCTTGGCGGGCGCCGTCTACAAATGCCGACGGGTCAAAACCGCGATCAAGGCTGATCATACTGTCCAAGGCTTGGCGCACCTGAGGTGATACATGGAGAAAACTGACCGGGCTGTCTGTCACCGCAGCCTGATCTCTTGAGTAGCGATCATGATTACCGGACCGTCGCGTTTGAAATTGGTCCGATGTCGTCGGCTGCTCATCTTCTGGGTTGCGACCGAATGTTGATATCAGGCGCAAAGCAACAAAGGCTGCAACCATGGCAAAAATCAGAATTTGAATAAGGTCTGCACTCATAAAAGAAATCTCAGCGCCCAAATACGCTTTTCAGTTTTGAATATCACGTCCCCCTTAAATAAGCCCTGCACAGTAAAAGGGCAAGGTCACGCAGAGCTTTTACACAAGCGATAAAGCAAATTGCGCTCAAAACCTTGTTTAATGCCCGTTTCCATGCTAGCGGAAGTCCAAATTTCTAAGATTTAGGGACTATTCACATGGCTGATGAAGAACATAAGGATGTTGAGTCCAATACCGCTGCTCCTACAGCTGAAAACGGAGCAGGTACAACTGACGAAGCAAATGCACCCCAAGCGGGCATGATTGCGCAATATATTAAAGACTTGAGCTTTGAAAATCCAAACGCTCCTAAAAGTCTGCAATTGGCAAGCCAGGGTCGCCCGGCCATCAACTTAAATGTTAATGTCGCCGTTGAGCAGACAGCGGAAGATAATTACGAAGTTCTGCTGCATTTGGAAGCTCAGGCAAAATATGAAGATACGGTCGCTTTTGTTGTGGACCTGAGCTATGCGGGCCTCTTCGGCATTCGCAATGTTCCACGTGAAGCAATGCAGCCCTTCCTGCTTGTCGAAGCGCCGCATTTGCTGTTCCCATTTGCGCGACGCGTATTAGCTGATGCGGTTCGCGATGGTGGTTTTGCGCCCCTCATGCTGGATCCTATTGATTTCTCAGCCCTTTATCGCCAGCAGCTTGAAAAGCAACAGGCCGCCGGAGGCGGTGAACCAAACGGAAATGGCGTTATCCAGGGCGGAATGGCTTAAGGTGCTTTCCAAATTGGGTCTTTAAGTTTTTCAAGGAAGGCGGCGTGAGCCGCCTTTTCTTCATCTGAAGCACTGTGGGCACGAGCCGGGCGAACCTCAACATTACCGCTTAATTTCGCAGCCGCTTTTGCCTTATCTTCCCCGCTGTCACCGACCAACTCAAGGCCCTTTTGCCGCCCCCCTTTCAGCTCCAGATAAACTTCAGCCAGGAGTTCACTATCAAGCAAAGCTCCGTGTTTCGTCCGGGCAGACAAATCGATGTTGAAGCGGCGGCAAAGATTATCGAGGCTAGCGCGCATGCCTGGAAATTTCCGCCTGGCCATCGCCAGCGTATCGGTCACGCGGGTATTGGGGATGGGAGGAAAGCCCACATTTTCCAATTCCCAATTGATAAAGCGCATATCAAATTCGGCATTATGGGCGATCAGGCGGGAATCATCGCCGATAAACTCCAGCAAATCCTCAACAATTTGGGAGAAGACAGGTTTGTCTTTCAGAAAGTCTCCGGAAATACCATGAACCCGATAGGCTTCCATTGGCATGTCGCGCTCAGGATTGACATAGGCCTGATAAACCTTGCCCGTAGGCAAAAGGTTCACCAGCTCAACACAGCCAATTTCAACGAGACGGTGACCTTCATAGGGGTCGATACCGGTGGTTTCCGTATCAAAGACTATTTCACGCATATCAGCCCTCTTGTTCTATACCATTTTTCAACTTCATCTGCCGAATGATGTTTTTAATATCATCGCGAGAATGACGAAAGCCCAGGCCGGTTCGGATGACAAAATCTGCGCGCTTGCGTTTTTCGGCATCTTTTATCTGCGCATTTTTAATGCCAAGGAATTTTTCTTCCGTCATCCCGGGCCTGGATAAAACCCGTTCGCGCTGCAAACGTTCCGGCGCACTAACAACGGCAATAGCATCACAAAGACGTTCAGCACCGGTTTCAAAAAGCAGGGGAATATCCAAAACAACCAGCGGTTCACGCCTGCGTTTCTGGCGTTTCAACCATTTCTCCCGCTCCTCCCAGACAAGGGGGTGAAGAATGGCTTCCAATTCTGTTCGTGCTTGGGGGTTTTTAAAAACCATCGCGCCCAATTTCTGGCGGTCCAAGCCCTGTGCATTTGTCGTGCCGGGGAAGGCCGCTTCAATCCGTTTGAGAGCACGTCCGCCCGGGCCGGTTAAATGATGCACACAGGCATCTGCATCAAATACAGGCACACCCAGCGCTTCAAAATGTTTTGAAGCTGTAGACTTTCCCATCGCAATAGAGCCTGTAAGACCCAGAATTTTCATAGCCGCCCTATCGTGCTTTTAAAGCGTCCCGTAATTTAGCATCAATTGCTGGAATTCTGTCGGGCATTATACCAAAAAACGCCTCAAAGGACGGGCGTGCCTGTTCAATCAACATGCCCAGACCATTGCTTGCCTGGCGGTTGGCAGCACGCGCCGCCTTCATTAAGGATGTTTCAAAGGGTGTGTAAATGATGTCGTAAACCAAGGCATCTTCTGACAATTTATCAAGCCGTAAGTCCTTAGGCGGCCAGTCTTTATCTTCATGCCCTGTCATGCCCATGACTGTTGTCTGAACTAATAAATCTACTCCGTTACACACTTTATCTAATTCATCCCAACCATAGACTTTCACCCTTGAATGACCTTGGGCCAGCGCCTCTGCTTTGGCTTTGGAGCGATTAATAAGATTAAGTTGTGCCAAGTCCGGATAACCAAGACACGCATGAAAAATTGCTTGAGCCGCACCACCTGCACCTAAAATCGTGATTTTCTTCGGGCTGCGTTTAAATTGTCTATTCACATCGGCAAGAAAACCCATGCCGTCTGTATTGTCTCCTATTAACCGGCCATTTCGAACTGTAACCAGATTAACCGCACCAATGTCCGCCGCTCGTGATGTTAAGTTATCAACATAATCAAGAATTGCTGTTTTATGGGGAACAGTGACATTCCAGCCGGAATAGCCGGAAGCCGCCAAAGATTGAACCTGTTGCGCCAAATCCTCGGGCGCAACAGCTATGGCTTCATAACTGCCTTGAATTCCATAATGCTCCAACCAAAGCCCGTGAAGTAGAGGACTTAGGCTGTGAGATATGGGCCAGCCGATAACGCCTACCTTTTTGGGATGGTTCGTCATGGCCTTAAAACCCCATAATGTCTTAATTGTTTCAACACGGGGAGGAGGGGCAATCCAAGGATGGAAAAATAATCCCCTTCAATCTGTTCAAATAATTGAATGCCACTGCTTTCAATGTGATAACCACCAACTGAGGACAAGACATTTTCCCCATGAGCATCAAGATAATAATCAAGAAACGCAGAGCTAAGCGTCCGCATTTTTAATTTAGCCGCGCCAATGAAACGCCATAAACATTGGCCACCCTGTGCAATAACCGCCGCGCTGTAAAGGCGGTGTTCGTGACCACTAAGCGCTTCTAAATGTTGGCGAAGTGACTTTAAGTCGGGGGCTTTTTCAAAGGCCTGAGCACGGCATTCCAAAATCTGATCGGCGCCAAGAACCAAAGCCTCCGGTCTGCTCATGGAAACTTTTAAGGCTTTGGCTTCCGCTAAAGCATCAGCCCAATTGCGTGGGGGTTGCCCCGCTTGTGCTAAGGCTGCCCTTATGGCCTCTTCATCCACATAAGCGGCTTTGGTTTCAAATTCTACGCCCGCGCGGATCAACATGTCCTGCCGAGCTGCACTTTGCGAAGCTAAAATAAGATTTGGAACACTCATGAAGAACGCTCTTCTTTACGTTTATTATAAAGATTGATGACCGCCGCAGCCGTTTCTTCAATGGAACGCCTCGTGACATCAATGACCGGCCATTGCTGCTTTGTAAACAATCGGCGGGCGCTGCTCAGCTCTTCCTTAATTCGCTCAGGATTTACATAGGTGGTGTTGTGCCCATCCTGTAGGGCAAGTAAGCGGTTTTTACGAATTTGTTCCAGCCGGTCAGGGGAGGTTGTTAGTCCGACAACAAAAGGGTCTCTTAATTGCATCAATAGCTCAGGAACCGGGACTTCCGGGACCAAAGGATAATTCGCTGTCTTAAATCCACGATTGGCAAGATACATCGAGGTTGGTGTTTTCGACGTTCGGGATACACCAACCAAAACAATATCGGCTTCTTCCACATCTCCTAAGAGCTGACCATCATCATGAGCCAATGTGAATTGCATGGCTTCAATACGCTTAAAATAAGCGTCATCCATGGTGTGTTGACGGCCGGGTTGGCCGCGGGCTTTTTCACCAAGGTAAACCGTCATTGACTGAATGATGGGGTCAAGAACGGAAATAGTTGGAATATCCATGCGCTTTGCCGCACGTTCCAACACATTGCGCAATTCCTTATTCACCATCGTGTACATAATAAGGCCGGGGTGTTCCGCAATATCTTCAACCACCCGTTCCATTTGCCGCGCTGTTCGTATCATCGGCCAGAAGTGTTTAACCGGCTCCGCGTCACTGAACTGGGCCAAAGTGGCTTTGACCACGGAATCCAATGTCTCCCCAGTCGCATCAGACACAAGATGAAGGTGAAATTTCTTTGGCGACATGATTTCTGCAAAACCCTGTGAATAATGAGATGAATAACTTGGCTGTTTTCCCCTGTAAAAAGCAAATTGGCTGAAATTCAGGATTTTTTCCACCAAAAGTGACTCTTCATTCTGTCGTTTTCCACAGGTGGAAAAAATCACTCACAGACTGATGATAAAATTTCTTTCCAGTTTTAGTTAGATACGTTTTCCAAAATTAAACTTCTCTCGACTCATCAGGTAAATTTAAACTTCTCTTTTTTCCACAGTTTTCACAGGGTGGTAATAGACGTCACGAAAAACTGAATAATTTTGTGGAAAAATGCTGGCCTCACAGGGTCCACAGGGCCTATTACAACTACACCTCAGACTCTTATAAGAAAGATTCTTTATTTAATGAGTACAAAGTCATCTCTGCTTCGCGCCATCAAAGGCGAGCTCGTTTCCCCGCCCCCCGTCTGGCTCATGCGTCAAGCGGGGCGCTATTTGCCGGAATATCGTGAAACCCGTGCGCAAGCTGGTGATTTCTTATCTTTATGCTATGCCTCTGACCTAGCGGCTGAAGTAACTTTACAACCCATTAGACGGTTCGGATTTGATGCAGCCATATTGTTTGCAGATATCCTACTTATTCCAGACGCGTTGGGCCAAGATGTCCGCTTTGTTGCTGGGGAAGGCCCTAGGTTGGCTCCCATTACGTCTGAGACGGGTTTGAAGGGTCTCTCCTTAGATGGGGTTGAAAACCACCTCCAGCCCGTTGCAGAGACCGTTAAAAGGGTACGACAAGGTCTGGATGAGGATAAGGCGCTGATCGGCTTTGCAGGGGCACCTTGGACGGTCATGACCTATATGATTGAAGGTCAGGGCTCCAAAGACCATTTTAACAGCCGAAAATTTGCTTATCAAAACCCGAAGTTATTCGAAGAATTGCTTGAAATGGTGACAGAAGCAACTTTGCGTTATCTCATCATGCAGGTGAAAGCGGGGGCTCAAGCAATCAAATTGTTTGACAGCTGGGCCGCGTCTGCAACAGCGGATGGTTTTCAGGATTGGGTGATTAAACCTGCGAAAACCATCGTTGAAGGCCTGCGTTCTGAATTTCCGGATTTGCCTATTATTGGTTTTCCAAGAGGGGCTGGCGAAAAACTTCCCAATTTTGTTGCTGAAACGGGTGTGGATGCTGTGGCTATTGATTATTCGATGGATGCGGCCTGGGCTGATGCGCATCTTCCAAAAGATTTTTGTGTTCAAGGAAATTTGGATCCGGCCCTTTTAGTTGCCGGGGGTGAAAAAATGGACAAGGCTGTGCGTCACATTTTAAAGGCCTTTGAAAATCGTCCACATATTTTCAATCTGGGTCATGGCATTGTGCCTGAAACCCCTATTGCACATGTGGAACATCTGCTTAAACTCATCCGCGGATAAAAGAAAAAGAGAGTGAATGATGTTGGGTGAAGCTTATCTTTGGGTCAAAGCCTTCCATATTATTTCTGTGATTTTCTGGATGGCGGGCATGTTCATGCTGCCGCGCTATTTCGCTTATCATATTGAGGCTGAGCGGGGCTCCGTCGAGGATTTAGCCTGGCGAGAGCGGGAACGCCGTCTGCTTCGTATCATCATCAATCCATCGATGATTGCCGCTTGGATTTTGGGGCTAACGCTTGCGTTTCATATTGGCTGGGATGCTGGCGGATGGCTTCATTTGAAAGTGGCTTTGCTTGTTATTCTATCCGGTTTTCATGGCGTCTTATCGAAATGGCGGAAGAATTTCATCACTGGTGAAAATCTGAAAACAAGTCGGACTTACCGTATTGCAAATGAGGTTCCGGCAATTTTCATCATTATTATAGTGATTTTGGCCGTCACAAAGCCATTCTGATGTAAGCACGCTTGACTTTTGCTTTTATTTACGCCTAATAGGCTTTCAAGAGCTGCAGGAATGTGGCGCTTGAAAGCTACACTTCTTTTGGACACCCACATCCAGATTAATCTTCAAGACAAGCTCCATTAATCAATTACAACATTTATCCGGATTTTGAGGCGTATCTCATGCATCTACAGGACCTTAAGGCAAAAACACCCGCAGAATTGCTAGAGCTGGCGGAGGAACATGGCGTTGAAAATGCCTCCACCATGCGCAAACAAGACATGATGTTTGCCATTTTAAAAAGCCTGGCTGACAAAGACATCGATATCATGGGGGGCGGGGTTATTGAAATCCTCCAGGATGGATTTGGGTTCTTACGGGCACCGGAAGCGAATTATCTTCCCGGTCCCGATGATATCTACGTAAGCCCAAGTCAGATCCGTCGCTTTGGTCTGCGCACCGGGGATACGGTTGAAGGTGAAATTCGCGCGCCCAAGGATGGCGAGCGTTATTTTGCTCTTTTAAAAGTTGCCAACATTAATTTTGATCAGCCGGAACAAGTCCGTCATCGGGTGAACTTTGATAATTTGACGCCGCTTTATCCCGATGAGAAATTTAAATTCGATCCTAAAGATCCAACTATTAAAGACCGCAGCGCTCGGGTCATTGATATCATTGCACCGCAAGGTAAAGGCCAGCGCGCCTTGATTGTCGCGCCGCCGCGGACTGGTAAAACAGTGCTGCTGCAAAATATTGCCCATGCGATTACGAAAAATCACCCTGAGGTTTATCTCATCGTTCTGTTGATTGATGAGCGGCCGGAAGAAGTGACGGATATGCAGCGTTCTGTAAAAGGTGAAGTGATTTCTTCAACCTTTGACGAACCAGCCAGCCGCCACGTCCAAGTTGCTGAAATGGTGATTGAAAAGGCGAAACGCTTGGTTGAGCATAAACATGATGTGGTAATCCTGCTGGATTCTATCACTCGCTTGGCCCGCGCTTATAACACCGTCGTACCTTCCAGCGGTAAAGTGCTGACCGGTGGCGTGGATGCAAATGCTCTGCAACGTCCGAAGCGTTTCTTTGGTGCCGCGCGGAATATCGAAGAGGGTGGGTCTTTATCCATTATTGCTACAGCGCTGGTTGAAACTGGTAGCCGCATGGATGAAGTCATCTTTGAAGAATTTAAAGGCACGGGTAACTCTGAAATCGTTCTTGACCGCAAAGTTTCCGACAAACGTATCTTCCCAGCCATCGACATCACCAAATCCGGGACACGGAAAGAAGAGCTTCTTGTCGATAAAGGCACATTGTCGAAAATGTGGGTGTTGCGCCGTATTCTCATGCAGATGGGAGCGGTGGATGCCATCGAATTCTTGATGGATAAGCTGAAAAACACCAAAGACAATGAAGAATTCTACGAAACAATGAACCAGTAAAAAAGAAACGCCCTTCGGGGCGTTTTTTATGGTTTAAGGATTGTGGAGCCTGTTGTGCGCCGTGCTTCTAAATCTTTATGAGCTCGAGCGATATCGGCTAAAGCATAGCGCTGGCCGATATGGGGATGGAAATCTGTTTGCTTCATAAAATCAAATAGAGCATTGGTGCCCTTAGTGCGGTCTTGAGCAGTTGAATAATAGTGAAACAGTGTCGGGCGGGTCACATAAAGCGAACCTTTTTGAGATAAAATGCCCAAATCAACATTGGTCACTGGACCGGAGGCATTACCAAAAGAAACCATCATGCCACGTGGTTTAAGACTATTTAGTGAAGCCTCCCAGGTTGAGCGGCCAACTCCGTCATAAACAACATCTACACCTTCTCCGTCAGTGAAATCTTTAACCTTGGTGGCAATATCTTCATGGTCATATTGAATGACATGGTCACAGCCAGCATTAAGAGCCAATTGGGCTTTTTCTTCGGACCCAGCTGTTCCTATGACAAAGGCACCTAAAGATTTAAGCCAAGGTGCTGCAATAAGACCGACCCCACCTGCTGCGGCCTGAAGAAGGACTTTATCTCCGGCTTTAACCTGATAAGTGCGACGGATGAGATATTCTGCGGTGCAGCCTTTAAGCAAAAGAGCGGCTGCGTCCTCTTCAGACATAAAGTCGGGTAGTTTGACCACTTGGTTGGCATTCATGATGCGGTGTGTTGCATAAGCGCCTATTGGACCCCAACAATAGCCCACACGGTCACCAGCTTTTAAATGCTTAACTTCTGCACCAACGGACTCCACGACACCTGCGGCTTCCATCCCTAAAGATGAAGGTAATTCAATGGGATAGAGGCCAGAGCGATGGTAACAATCAATGAAATTCAAGCCAATCACCGTATGGCGCAGGCAGATATCCTGCGGTCCGGGCGAGGGCAGAGTAACATCCTCCAAAGTAAGAACCTCTGGCCCGCCGACCTGGTGAATAGTAACGACCTGCGCCATGTGATTAGCTTAAGTGCATATTGAAGAAGTCAAAGCTGCGGCGATTGGCAAGGTCCGCGGCTGTACCATCGAAATGAATGCCGTCAGGCCGCGCAAAAGCATGATTGAGCCCAGGATAATCATGAAGAGTGACAAGTGGGTGGTCATCCAATGCTTTATGGATGGCGGCTTGCGCTTCCGGCGGGACAAATTCATCACCCCCTGCAATATGAAGCATCAGCGGCTCTTGGAGATTCTCAATTTCTGCCAGGTGATCTTGGATGCCCACACCATAATATCCAACACAAGCGTCGGCATCTGTACGTGTGGCTGTAAGATAGGCGAGGAGGCCGCCAAGGCAATATCCAACAGCACCCACTTTCTCATCTACGAAATCACTATGACGCGCGAAATATATGGTGGCTTGAATGTCTTCAATGCTCTTATCGACATCAAAGCCATTATAGAGCGCGAAGGCTTTCTGCCATTCTTCCTCGGTTTTATCTGTCAGTTCAATACCGGGTTCCTGGCGCCAGAATAAATCGGGGCAAATGGCTACATAGCCTGCGTCACTTAGCTTTTGACAGATTTCGCGCATACCCTCATTCACACCGAAAATTTCTTGAATCGCGATAACGGCAGGGCCGTGACCCGAAGCCGGGCGGCTGACATAAGCTTTAAACTGTCCACTGCCGTCGCTGGCATCAATAGTAACCCATTCGCTGGACATATAAGTTTTCTCCAAAATGTGTCAGATAAGCAGAGGCCTATCTTCTATAGCCCCTTCAAGGCGCAAAAGGGCTTCCTTCGTTTCAATGCCGCCGTCTGCGGTATATCCGCCTAATTTACCATTCGCCGCCAAGACCCTGTGACATGGAATGATGATGGGTATGGGGTTAATTCTACATGCGCCACCAACAGCACGGGCAACGGAATTCAATTCCCCCGCCATTTCTCCATAAGTCATTGTTTTTCCGTAAGGAATGGACAGCATTTTTTTCCACACCGATTGCTGGAACTTCGTGCCATAAGGGCGCAGCGGCAGGTCGAATTCTATTTCTTCTCCATCGAAATAGCGATTTAACTGCCGAACAGCCTCTTTTAACAGAGGTGTCTCATCCTGGTCGCGCCCCCAGCCCCAATCTAAAGCAACGATAGCCCCATCGTCTTCTGATAGGGTGATATCACCAACAGGGCTGTGTAAGGAAATTTGAGGCATGGTGTCAGCTTAGCTTTTCAATGTTTGAATGATGTCTTGGGCGCGTGTCAGTGGAAGCGAACAACTGCGGCGCTGACAGATTAAAACATAGTCACCCGGTTTTTGTAAATTTGAATAGGCGGGATGATGCTCATTCAAAGTCGTTTTTTCACCCTCTTTGACAAAACGGATCACCGCCTGAGGTGGGGCATTTTGCCAAACGGCATCAATAATGTCTTGTTTCTCCGATTTAATGAGAATTTCAATCGTTGATATATGGTCGTCAAAGCCATTTAGAAAGCTTCCCAAGGGAAAAACATTGCGATGAATTTCCCCGGCAAAAGTTGAAATCAGTGTATCCATTTTTTTCTGATATTCATCTTCCCCGGTGAAAGAATGAAGCCGGCTTAATAAAGCCACCATCAGTCCATTCCCAGCCGGCGTGGCTTGATCTGCAATTGGTCTGGGTTTCGCAATTAGATATGATGCATTAGATTTTGCCATATAATAACCGCCGTTAGGCGCTGCGAATTCTTTTGTAATTTGTTTTTCTAAAGCGATGGCTTCTTGCAGATAAGAATTGTTTCCAGTGGTACTGAAGAGCATTAAGCTCGCCAGAGCAAGCGTGACATGATCTTCTAAAAATCCATCTGCGCCTAATTTGGATTTACCGGAGTTATGATAGAGTTGGCCATCTGGTCGCAGTGTTGAGAGAAGGGCATTAAAGCTGGACGCGGCTTGTTCCAACCAATCACCCCGCCCAAATGTCATGGCGGCTTCGGCCAAAGCGAGAAGATTTAAAGCATTCCAATCACATAAGATTTTATCGTCGCGGCCAGGGGGAATACGTTTCTCACGCGCTTTGAGCAGGATTTGGCGCTGGTCCTGCATATGATCTGCTGCATTTAGATTATGGAGCCGGTTGAGGATGGTTTTACCTTCCCAATTCCCACTAGGAGTAACATCATAAATGGCTTTAAACGCAGCCGCTTGGTCTTTTAAGAGTGTGTCAATTTCCGCTTCGCTCCAGACATAAAACTTTCCTTCTTCACCCTCACTGTCTGCGTCAAAAGATGATATAAACAGCCCTTCATCAGACATCATATCCCGCTGGAGCCATGCGATCGTTTCTTCTATACGGCGCGCATATAAAGGGCTTTTATTATGCCGCCAGACCTGTGTTAAAAGCCTGAGTAACAGGGCATTATCATAAAGCATCTTTTCAAAATGAGGGATAAGCCATCGTTCATCGACGGTATAGCGGGAAAACCCTCCGCCCAAATGGTCATAAATTCCACCTTCACATATATGCGTCAGGGCATTTTCCACAGCAAGGCCATAGGCTTCGTCTTTTGTACGAAGAAAATGGCGCCAAAGCAGTTCGAGATTCATAACATTTGGAAATTTTGGTGCTTTCCCAAACCCGCCATTTTCTGGGTCAAGATGGCGATAAAGCTGAGACGCAACAGTGTTTAATATATCCGGCGTTAATTCACCCTTTTGGTTACGATCGACCAGCTTTTGAATATGGTTGCTGATATTTTCAGCATTTGAAAAAACGGCGGGGTCTCTTTCTTTATAGACCTGGGTAATACGCTCTAAAATACTGGAAAATGCGGGCTGTCCATAGCGGGGCGTTTTAGGAAAATAAGTACCGCCCCAAAAGGGCTTACCATCGGGCGTAAGGAACATTGTAAGCGGCCAACCGCCTTGCTGGCCTAAAAGTTGAAGAGCCGTTTGATATATATGGTCAATATCCGGTCGCTCTTCACGATCGACTTTTACATTTATGAAATGCGCATTCATCAGTTCGGCAGTTTCCATATCTTCGAAACTTTCATGCGCCATAACATGACACCAGTGGCAGGCGGCATAGCCGACAGAGAGTAGAATAACCTTGTCTTGGTCTTTTGCCGTTTGAAGGGCATCATCACACCAGGGCCACCAGTGGACCGGGTTATCTTTGTGTTGCAGCAGATAGGGGCTAGTGGATTGACCTAAACGATTATGGGGCATGATATTTCTCTTGGCTTCATGTCTCTATTGAATGAAAGGCGGACGTGATATGCAAATCAAAATTACAGTGGATTGTACACCAAATGAAGCGCGCCAGTTTTTCGGTTTACCGGATTTAACGGAAATACATGGTGTATTTATCGATCAAATGAAAAAACAAATGGAAGGCGGTGGGACAACGGCTGAGTTTCAAAATCTTATGAAACAATGGATGATGCCCGATATGCAAAAAGCCTTTTGGGATAAGTTTTTCGAGGGTATGTCATCATTCTCGACCAATAAAGATTGAGTACAACATTTATGTGGACCTCTGAAGACCCTATATTTGCCTTATCAAGTGGTGGCTTGCCCTCAGGTGTGGGAGTTATGCGCTTATCGGGGACAGGTGTATTGGAGATAGCCCAATCCCTTTTGGAAAAGCCCTTGCCTGAGCCAAGGTCTGCATCTTTACGTCTGCTTTTGGACCCTGAGACCAAAACCATTATTGATCAGGCGCTGGTTTTAATTTTTCCAGCCCCACATAGTTTTACGGGGGAGGATGTTGTCGAGCTTCATATTCATGGTAGCCGCGCAGTTGTTCAGGAGTTATCGCGTGTTTTGGATTCTCAAGGGGTGCGCCCGGCTGAAGCAGGCGAGTTTACCAAGCGCGCTTTTGTAAATGGACAAATGGATTTGGTTGAAGCAGACGGGTTAGCAGATCTTATCCATGCTGAAACGGAAATGCAACGTCGCCAAGCGCTTGGGCAGATGCAAGGCGGGCTTACCGAAGTCTATGAAGGGTGGCGGGCGCGGCTTTTAAATGCGCTTGCTCTGATTGAGGCGGAGATCGATTTTTCTAATGAGGATATTCCGGAAAATCTGTTTAATCAGGTCAAACCGAACCTGGAGCAAATCTGCTCTGAAATACAGGCGCATTTAGCTGAAGGCTA
This sequence comes from Sphingomonadales bacterium, assembly GCA_050114795.1. Taxonomy (GTDB): domain Bacteria; phylum Pseudomonadota; class Alphaproteobacteria; order Sphingomonadales; family CAKZYD01; genus JASFRS01. The sequence goes on from JASFRS010000010.1 coordinate 22,002, forward strand.
CAAGGGCGAGCGTATTAGAAACGGAGTGCAGATTGCGGTAATTGGTGAGCCCAATGTTGGAAAATCAAGCCTCATCAACGCATTGGCGAAACGTGATGTGGCGATCGTTTCTGATATTGCGGGCACAACACGGGATGTTATCGAGGTTCACCTGGATATTGGTGGGTTTCCCGTGACCTTGGCTGATACAGCCGGTTTGCGGGAAACTGGGGATGTGATTGAGCAAGAAGGAGTCAGGCGGGCTCTGAAAAAGGCAGAGGATGCCGATCTACGTATATTAATGTTAGATGCGCGAAATCAGACCGTTCCGGCAGATATTGCAAAAGCCTGTGATGAACGCACAATGATTTTGTGGAATAAGAGTGACTTGGCTAAGGGTGTGCCGGAGAATTCGGGGCTTTCGGTTTTGGGTGAGTGGGCCATATCTGCGAAATCGGGAGAGGGCGTGGGCCATTGGTTGGATGATGTGAAAAATTGGATCAAAGATCATTTTTCGACAGGAAGCTCTGTTTATTTGACACGCGAAAGATATCGCCGAAGCCTTGAAGACGTTTTGGAAAGTCTAGACCGAGCCTTTGTAATTCAGGAAAAGGAGCCAATATTAGCGGCGGAAGATGTGCGTTTGGCAATGCGTGCCTTGGGCCGAATAACGGGTCATGTGGATGTAGAAGATTTACTTGATGTGGTCTTTTCCGAATTCTGTATTGGGAAGTGATGTTCCACGTGGAACATCACGAGGCGATTAATTGCAAAGGCTTTGACTTTAAGTCCGGATTTGCTTAATTTCTCCGCGCATTTTGGATGAGCATTTAGCCATGAAACACGCAGATGTAATCGTAATTGGGGGTGGTCATGCTGGCTGTGAAGCAGCAACAGCGGCTGCGCGTATGGGTGCGCAGACCATATTGATTACACATCAATTTAAAACCATCGGTGAAATGTCCTGTAATCCAGCCATAGGCGGTTTGGGTAAAGGCCATTTGGTGCGAGAGATTGATGCGCTTGATGGGCTAATGGGGCGTGCGGCAGATTATGCCGGAATTCAATTCCGCTTGTTAAACAAAAGAAAAGGGCCCGCTGTGCAGGGCCCTCGCGCTCAAGCTGATAGAAAACTCTATCGGAAAGCCATACAAACTCTTTTAAAAGAGCAGGATAATCTCTCCATTGTTGAGGATGCGGTTGAGGATCTGGAAATTGTTCAAACCAATGAAGGTTCGAAAATTTCTGGTGTTATCACCGCCTCTGGTGAAACCTTCAAATCGGCCTCTGTTATATTGACAACAGGAACTTTTCTTCGTGGTGTTATTCACATTGGCGAGAAACAAATTCCTGCAGGTCGCGTGGGGGAGGCACCAGCAATTGGCTTGGCCGATACACTTAAGTCCTTTGAATTTGAGATGGGGCGTTTGAAAACAGGAACACCTCCGCGGTTGAAGAAGGACAGTATCGATTGGTCAGTATTGGACGAACAGCCCGGTGACGAGGATGTTTCCTATTTCTCATTTTTAAATAAAGGCAGCGATACACCACAAATCTCCTGCTATATTACGTATACCAGCCCATCTACACATGAAATTATCGCAGAAAACCTCAATAAATCAGCAATTTATGGCGGTGGGATTACGGGGGTTGGCCCGCGCTATTGCCCTTCGATTGAAGATAAAATTACGCGTTTCGCCGACAAAGACCGACATCAGATATTTTTAGAACCGGAGGGCCTAGATAGCGATTTGATTTATCCCAATGGGATATCAACGTCCTTACCGGAAGATGTGCAGCACAACTTTCTAAAAACTATCAAAGGCCTTGAAAATGTGGAGGTCGCTCAGCCGGGTTATGCGATTGAATATGATTTTGTGGATCCGAGAGAGCTGAGGCCAACATTAGAGACGAAAAAGCTTTGTGGGTTATTTCTCGCCGGTCAGATTAATGGTACGACCGGATATGAAGAGGCGGGTGCGCAAGGTTTACTCGCAGGGATTAATGCAGCTTTAAAAGCTGAAGGCGAGGGGCGTGAATTCATTCTCGACCGTGCTGAAGCTTATATAGCAGTGATGGTCGATGACCTTGTTACCCGGGGGACGCAAGAGCCCTATCGAATGTTTACATCTCGTGCAGAGTACCGATTAAAATTACGGGCTGATAATGCAGACCAAAGACTTACTCCGCGTGGCATAGAAATTGGCTGTATTTCCAACGACCGACGTTGTGCATTTGAAGAAAAACAGGCTCAATTACAAAAGGTTGAGGCTGAACTTCGGGGGTTGACCATTACGCCCAAAGCTGTGGCGGAATTCGATATTGCCATCAATCAAGACGGTGTTCGGAGATCTGCTTGGCAATTATTGAGCTACCCAAATGTAGACTTTGAAAAACTTACAGAAATTTGGCCAGAATTAAAAAAGGTTGACCGTAAGATTGCGGAGCAATTGGAAATCGACGCACGCTATGCTGTTTATATGAAAAGGCAAGATGCAGACATTGCCGCCTTTCGGCGTGATGAGGCCATCAAATTGCCAATTGATTTGGATTATGCAGCAATTTCCGGATTATCTAATGAGATTAAAGGGAAGTTATTAGCGGCGCGGCCGGAGACACTTGGGGCGGCATCGCGTATTCCTGGAATGACCCCCGCTGCGATGACCCTTATTTTAGCCTATCTTAAGAAAAGACGCGTGGCTTAATGATATGAATGAAATATCGGGACCGGAGAGCCTGCGTCAACGCGTCGATGTTTCACGTGAAACACTGGGAAAAATTGAACACTATGTTGCTTTGTTGGAAAAGTGGCAGAAGAGGATCAATCTGATTGGCCCTTCTACCTTTGATATTATATGGCAACGGCACATTTGGGATAGTGTTCAACTCCTTGAATATTTTCCGACTGCGGGTGAGTCTAAAAATGTTTTGGATATCGGAAGCGGAGCTGGGTTGCCAGCGATCATTCTTGCCTTGTTTGGTCCACATCATTTCACTTTAGTGGAATCTGATGGTCGAAAATGTGCATTTCTTCGAACAGTTGTTCGAGAATTAAGTTTGGGTTCTCACGTCCAGATACTTCAAAAAAGGGTGGAGCAATTGGCCCCAAAACCCTTTGATTTTATTACCTGCCGGGCCTTTGCGCCACTGGATAAAATCATGGAATACAGCACCCCCTTTGCTCATAAAAAAACCCAGTGGGTGCTTTTAAAGGGTCAAGATGTAGAAGAAGAATTGACGAAAGCCGCAATATCTTGGAATATGCGGTGGAAGACTTACCCTAGCCAAAGTGACAGCCGCGGGTCCATTTTAGTTATCAAAGGGGTCGTTCGTGCCTGAAAAGCATCAGCAAAGCCAATCAGTTTCCTCAATGCATTGTCAAATCATCGCCGTTGCCAATCAAAAGGGCGGAGTGGGGAAGACCACAACGGCTATTAATCTAGCGACAGGTCTTGCTGCGACGGGACGAAAGGTCCTGATTATCGACTTAGATCCGCAGGGAAATGCCTCCACGGGTCTGGGCTTATATCCGAAAGACCGTCATCACACATCTTATGATGTGCTCTCAAATGATTGTAAAATGGAAGAAGCAGTTCAAGAAACGCTTATTCCTGGCCTATTTATTATTCCATCAACTGTTGATCTTTCTGGCGCAGAGCTTGAATTAGCCGCTGCTGATCGGCGGGGCCAGCGTTTAAGAGATGCCTTTTTTAACTTTGAGCAAGCAGCTGCATATGATTATGTCTTAATTGATTGTCCGCCTTCTCTTGGAATTTTGACGTTAAATGCCTTAGTCGCAGCTCACTCTATTCTTGTTCCATTGCAATGTGAGTTCTTTGCATTAGAAGGCCTAAGCCAACTTTTGAACACGGTCGAACGGGTTCGAAGCAATTTTAATCCAAAATTACGTATTCAGGGCGTTGTATTAACGATGTTCGATAAACGAAATAATTTATCGGAACAGGTTGCGGCGGACGTACGGAGCTATTTGGGAGACGTTGTTTATAAAACAATTATTCCCCGTAACGTCCGTATTTCTGAGGCGCCATCACATGGAAAGCCAGCGATGCTTTATGATCATCGCTGCGCCGGCAG
>JASFRS010000011.1:0-23902 GCA_050114795.1 Sphingomonadales bacterium
CGCCTCCATCCATGGGTCTTCCAGAAGTTTCCCTTCTGATGAGGTATGCAGCATATTCGCATCGACTGAGAAAGGTGCTTCACCGCGCTTGTCTTTTGGAATGGGGATCTGGTGCTGTTCAGCAAACTCAATCAGCTTGGTCCGGCTGTTCAAATTCCACTCCCGCCAGGGTGCAATCACTTTGATATCCGGATTCAGCGCATAATAGCCCAGTTCAAAACGCACCTGGTCATTGCCCTTGCCTGTCGCCCCATGACAGACTGCATCGGCGCCCACAGCCTTGGCGATTTCAATTTGCCGCTTGGCAATTAAAGGTCGCGCAATGGCTGTGCCCATTAGATATACGCCTTCATATAGCGCATTGGCCCGCATCATCGGGAAGACATAATCGCGGACAAATTCTTCGCGCAGGTCTTCAACGAATATCTCTTTAACCCCTAAAAGCTCCGCTTTGGCGCGGGCTTCTTCAAGCTCAGCCCCCTGGCCTAAATCAGCGGTAAAGGCAACAACTTCACAGCCATGGTGGGATTCAAGCCATTTCAAAATAACGGATGTGTCCAGGCCGCCGGAATAGGCGAGGACAACTTTTTGCGGGGCATCTGACATGTGGGTCACTCCAATGGGCATTTCTTTAAGGCGCGCACTATAAGAAAGCCGTTTTACAATGCAACCAAAAAACAAAAATAAAATTTGTTTTTCATTATAAAGACAGAATTTAATTCTGAATTTAGACGTCGCCAATAAATCCAAAGCTTGATAAATACGGATGAAAAGGAGGCTCCTGATGAAATCAAAAGTAGCTTTGGTAACCGCCGTGTTGCTGTCCGCCACAGCCGCCTATGCGGATGGCGCACGCCAAAAAGCGGATGTCATCGTGCCCGAATATTGGCAGGAATTTTACAATAATTGGGGCTTCGCACCTGCTGTCAAAACGACCGATGGAACGGTCTATGTCTCTGGCGTTATTGCTTTTTTAGAAGGTGAAGGCACATATGAAGAGCGTTATGAACGCGGTGTGCATACGGCCCTTGGTCATATTAAAGAGATTATGGAACATGCAGGCGGGTCCATGGACGACGTTGTTGAAATGACCAGCTTCCATATGGATTTAGTCCATCAAGTGGAGGTCCTGTCCAAAGTTCGCCAGGAAGTCTTTGCCAAGCCTCATGGCGCATGGACAGCCGTTGGTACAACGGCTCTCGCCCTGCCCGGTGGCATGACGGAAATTAAAGTGACTGCGAAAGTTGCTAAGGACTAACCGGTTTTACGCTGACTCGCTCGGATTTTCTCGGATTCCGATTTCAACTGCCCGCATGCGGCCATGATGTCGCGGCCACGTGGCATGCGGATGGGTGCCGAAATGCCTTTCTGAAACACGATGTCGGAGAAGCGTTCAATCCGGTCCCAGTCAGAACATTCATAAACAGAACCTGGCCAGGGGTTAAAGGGAATCAAATTCACCTTGGCTGGGATTTTATAGGATTTCAGCAAGCGCACCAATTCGTGCGCATCTTCATCACTGTCATTCTTATCCTTCAACATCACATATTCAAAAGTGATGCGACGGGCATTGTGCGTGCCAGGATAAGCTGCACAGGCTTTTAACAATTCATCGATGCCGTATTTCTTATTCAGCGGCACGATTTCATCACGAATTTCTTTCGTCACCGCGTGAAGTGATACAGCGAGATTTACACCCAGTTCGCGCCCGCATTCTTCCATCATTGGTACAACCCCGGCGGTGGATAAGGTAATACGGCGCCTCGACATTTGAATGCCCGCTTCATCCATGACAATGCGTAATGCTTTTTTCACATTGTCAAAATTATAAAGCGGTTCACCCATACCCATCATGACGATATTAGTGATAAAACGTCCTTCGGTAGAGGCGGGCCATTCACCCACGTCATCGCGAGCGACCATCAACTGGCCGACAACCTCAGCAGCGGTCAAATTCCGCACTAATTTCTGCGTGCCCGTATGACAGAAACGACAAGCAAGCGTACAGCCGACCTGGGATGAAATACACAGCGTGCCGCGGTCTTCATCCGGGATGAAAACGCATTCGGCTTCATTGCCGTCTTTAAACTTTAAAAGCCATTTGCGCGTGCCGTCGGTTGAGATTTGCGATTCCACCGCTTCGGGACGCTCAATGGAGAAATGCTTGTCCATTAATGCGCGAATGTCTTTGGAGACATTGTTCATCTCTGCAAAGTCGCGAATGCCGCGGTGGAAGACCCAGTGCCACACCTGGTCACAGCGCATTTTCGCCTGCTTTTCAGGCACACCAAGCTCAATAAGGGCCGTGCGTAATTCTTCCCGGCTCATGCCAAGCATGTCCTGTTTATCGCTCATCAAAGCGGGGTCAAGGCGTGCGCCTACTTGCGGGTCAATGTGACCGGGAATTTGCATAGCTCTAACTTTCAAACGGCTTTATAGAGCCGCTCTCATATAGGAAAATAAGGTCTTTGCCAATATCTGCCGTGTCAGGGGCAATTGCTGCTGATGCGGTTAAAGGCTGCTGTAAAGCCGCGCAATGAATAGCTATCCGTAATGGAATATCCGCTAGCCGCCACGGCTTTGATAGTCATAGTCACTCCGGCTTTCATGGAGGACACAATACGGGCGTCTTCCTCCAACCCATAAGTCCAGGCAATATCTTCATCCCCATAAAGCTCAAAGCTTTTATCGCCGACAGTCAAGACAATATCAGCGCCGGAACGATAAGAGGTTCCGCCTGCAACCGAGACTACACCGCGTTCGCGGCGCGCGGGCCAGTGGGCGACCATAACATAAGGCTCGCCCCGTTTTGCATTGCGTTCAGACAGACGGCTTTGCTTGGGTATCGACGTCATATAACAGACTTTACTGCCGTCTGAATAAGTATCTACAAAAGTCGACCAGTCACGAAAATCGCCCATATGTTCCCGCTTTACCTGAGCTTGAGCCGAGGTAAAGGAAGCCGCAAATACGGTTAAAAAAGTGAAAGCGATTAAGCGCGTCTTCATAAGTCGTCCTGTTTCCACACAGTTCTATAGCATGATTAAAATGGCAATATAACGGCAAGCTTATTCATCTTCGCGTCTTTTTATAGGGCCACCGTGAATATGAGGCTTTAATGGCTCAATCTTCGCATTTGGTGTCACGCCACGCTCTGCAAATCTTCCCATGGTTCGTAATCGGTCATATAATACAATGGCGCCTGCCGTTGCGACATTCAGTGAAAAACGCGTTGGAATCTTGATGACATGGTCACAGGCCTCCACGATTTCCTCTGACAGGCTGCGGCGTTCTCCACCTAAAATATAGGCTGCCTGTTCGGGGTGGCGAAAGCTTGGCAGGTCCACTGCGTTGTCTGTGATTTCAATGCCAACCAATTTGCACCGTTTTGGTGGGCTGAAGTCACTGAATTCTTCATATTCAAAGACCGGCAAGCCTGTGTCAGATTTTGCCGTATCAAAATGATAAGTGTCTTTGGTTAGCCGGTGGCGGATAAGAAACGCAAAGGATGCACCAAAGGCATGAGCCGTGCGAATGAGATTGCCAACATTTCCCGCCTTATGGCCACTGGCAATGCCGATGCCGAAATAACCGCGCATATGTGGTGCTTGTGAACTCATGCGGGTGTCATAGCGCCGACAACGCGCGGCGTCAAAATCTGTTCGCGGTTCTTAGCAATATGAAAGATGCTGCCTTGTGGTGCATCGGGTGCGATTTCGCCGCTGTTCAGGATTTCCCCGCGTAGGACACGTCCGGCCATGCCATGGGTGACGACAAGGCTTGGGCGACTCTTGTCAAAATCGCCAAGCCAGGATTGCATACGCTTGGCCACATCATCATACCATTCACCGCCAGGCGGGCGTTTGGTGAAGAGACGGTGTTCCATATCTACAAAGGGACCGATTTCCTCATGAATTTCGGCATAGGGACGATCTGACCAATCGCCCACGTCAATTTCCAAAAGTCGCGAATCCAGTTTTACGTCAAAATAATTCAGATCCAGCACATCACAAATGAGGGCCATTGTCTGCCGTGTGCGCCCTGCGGGTGAAGCCCAAAGGTCTAAGTTGGGCTTTGGTCCTAAGTGCTCAAGCAGTTTTTCGCCAACGGATATGGCTTGTTCCACCCCTGATTTCGTCAAAGGCGTATGGTCCTGGCGGCCTTGCATGCGCGCGGCACGATTGAAGACGGTTTCTCCATGCCGGACGATATAGAGGCAATTTGTCATGCCATATTATCCTTCGCTTGACCCAAACTTCCCCCCTCTCTACACAGAATTGAAGCGTGAAGGGAGACTTAATCATGGCCAATAAGGTTTATGGAACAGCAGTTGACGCATTAGAAGGCCTGCTTTTTGACGGCATGACCATTATGGCGGGGGGCTTTGGCCTGTGTGGTATTCCTGAAAATCTGATTACAGCTATTGAAAAATCCGGGGTGAAGGATTTGACCGTCATTTCCAATAATGCGGGCGTTGACGATTTCGGCCTCGGCTTCCTTCTTCAAACGCGCCAGATTAAGAAAATGATTTCGTCTTATGTCGGGGAAAACAAAACCTTTGAGAAACAATATCTCTCAGGCGAGTTAGAGCTGGAGTTCAACCCTCAAGGAACGTTGGCTGAACGCATTCGTGCAGGCGGTGCAGGTATCCCCGGTTTCTATACAAAAACCGGTGTGGGGACTTTAATTGCAGAAGGCAAAGAGCATAAAGAGTTCGATGGTGAGACCTATATCATGGAGACCGGGCTGGTCGCCGATTTAAGCATTGTGAAAGCCTGGAAGGGTGATACGCAAGGCAATCTCATCTACCGCAAGACTGCACGTAATTTTAACCCGATGATGGCCACCGCCGGCAAAGTAACAGTGGCTGAGGTCGAGGAACTGGTGGAACCGGGCACGCTCGATCCGGACAATATTCATACCGCCGGTATTTTCGTTCAGCGCATCCTGCAAGGGCAGGATTATGAAAAGCGTATTGAACAGCGGACAACGCGCCCAAGACCTGCCGCTTAAACAAAGGCCGGTTAAGGCGCTAAACTATTGAGATAAATTTCCACCTCCGCTATTGCGGAAGGAGAGGATTTTGTGAGGAGACCCCCATGCCCTGGACCCGCAATGATATGGCGGAACGTGCCGCTAAAGAATTGGAAGATGGCTTTTACGTCAATTTGGGCATTGGCATTCCCACTTTAGTCGCCAACTACATCGCAGAAGATGTGGACGTCACATTGCAAAGCGAAAACGGCATGCTTGGTATGGGGCCATTTCCTTATGAAGGTGAGGAAGATCCCGATCTGATTAATGCGGGTAAGCAGACCATCACCGAATTGCGCCGCACCAGCTATTTCTCTTCGGCCGACAGTTTTGGGATGATCCGTGGTGGTCATATTGATTTGTCCATTTTAGGTGCGATGGAAGTCGCAGAAAATGGTGATCTAGCGAATTGGATGATCCCTGGCAAAATGGTCAAGGGCATGGGCGGGGCCATGGACTTGGTCGCAGGCGTGAAACGTGTGGTCGTGGTCATGGACCACACCAATAAAAAGGGCGAACCCAAAATTTTAAAAAGCTGTACTTTGCCTTTAACGGGTAAAGCTGTGGTCGACCGCATCATTACGGATCTTGGCGTTTTTGACGTGGTTGAAGGCGGATTAAAAGTGGTCGAACTGGCCCCCGAAGTCACCATGCAAGAAGTGACGGAAAAAACAGAGGCAACACTTGTCAACTGATGACATAAAAAAACAGGATTTTATATTTGCGTTGACCCATGCTGCATTGCGTATCTTCGCGTTGTGGCTGGCTGTAAGTTCTCTTGCAGGTGTGATTTTTTCATTTGAAGGTGTGTTCGTTCAGGATACGGCGGCAGATACTTTAAATGTTTTGGCGCTTATCCATTATGGCCTTTATCTTCTTTCCGGCGGTATTATCTGGGTGTTCGCGCCTGATCTGGCAGCTCGCGTGTTGCCGAGCGGACAAGTTGCAGCACCCAAAACTGATCTGCTCAATCTCCTCGCACTTATACTTTCAGGAGCTGGGATAACTATTCTCGCCTGGTCTGTGCCTGTCTTTCTATCGGCATTAGCTCGATTGCTGTGGAGCTTTGATATGGACAGTGAATATTACGGAAGCAACTTCTGGGATTATAATGGGTTTTTGGAACATCTTTTTCGCGCCGCCATTGGTCTCTGGCTTATTCGTGCGCGCTTTCCAATTGGCCAGTGGCTTTTAAAACTACGCCGCGTCTATGCAGATTAAGCCCTATTCTCAATCTGTTTATCGCCAAACAAAAAGGGCCGCATCAAGCGGCCCTTTTTTCATTTGTTTCAAACGGTTTAGGCTTTCGCCAGGTTCCGCAGTACATAATGCAGGATGCCGCCGTTTTTGTAATATTCCAGCTCATCCAGCGTATCGATGCGGCACAGCAAATTGACCGTTTCTTGCACACCATTTTTGCGGGTAATGGTCAAAGTGAGGGTTTTACGTGGGCTTAGGTCGCTCACACCTGAGACATCAAATGTTTCGCTGCCGTCCAGGTTCAATGTATTGCGATTGACGCCTTCCGGGAATTGCAGCGGCAGCACGCCCATGCCAACCAGGTTGGAACGGTGAATACGTTCAAAACTCTCAACGATAACGGCTTGAACGCCCAGCAACCGGGTGCCTTTGGCGGCCCAGTCACGGGAAGAACCCGTGCCATATTCTTTACCACCAATCACAACCAGCGGCGTACCTTCGGCTTCATATTTCATCGCCGCATCATAGATAGGCATTTGCTCACCTGACGGGATATGACGAGTAAAGCCGCCTTCAACGCCGTCCAGCATTTCGTTTTTGATACGAATATTGGCAAAGGTGCCGCGCATCATGACTTCATGATTACCACGACGGGAGCCATAAGAGTTAAAGTCTTTACGCTCAACGCCATGGGATTGCAGATAAGCACCTGCAGGGCTGTCGGCCTTAATCGCACCGGCGGGGGAGATATGGTCGGTGGTGACACTATCGCCCAAGATGGCTAGTGGGCGCGCACCTTTGATATCGCCGGAAGCTTCCGGATCCATCGTCATACCGGTGAAATAAGGTGGATGCTGCACATAAGTGGAGGCCGCATTCCAGCTATAGGTTTCACCTTCTGCCACATCAATGCTTTGCCAGGCTTCATCACCTGTGAACACATCAGCATAGCGTTCTTTAAACTGAGCCGGAGTAACAGCAGCGGCAACGACTTCGGCCACTTCTTGGTTCGTCGGCCAGATGTCTTTCAGATAAACCGGATTGCCGTCCTGATCTTCACCAATGACGTCCGTCGTGATGTCTTTCATCATGGTGCCAAGAAGCGCATAAGCGACAACCAATGGCGGTGAGGCCAGATAGTTCGCACGGACATCAGGGCTGACCCGACCTTCAAAGTTCCGGTTGCCGGAGAGAACAGATGTGGCAACCAAATCATTGCTGTTGATGGCGCTGGAAATCGGGGCGGGCAGCGGGCCGGAGTTCCCGATACAAGTCGTGCAGCCATAACCAACCAGATTGAAGCCCAGAGCATCCAGGTCGTCTGTCAAACCAGCTTTATCCAGATATTCAGTCACAACTTGAGAGCCAGGGGCCAAAGATGTTTTCACCCAAGGCTTCACTTTCAAGCCTTTGGCCAGCGCCTTTTTAGCGACCAGACCAGCGGCCAGCATCACAGACGGGTTGGAGGTGTTGGTGCAGGATGTAATCGCCGCAATCACCACATCGCCATGGTGCAGTTCGTAATCTTCACCTTCAACGGCAACGGCTTTCGCTTCTTCACCGGCTTTACCGAATTGGCCGGCCAGTTCACCTTTGAATGCGTTGGTGGCGTTGGACAAAGCCACACGGTCCTGTGGACGTTTCGGGCCAGCGAGAGACGGTTCAACAGTGCCCAGGTCCAATTCCAGCGTATCTGTGAAGATGGGATCCGGTGTATTGGCATCGCGCCAGAAGCCTTGTTCTTTCGCATAAGCTTCGACGAGCGCGGCGCGCTCTTCCGAACGACCTGTGAATTTCAGATATTCAATGGTGGACTCATCAACCGGGAAAAAGCCGCATGTGGCGCCATATTCAGGGGCCATATTGGCGATGGTAGCTTGGTCAGCAAGGCTTAAGTGGTCAAGACCATTGCCGTAAAATTCAACAAATTTACCAACAACGCCTTTTTCGCGCAGCATCTGCACAATCGTCAACACCAAGTCAGTGGCCGTCGCGCCTTCTTTCAACGCACCTGTCAGTTTGAAACCGACAACTTCCGGGATAAGCATGGAAACAGGTTGGCCCAGCATGGCTGCTTCGGCTTCAATGCCGCCAACGCCCCAGCCCAGAACGGACAAGCCATTGACCATGGTGGTGTGGCTGTCTGTACCGACCAGCGTGTCGGGATAAGCCACTTCACGGCCTTGCGCGTCTTTAGACGTCCAGACGGTTTGGGCGAGATATTCCAAGTTCACTTGGTGACAGATACCGGTCCCCGGAGGCACAACGCGGAAATTTTCAAAGGCACCTTGGCCCCAGCGCAGGAATTCATAACGCTCTTTATTACGTTCCATTTCCAAATCGACATTGCGCTTAAAGCTGTCAGCATGGCCGAAATAATCAACCATCACACTATGGTCGATAACCAGATCAACGGGAACCAGCGGATTAATCTTCTGCGCATCACCGCCTAAGTCTTTCATGGCCGCACGCATGGTGGCCAAATCGACAACAGCAGGAACACCTGTAAAATCCTGCATCAAAACGCGGGCAGGACGATAGGCGATTTCGCGTTTTGAGCTGCGCTCTTTCTGCCAATCCACAACAGCTTTAACATCGTCGGTAACAACGCTGCGGCCATCTTCAAAGCGCAGCAGATTTTCAAGCAGCACCTTCAAAGAAAAAGGCAGGCGGGATACATCGCCATATTTTTCAGCGGCAGCTTTCAAGCTGTAATAGCTATAGGTTTTATCGCCGACTTTTAAATCGCGGCGGGCGTTCAAACTGTCATGTCCGATTGCAGTCACAGAGATTCTCCGAACTTGGGGTCTTTCTTCAAGAATTTGGGCTTGTCATGCCGCAAAAACGCGCCGCTCACAAGGGGTGAGGAGCGATTTGTCATCAAAAATCCATAATCCTGTGCATTTTATGTCATGGAGGGCAGGTAAAAGGGAGCTTAGGAACGGCGGTTAAGTGAGTGTTGCTTGTTTTTGGGGGAAGAGTCGCCATGTTTTTAAAGCATATGTTTAATCCCGATACACCGGAAAGTTCTGCCCTGTCTTTGGCGCGTTCTGCGGTCTTAATCAGCTTAGCTCTGTGCGCGCTCGCCGCATTTATTTTCGTGGGTTAGGGGTCTTTACAGAGCCTTTATCTAAGGGCACTCTGGTCCCATGACCAATGACCCCACGCTAACACCTGATTTTCATGTGGATATTCCCGATGGCGATAATCGGGAACGCAATATCTGCCGCACCTGCGGATTTATCGATTATGACAACCCGAAAATTGTCGTCGGCAGTGTCGTGCGCTTTGAAGAGAAAATCCTGCTGTGCAAGCGCGCGATTGAGCCACGTTATGGCTATTGGACCATTCCTGCAGGGTTTCTAGAACATAATGAAAGCGCAGAAGCCGGGGCATGGCGGGAAGCTCATGAAGAGGCCGAAGCGCATATTGAAATTGACCGCTTGCTAGCCGTCTATTCCATCCCGCGCATCAGCCAAATCCAATTAATTTACCGCGCTAGCTTACCCACGCCTGAATTTGGCGCAGGCGTTGAAAGCCTGGAAGTTAAACTCTTTGACTGGGAGGACATCCCTTGGGATGAACTGGCCTTCCCAAGTGTACATTGGGCTTTAACTCAGGCGCGCGATGTATGGGACCAAGAGGCCTTTGCACCTTTTGGCAATCCAACAGACGGGCTTTAAGCTGCGCCTTCTTCAACAGGCAGCTGGTGTTTGAGGATGACAGGGATCTGAGCTGCAGCGAAGATCAGGCTTAAGGGGGTGAGGCCCCATAATTTAAAGCCCACCCAGAAATCGGTGGTGGTATTCCGCCAGACGACTTCGTTTAAGATGGCTAGAAAGACAAAGAACATCGCCCAGCGTGCTGTGAGTATCGTCCAGCCTTTATCCGTCAATGGCGGAAATGCGGGACCGAAAAGCGTTTTTAGAAATGGCTTTTTCATCACCAGGCCTAAACCCAAGCCCATTGCAAAAAGGCTGTTCACAACGGTGGGTTTGAGTTTGATGAACAGCTCATCTTCGAAATACAGCGTCAAACCCCCGAACAGGCCAACAACAATACCTGTCACCCACAGCATCGGCGGAACGCGTTTTGTTGTGATGAAGGTATAGGCAATGGCAATGACCATCGCGACCATGAAGGCGGCCGTCGCTGTGAAAATGCCGAAGCGATTGTTTGCAATGAAGAAAACAATCAAGGGCCCGAATTCCACCAGCAGTTTCAGCCAGGGGTTTTCCGCCTTCACATGACGTTGGACTTCATCGTTCATAACAACACTTTCGCTTTAAATTGAGGACCGACTTTACGCATTGCCAAGCAATTCGTCCACATATTGGGTGACCATTTTTGTGGCGGGACCGTGACGAGATTCTGCGAAATTGCGTGAACCCAGTGATGGCTCCAGGTTCAGTTCCACACTGTGAGCACGACCGTAATAGCGAATTGTTTCAACAAATCCCGCAGCCGGATAGACATTGCCTGAGGTGCCAATGGACATGAACAGGTCGCATTTTGCCAAGGCCGCATCAATTTCATTCATGGCAAAGGGCATTTCCCCAAACCAAACGATATGCGGGCGCAGACTGTTTTCCTGAGTGCATGCGGGGCAGATATCACTTGGCACGATATCGTCGTTCCAAATATGGACGCTGCTGCAATTTAAGCAGCGCGCTTTGCGCAATTCCCCATGCATATGGATGATATTGCGGCTTCCCCCACGTTCATGCAGGTCGTCCACATTCTGGGTAACCAGCAGGACATTGCCGTCATATTCTGCTTCCAACCGCGCAAGCGCGCGATGCGCAGCATTAGGTTCAATGGTTTTAAGGGCCGCGCGGCGCATATTATAGAAACGCTGAACACGCAGCGGGTCTTTCATAAAAGCCTGGGGCGTGGCCACATCTTCGACCCTTTCCCCTTCCCAAAGGCCGCCAGCCCCTCTAAATGTCTGTATACCGGATTCCGCTGAAATCCCGGCTCCGGTCAAAATGACGATGTTGCGATATGTCGACATGTCTTTGTGCTAAACGCTCAAGCCTGTGAGCGCAATATGGAGTTTGAAATGACGAGCGTTCTCTTTGTCTGCCTTGGCAATATCTGCCGTTCCCCTGCGGCTGAGGGTGTGTTTACCGCCTTAGTGGAACAAGCGGGGCTGGAAGAGAAGATTCGCATTGATTCCGCGGGCACCGGAGATTGGCATGTGGGGCACGCCCCTGACCCGCGAATGATTGAAGCCGCTGCGGGCCGGGGAATTCATTTACACGCTTTGCGTGGCCGCCAAGTCAGTACGCAGGATTTCCATGATTTTGATTATCTTCTGGCGATGGATGAACGGAATTTAAGTGGCCTGCACAGCCTGGCGCCCGAAGGTATGGAAGATCGCGCGCGCCTGTTCCTTGAATTTGCGCCGGAAAAACAATTACGCGAAGTCCCAGACCCTTATTATGGCGGGCCGGACGGCTTTGAACATGTGCTGGATTTGGTGGAGGCCGCAGCAAAGGGCCTCCTCAATCATATTCGCGAAGAACAAGGGCTTTAATCAGCTCTCTTCTTCAGGCTTAAAATCAAGAGATGCTGAGTTGATGCAATAACGCATGCCAGTTGGTGGCGGGCCATCGGTGAACGTATGGCCCAAATGGCTGTCGCACTTGCGGCATTTGGTTTCCACCCGCATCATATTATGACTGTAGTCCATTTTTTCAGCGATGGCCTGTTTGGAAATCGGGTTCCAAAAACTCGGCCAGCCGCTGCCTGAATCATATTTGGTTTCGGAACTGAACAACGGCTCTCCACAGGCAGCACAATGATACATGCCTGCACGCTTTTCATTCCAATATTCCCCGCTAAACGGCGGTTCCGTCGCCGAACAGCGACAGACAGCATATTGTTCAGGCGTCAGCTCTTTCCGCCATTCATCATCTGATTTTTCAATTGTATCGCTCATTTCGCATTCACAATTTTATCAATTAACTCAGGGTCATTGGGAAGCAGGCCTGAGGCCGGTAAACGCACGACCAGTTTACGCCAATCGGGCCAAAGCTCATAGGCCTTGGCAAAGAGGGGTAAAGCTTCATCCAATTCACCAGCAGCGGCCAAAGTCGCTGCATGCCAGAAAATCATTTCATGATTGCCGGGTGCAAGTTTTTCCGCTGCGGCATAAGCACCGATGGCCGCCTCGACATCACCCTGGGTCATATGGCCATCGCCTTCATCCATTAGATGATAAGCACGGGATAATGTCAGCAAGCGCCGTAACTCTGCCAATGGCGTTTCATGGTCTTCGATACGTAAATCGAAAATCCGCCCTGCCCAGGCTGGCAGAGATTTATCTCCGGATACAACGAGAAGCGCTGCGGATTGTTTGCCCCGAATATCACCACCTTCCGCTTGAGCCGCCTCAAGCGCTGTCATCATACGTTCCGCCAAATCACCTTTTGTCTGCGTAAAGGCCTTCACCATGGCATCACAGACCGTGTCATTAAGCATTAGATTAGCTTCGACCGTGAAGCCTTCACCCACATGATCACAATGTTCAATAATCGCATGCTCACCGGTATGAACAGCGGCATTACCTTCGGCATCCACCATGCCAACCTGGCGTACATCCGTATGCGCATCCGCTGCAAGCAGGGCTTTCAAGGATTCAGGTGCGGTTTTACCGGCGCGCATCAATTCCAGTCCTAAGGGACCATAAGTGACTTCGGTAAAACTTTGCGTTGCCACGGCCCCCACGCCAGGCTCCGCCCAGGCAACACCACCACCCACGGAAAACCAATGAGATTGAACGGCAACGCCAAGTTGCCCCGTTTCCGCATCACGGGCCACGATTGAATAGGTGTGGGCAGGGCGTAAGGGGAAATATTCGGTTACATCTTCCGCCTGTGCCTGCGTTGCCGTCAATAAGGCAGCAAAAATTCCACCAATCAAAGCTGATTTCATGACCCCACTCCTTTATTATTTTTTACACGTCTAGATTTGCCACGCGTAGTGCGTTGTCTTGAATGAATTCACGGCGCGGCTCGACCACGTCCCCCATCAGTTTGGTGAACATTTCATCAGCCGTATCTGCCTGTTCGACCTTCACTTGCAGAAGCGAGCGCACATTCGGGTCCAAAGTTGTTTCCCAAAGCTGACCCGGGTTCATTTCACCCAGACCCTTATAGCGCGAAATGGACTGGCCTTTGCGCCCTGCGGCTAAAACGCCACTCAGCAGATCGCTGGGACGATGGACTTCTTCCGTTATTTCTTTCCGAGTCAAAACAGCCGGATTTTGGAAATATGGCATGATGGTTTTGGCAATCTCATCAAGCTTCCGTGCTTCAGCCGAGCCGACAAGGGCGCGGTCAATTTCAAACACATCTTTTACGCCACGCAATATACGAGAGATCTGATAACCGCCATTCTCATCAGCCTTTGCGGTCCAACCCCCAGTTTCGTCCGCGCCCTCGCGGTCTTTTGGCATGGCGCCGGGTCTATTCAACCGCACGGCCATAGCCTCAGCAGCTTTTTCACGCATATTTAAATCGGTGCTTGCAGCTTCACCAAGACCTCCAACCATAGCCAGTTCTTCAATGAACAGACGATCATAGCGTTGGGGTACATTATCAAATACCATGCGCATATGCCGTGCTGTGTTGATCAAGGACCGTAAATCTTCACCACTGTGCTGTTCGCCGTCCGCCGATAAGACCAAATCACTGATACCCATATCAATGAGATAGCTTTCCAGCGCCGCCATATCTTTCAAATAGACCTCAGATTTGCCACGGGCCACTTTGAACAAGGGTGGCTGCGCAATATAGAGATAGCCGTTTTCAATCAATTCCGGCATTTGGCGATAGAAGAACGTCAGCAGCAATGTTCGAATATGCGCACCATCAACGTCGGCGTCAGTCATGATGATGATTTTATGGTAGCGGAGCTTTGAGATATCAAAGTCTTCACGGCCAATGCCTGTGCCTAGCGCCGTAATCATCGTGCCAATCTCATTCGAAGACAGCATGCGGTCAAAACGTGCGCGCTCCACATTCAAAATCTTACCCCGTAAAGGCAAGATGGCTTGAAATGCGCGATCCCGGCCTTGTTTGGCGGAACCACCGGCGGAGTCGCCCTCCACCAGGAACAGTTCAGATTTAGCCGGGTCGCGTTCCTGACAATCCGCCAATTTACCGGGCAAGCTGGAGATATCCAAGGCCCCTTTGCGCCTTGTCAGCTCCCGTGCTTTCCGTGCGGCTTCGCGAGCAACGGCGGCATCAATAATCTTCATAATGACAGATTTGGCGGCAGCCGGATTTTCTTCAAACCACTGGTTCAACCGGTCGCCCATGACACTTTCAACAGCAGGACGAACTTCTGAAGACACCAATTTATCTTTGGTTTGGGATGAGAATTTCGGATCCGGGACTTTAACAGAAACAACAGCCGTCAACCCTTCCCGCGCATCATCACCGGTTAAGGAGACTTTCTCTTTTTTACCAAGACCTGTCGCTGTCACATAATTATTGATGGTTCGGGTCAACGCCGCGCGAAAAGCTGCCAAGTGAGTACCGCCGTCGCGTTGTGGGATGTTATTGGTAAAGCAATGGACATTCTCATGATAGCTGTCATTCCACTGCATCGAAACTTCTACAACAATGCCGTCTTTTTCACCCAACATTGTAATAGGTTCAGGGATTTGAGAGGCTTTGGTGCGGTCGAGATATTTGACGAATTCGGTAATACCGCCTTCATAATAAAGCTCGACGGATTTTTCCTCCACATGGCGCGTATCGGTGACGACAACCCGTACGCCGGAGTTCAAAAAGGCCAGCTCCCGGAAGCGATGGACCAGACGTTCAAAGTCAAATTCAACGATTTTGAATGTTTCAGGTGACGGCAGGAAAGTCACCCGTGTTCCGGTTTGGCCCTCAGCATCACCGACGACTTCCAAATCGCCTTCGGGTACGCCATGGACAAAGCGCATATAATGCTCTTTACCGCCGCGCCAAATACGCAGTTCCAGCCATTCGGACAAGGCATTCACAACGGACACGCCCACACCATGGAGACCGCCTGAAACCTTATAGCTGTTCTGGTCAAATTTTCCGCCGGCGTGAAGCTGGGTCATAATGACCTGCGCTGCGGAAACGCCTTCTTCGCCGTGGATATCCGTTGGAATCCCGCGGCCATTATCCGTCACAGTAACGGAACCATCGGCGTTTAAAATCACATCTACCCGGTCGCAATAGCCGGCCAAGCTTTCATCAATGGCGTTATCGGTCACCTCAAACACCATATGGTGGAGACCGGAGCCGTCTTCGGTGTCGCCGATATACATGCCGGGGCGTTTGCGAACTGCGTCCAAGCCTTTCAGGACTTTAATGCTGTCCGCGCCATATTCCGCAGCGGCTTCATGCTTGTCACTTGAGGCTTGTGTGTTTTCGTCACTCATGTCCAAAGTCCTAGTTCGTACTTTTTTGGTTTTGTTTTGGGCCATTCAACTGGCCATCAAATACAGTAAAAAATTGTGCCCGACCACGCAGTGCTTCAAACATCTCCGCATCCGTACCGGTCAACCAGCATTGGGCGTCTAAATCCACCAATTGGTCGAATAATGCGGCCCGGCGCAGCCGATCCAAATGGGCCGCAACTTCATCCAGAAGGAGAATAGGGGCGCGGCCGCTTAAAGTCTTTGCTAATTCTGCATGGGCTAAAATCAGGCCAATCAATAGGGCTTTTTGTTCACCGGTTGAACAATTTTCCGCTGCCATGGATTTCGCGCTGTGGGTCACCAGCAAATCTGTGCGATGCGGCCCCTGTAAAGCCCGCCCGGCGGCTGCATCGCGGGGGCGGTTGCGCGCCAAACGTTCACGAAAGACATCTTCAGCGCGGGTGGCACTCATTTCTGCCAAATCCTGCTCCACGTCCCCATCTAGGGCCAGTAAGGCTTTAGGGAAAGCACCTTCCACGCTGTTTTCAATATGACTGACCAGATTAGCAAGCAGGTCGCGGCGGGTGGCGGCAATCGCCACGCCATGTTCCGCCATTTGCGCTTCCAAAGCATTCGCCCAGCTTGGGTTGGTATTTACGCCTGTTTCAAGCAACGCATTGCGTTCCCGCATCACTTTTTCATAGGCATTCACACTGCGCCCATGGCCAGGATGCAGGATAAGCGCCAAACGGTCTAAAAACCGTCGCCGTCCGGATGCTGCATCCAGGAACAGACGGTCCATGGCAGGCGTTAGCCAGCCAAGGGAAATATATTCACTCAACACGCCAGGGCCGCTTGCCGCCGCGCCATCCACATGGACCACTCGGCGTTCAGACCCATCGCCGGCCACACTCGTACCCAGCATGACTTCGCCGTCCGCATCAGACACGCGGGCAGCTACAGCCCACGGGCTGCTGGTCTTTTGATTAGTAAGCTCATTAAGTGGCGCACGGCGTAATCCACGGCCCGGGGCCAGCATGGATAAGGCTTCCAGCACATTGGTTTTGCCAGTGCCATTAGCTCCGGTTAAAACCACCGGGTCCGTGCTTAATTCAGCGCTTGCGCTCTCATAACTGCGGAAATTGGTTAAAACCAGCCGCACCACGCCAATACGCTGGCGTGCGTCTGTTTGAGCTATGCTATGTGTGACGGGACTGTTCAGTCTCGCCTCCTCACTTCAGCGCCAAAAACGCAACTTGGTTACACCCGCATGGGCATGAGAACATAAAGCGCTGCTTCATCCGCGCTATCGCGCAGCAAAGTGGGCGAATTGCTATCCGCCAAATGCGCTTCGACGGTTTCGCCATCAATCTGGCTTAAAATATCATTCAAATAGCGAGAATTGAAACCAATATCGATTTGGTCTCCGCCGTAACTGACTTCCAATTCTTCCTCAGCCGTCCCGCTTTCCGGGTTGTGAACCGACAAAATCATGCGATTGTCGTTCAAACTCAGTTTGATAGCCTTGGTTTTGTCGGTCGCAACGGTGGCCACCCGGTCAACGCCTTCAGCGAATTCCTGCCGGCCTACAGATAGGATTTGACCATTGCTAGCTGGAATAACCCGCTGATAATCCGGGAAGGTCGCATCAATCAGCTTTGACGTCATCGTAGCAGACCCCGTCTGCACGCGGATTTTCGTATCCGACAGCGCCACATGCACATCACCTTCCGCTCCATCAAGAAGCTTGTGAATTTCACTCACAGCCTTGCGTGGGATGATCACACCAGGCATGCCTGTCACACCTTCAGGAGCTGGCAAATCCAGCTTCGCAAGACGGTGGCCGTCTGTCGCCACAGCGCGCAGAAAACGGTCCCCTTCGACCTCTGCTGCATGCAGATAAATACCATTCAGATAATGGCGCGTTTCCTCGGTTGAAACAGCAAAACGCGTCTTTTCAATAAGGCGCTTCATGTCACTGGACGATAAGCTGAACCGATAAGGCAAATCACCTTCAGACAGGTGCGGGAAGTCTTCACGTGGCAATGTGGCCAGTGTGAAGCGGGACCGCCCAGCGGACAAATGCATACGCTCCCCATCCGCTAAATTCAGCGCGACTTGCGCGCCGTCAGGAAGTTTGCGGACGATATCAAATAAGGTATGCGCCGGCACGGTGGTTGCACCGCCTTGAGTGACTTCCGCTTCCGCCTCCTCCACCATGGATAGGTCCAAATCAGTTGCTGTTAAGCGAAGCTTTCCGCCTTCACCTTCAATCAGCACATTAGACAAAATGGGGATGGCGTTGCGCCGTTCGACAACACTTTGCACATGGGACAGGGCTTTCAGTAGAGCCCCTTTCTCAAGCGTGAGTTTCATACCAGCCTAAACATCCTTTTTAAAGCGTATAAAGGCGCCTCATCCCTATACAGATACAGCGCCTTAATCTTAGGGGAATAAGATAAGCACCTTTGCCGGGAAATGGTAACAAAAACTGCATTTTTTAGGGTTTTTTTTGGCTCTAAACATTAAGTGCAGATATCTGTCTGCCTGGAAACCTAAGGAAGTAGATATGACCGTCAGTAATAGAGGTTAAAAAAACAAAGCTAAACCTCATGCTCTTACGCCCTATACCCTAAATAAAAAACACCGGTGCTGATTACAGCACCGGTGTTTTTTTAAAGCTAATCTAAAATCAACCGAGATTGTCTTCGAGCCATTCAACGATTTTGGACTTTGGCAAGGCACCGACTTTAGTAGCTTGCACTTGGCCGTCTTTGAACAAAATCATTGTTGGAATGCCGCGCACGCCATAGCGGGTTGGGGCTTCGGGATTATGGTCGATATTCACTTTGGCAACCGTTACGCGCTCACCCATTTCATCGGAAATTTCTTCCAAAGACGGGCCGATCTGACGGCAGGGGCCACACCATTCGGCCCAGAAATCAACCAGTACAGGTTTGCCAGCTTGGAGAACTTTATCTTGAAATTCGCTATCGCTGATTGCGATGGAAGCCATAGGTTTATTCCTTTTATAAATTGGACGCGTCATCTTGTGTTTGAGAGCGTGCCGAAAATATCTTCGTTGCCGGAATGTAGGGTGAGTGGGGCTTAGCGTCAAGATGGCTCAGCAGTTCTAAATTGAGAACAGTGTGTCCTATACCCCTTTCGGCATATAGGGCCTCAAACTTTTTTCATTCAAGAGGTGAGCAGTCAGGCTACTGGTCCACAATAATACCCCTTCGACCCGTGCGTTCTTGTAGATACGGGATAGGACTGCATGATAAGCAGCCATTTGCTTCAGATAAGCCTTTGGAATTTCATGTATGTCCAAAGGTGCCGAGCGATTGGTTTTATAATCGACAAACACGACCCGGTCGTCGCTAATTAACAATCGGTCGACTTGCCCCATAATGACTCTATCCCCGATGAGGCCGGTTAAGGGCGCTTCCGCCAAAGCCTCTGGTGAGAATATATCGCTAAATTTCGGGTCATTTAAAAGCCGCATCACATCAGCGATAAGCGCTCTCCGCCAAGCCTCACCAAAGTCCCCGGCCGCTTTTTCCAGATAAGCGCGGGCGTGAGTCTCACGCTGCTCGACTGGCATATCCGGGAGGCGTTCCAGTAATTTGTGGATAAGGCGCCCACGGCGATAAACATCACCTTCACCCTGGGCAAGCGGGCTAAGCGCTGCAGGTCCTGCGTCTTCCAGCGACGGGGCCAGAGGGCGCGGTGGTGTGGCTTCAATCGGCGCGGGCTTTTCTGCCCATTTGGGCAGAGGCGGCGGGCTGAATGTCTTCTTCGCTTGACGATCTTTTTGAGCTTTGGTCCGCTGCGATGTTTCTATGATGCGGATATCATCCTGCTCATACGCATCCAACCGGTCAAAGCCGTCGCTGACCATGTCATACCAGCAGCCCTCAGACCGTCCGCGCGTGTTTTCCCACCCGGTGACAATCAAACGGTCTTCTGCCCGGGTTAAAGCCACATATAGGAGCCTTTTGGTTTCTGCCAAAGTCTCCGCTTCACGCTGGGCTTTGGCCTCACCCACCGGGCCGATAGCGTCGGTTTTGCGTTTATACCATAAGGGAATTTCACGCCCGTCTTGGGTTTCAAGTTTCAATAAAGGTGCGTCGTCTTTGGGCATCTGACAGCTATCGGGTAAAAACACCACAGGGGCCTGTAACCCTTTCGACCCATGAACAGTCATGATGCGAACGGCGTTTCCTGTTTGCTCAGCATCACGTTTCACTTCAGATGCGTGGGCATGAATCCAATGTAGGAAGCCGTCCAAAGACGGGCAGTGGTTGATTTCGAAATTCAAAGCCTGATTAAGCAGTTCATCAATGGCTTCTTCCGCCTCACGGCCTAAACGTGCCAGCAGGCTTCGACGCCCCCCGCGTTCATTGAGAATATATTCGAGAAACTCAAATGGCGGCGTGAAATCAGCGCGGGCCAATATGTCCGTCAGGAACCGCCTGGCACGCTCAAGTCGTTCATTATTTTTGGCTTTCTCACGCAGGGTGCGCCAAAGATTATGGCGGCGCTTATGAGAAAGCTCAAAAAGCGTTTCCTCATCGACGCCAATGAAAGGTCCTTTAAGTACACAGGCCAGGTTCAAATCATCTTCGGGCAAAACAGCGAATTGGAGCAGTGCCAATAAATCCTCAACCGCGATGGGTGAGAGCAAATCAAAACGGTCAATACCGGCGACAGCCACCTGCCTTGCCTTTAATGCGCGAACCAATAAATCAACGAAAGCCGTCCTGCGGCGCACAAGCACCATGATATCCCCGGCCTGAATAGTGCGGTCGCGCGCTGGCAGCGGTTCCTTATCAATCCAATGCGCTATTGTGTCGGCTATTTTATTGGCCAGTACAGCTTGCGGGTCTTCACCACTGATAGCTTCAATGGGTGGTTCCCAGACATCTGGCTCTTCACCAGGCGTGGGTTTGATGGTTGGCCATAATTCCACACGTCCAGCATGGCCATTACGGTGCGGCCGGTGTTTGATTTGGCGTTCTGAAAAAGACAGACCCTTGGCAGCATCGCCGTCAAAAACTGCATCAACCAAGCCTAGAACAGCGTCCGTGCTTCTAAAGGACAGGTCGAGTGGCACGGTTTCAAATATCTGCCCGGCTTGTTTCACCGCACGGGTGAAATGAGTTTGATAATGGTCGAATAATCTGGGTGCCGCGCGTTGGAAGCCATAGATGGATTGTTTGACATCGCCCACAGCAAAGATGCTGCGTTCCTGGGGTTTTGCCCCTTCGCCTGCGAAAAAATCCCCGGTAAGGGCTTGAATGACTTGCCATTGTTCCGGGTTAGTGTCCTGGGCTTCATCAATCAAAATATGGTCGATACCGCCGTCCAATTTATACAGCACCCAAGCCGCCATATCGCGTTCTGTCAGCAGTTCTGCCGTTTTGGCAATCAAGTCATCGTAATCCGCCAGGCCCAAGCGCTGTTTGGTCGCATCAAATCCTTGAGACAGGGCCAGGCCGACTTGAAGCAATGCGCTTGACCGTGTGGCAAATTCAATCAAAGCAAGGCGCTGTTGCGCCATTTCCAGCCGCTGTGCCTCCTCAAATAGAATATCCAGGAGTTGCGGGTCAGCCTCACAGGGTTTCTTTGTAGCCAAGCGGGCAAAGGGCTTTCCATCCCCCGTTAGAAATGCGCGGCAATAGTCGTTGAAGGTCTCAATACGCACGTCTTCATCAAAGGCTAACCAGTTTGCAATGCGTTCACCGCGCGCAACATCTGTCTTGGTGCCTGTAACCAAGGCTTGCACAGCACGTTGTAGCGCCTGTTCATTCGCATTTTTACACGCGGCTTTAACAACATCAGCGGCGCTTTCTTCAAGCGGGAGGCCCAGCACATGTTTGATTGCGGACGTGACGCCTTCATTCCCCAGCGGGCGCAGGCGGGACAGCAAGACACGTTCCCGGATTAAGGCCGCCATTAACGCGTTAAACTGACTTTCCCCAGCCAATGTCACCACCAAGGCCAAAGCCGCGTTTAACGGACTGCCTTCATGGCTTTTGACATTGGCCATTAAATCATCGCGTGTTGCGCTTAGAATTTCGTCCTGCGTGCGTTCATCCATCACTTTGAACTGCGGCGGAAGCCCAGATTCTACGGGGAAGCGGCCCAGCAATGACTGACAAAAAGCATGAATGGTCTGAATATTCAGACCCTGGGGTAAGTCCAGGACGCGGGCGAACAGCTTTCTTGCCCGCTGAACATCTTCTTTAGAGGGGCGTGTGCCGCTAAGCGCCTCAATCTCCGCCACCAATATGGCCGGGTCCATGATAGCCCAGGCTCCTAATCGGTCCAAAATCCGATTGGCCATTTCAGCCGCGGCGGCCTTGGTGAAGGTCAGCGCCAAAATACGGTCCGGTGCTGTGCCTGAAAGTAACAGGTTCAACATGCGTGCTGTTAACACATGCGTCTTACCTGTACCCGCAGACGCCTCCACCCAGGCGGAGGCTTTGGGATTTGCAGCGCGGCTTTGTTCAGGGGTGAGTTTCTGGCTCATGCACCGTCCTCCCCATCGCCCGGACCGCGCCATTCTTTAATGCGCGCGAGATGGTCATAATCGCCATAGCCTGCATAACTGGGGCGCGGGGACGGTAAAAAGGGCGTATCCGCTTTGGCAAAGACATCAATATGGCGGATAAGCCCTGCATGGGCTTCTTTAACTCGTTGGTCGGCGGCGCTAATATGTTTGATTTCGGCAGGGACTTCACCACCGCTTAGCCGCCAATAGCTTAGCTTGTCGATTTCAGAGCGGCCAAGGTCTTCAAACGCGCCATATTTGGCCATCAAGGCTTCCAACGGCAGTTGCGGGGCATAGCCCGCTTCAATCCGCTTGTTACTGGGAACGGCACCAGTCTTATAATCGATGATTTCCAGGCCACCATTAGGGCTGCGGTCAATGCGGTCGGCTTTAGCAATCAAAGTGAAAGGCGTTTTCGCCCCATCCACCTGCCAACGGGCTTTAATTTCCGTTGCTGAAACAACAGCGCCTTCAGCCGTGCGTTTTCTCTGTTCTTCAACAAACCAGGCGGCAATGCGTTCAAATCGCGGCCACCAGAAGCCCCAGACGGCAGGGCGGTCATCAAAGGGGGAGAAAGCTTCACGGCCCATGTTCAGCAAAGTTTCTAAACCCGGTGTTGCGGTTTTGGCTTTTAGTGCCTTTAGATAACTGTCCAATATGTCATGGATGATAACGCCACGTTCGATAGCACCTGGGTCTTGGTCGATGGGGTCAAGGGGTTTTAAACCCAATATCTCCCGGGCATAAAGCCCATAAGGGTCGCGCCGCCAGGCCTCAATCTGTGTAACAGACGCCTGTTTTAAACGAGCAGAGACAGGTGGTATGGGTTGCGGCATCGGCAGCGCTTGCGCTTGGGCTTCATCCATTTGGGCGGCCCAATGAATATAATGGTCAGCGCGGGCAATTTTATCACCATATAAAGTCTTTAAAGCCGTGACCCAGCGTGAGGCAACGGTAGGTGTGCCGTCTTGTTTTTCAGCGCGGCTTAATATGACGCGTTTCGCCCCCAGGCCTTGAATGAAATCATGGGCAGCCAGTCCGACGCGCCGCTCGGCAGAAGGTAATCCGAATTCGACACGCATGGGTTCACTCATCCATGGGTCAGGGTTTGGTGGTGATGGCCAACTGCCTTCATTCAAGCCGCCAAGAACCATGATATCAGCCGCTTGAAGTCGGGCTTCAATCGTACCCCAAATGGCCAGACGCGGATGGCGGCCTATGGGTGTGCGCACGACTTCACTATCAAGAAGTGTTGAAAACAAAGGCGCATAGGCTTCCCCCTCCACGCCGTCCAAGGCGGGTGCAGCTTCTAATAAACTTGCAACGAATTGGGCTGCAGTCTCCCCATCCGGATTAGCCCACAGGCGGTCCGCACCGCTTTCTTCCTCATTAGCGCACAGGGCTTCAGCGCAAGTGATATGCGCTTCAACCAGTTTTTCTAAAGGGGCTCTGCCATCGCGTAACAGGGATTCAAAGTCGGAAAGCACTGCGCCTAATTTAGCGAACCATTGTTTTAACGCTTCATCATCAATGGTTTTACTCAAGCCAGCCACATGGGGGGCGGGGCGTACCCCGCGCAAAACTTTGATTTCAAGCTGGCGGACTTTTTCGTGAAATTCACGTTTGTCCTGCCCGCAGCAAGTGAAAGGGTGTTTCAGCAAGGCCAGCAATGGTGCAGGGGCCAGCTTCTGTCCCACGGCATC
>JASFRS010000012.1:0-23644 GCA_050114795.1 Sphingomonadales bacterium
TTATTCGTCAATGACTTCGAGATAATGATCTTCTGACACATCCCCGCATAAGCGCGGGCCATTGTCAGGGTCTTTTAAGAACCGTTCCATACATTCATGGACTTCCACACGATACCAATCTTCAAAAGAGTCATAGCCCTCAGTTGTTGGATTTTTCGCCCAGCCCTCCTCGGCGGTACGGCCATATTCATAGACATGCCAAGGGCTGTTTTCGTTGAAGACCACCCCATTGAACAAAACATGGTCGAGAGATATTTGGCCCTTTTATAGAGCCAAGTCGCCAAACCAATAAGAGCTAGACCGACTGTTAGGCAAATAAAAAAGGAAACAAAAAATTATCAAAGAGAAACCTCTCAACCGCCACCAACACACGCTGTACTAGACAAAAATATTATGAATGCTAATTTTTACAGGTATTAAATTTAAGGCGAACAAGTTGCAATTGGGGGAAATCATGTTGCAAAAATTAAAGCTTTCCTATTTGGTTGCCGCCACTTTGGCCACCTCGTTTACAATAGTTACCGCATCCGCACAGGATCAAGAACAAGAGCAGACTCAGGAGCAAGAGCAGACTCAAGAGCAAGGCCAAGTTGGTGCTGCAGTCAGCGAAGCAGCGCAAGAAAAGAAAGAGGGTGAAGGCCCGATGAGTGAGCGTGCAAAAGAAATGCGCCAGACCGCTCAGGAAAATAACGAGGCCTACCAGCAAGCTCAACAGAAGAAGGCTGAGAAAAAAGCTCAAAAACAAGCCGAAAAAGAAGCTAAAAAACAGGCTAAGACAGAAGCTAAAAAGCAGAAAAAGCCGAACTAAAAACACACAAGCGCCCTGCACACTAAAACCAGGGCGCTTGTTCAAAAACCCAAACTGGTTAACGGGTTAAAATATCTATCGCATCAACGACTAAACGCGTGGTTTCCGCGATCAGCAAAATATCACCGTCCACTTCGCCATAGATATAACCCACTGGCGGGGTTGGAATTCGCACAATGATATCGCGCGGTACAGGCTCGATCCGCAAGCCGTCATCCAACGCATATCCAACATGATATCGCTTCTTCGCCTGCCCTGGCGGCAAACAGCCATTGCGCTTTTTCGCTAGCCCAGGCGGACAAGATTTATTGGTGTAATAGCTTCGAACAGATTGGCGCGTAGATGAGCTAAAAAACCTACCCATGTCAACGGGCGAGGCGGACACTGTGTTTTTGTGATTGCGACCTTTATGCGCTTTTTGGCTATTCCCTTGTGCATCAGCATCCACGAATGAGACACCAGTCATAGCGAGCGTTAACACGCAAGTTCCTAAAAAATTTCCTATGGTATAACGCATTTTATTCCCTTTTTTCGCCCACCATCTGACTACCCCAAATTACCTAAAAGCGTATTAAACCCGCCCTTAATATTACATACAACTTCTTATGAGTAATCCTGAGGGGGCAGCCACCTGCTTGACAAGTATCACGCTTGCTGCGAGCTTCAGCGCGCTGAAATAATTCTAGGCTAAATTATATGAAAATATTTACTCGCCCGGTCTTCTTTACCCTTGGCCTTTTTTTTGTCGCCATAGGGGGACTGGGTGTGATTTTGCCAGTGCTCCCGACCACGCCTTTCATGCTTCTGGCGCTTTGGTGCTTCGCTCGATCATCCAAAACATTTCATGACTGGCTTTTTCATCACAGGCTATTTGGACCGCCTTTGCAAAGGTGGGAAAGCTACCGGGTTATTCCTTTGGGGGCCAAAATTTTCGCTCTAACCTCGATGACCGCCAGCGCTATTTACGTATTGCTGGTACCAAGACCGCCGCTTTATGCATCTCTTATGATGCTCGCCTTCATGGCTTATGGCGCATATTTCATCTTAAGCAAACCAAGTCGACCACCGGAAAACGCTAAACCTTTGGCAGTTGAGCATGAGGATTAACCGGCTCCTTGCCCTTACGGATTTCAAAATGAAGTTGTGGCGTTGAAACGGCTCCAGAGCTGCCTGCCCTTGCAATCACCTGCCCGCGCTTCACCGCCTGGCCTTTTGAAACCAACAGCCGCTCATTATGAGCATAAGCGGTTATCCAACCGCCGCTATGGCGCACAAGCAGAATATTGCCAAAGCCTTTGAAGCCATTACCCGCATAGGCAACAACGCCATCACGGGCAGCGTGCACATGGGCACCTCTTTTTGCAGCGATATTGATCCCATCATTATGCAACCCATTTTCCTTTGGCCCAAAAGAAGAGATGATTTTCCCTTCCACAGGCCATTGAAAACCATTGCTGGAGACCTTGTTTGAGGCTTTGATCTCCGTTTGCGCCGGCGCTGAATTGGGCGTTGGTGTACGAACCACGGTGCGTTTCGATTTTGCTTCAGACGGAGCCGCTGCAACCTTAACCGCAGCCTGAGGCAATCGCAATTTCTGGCCAATAGCTAGTCTATATGGTGGGCGAATATTATTCATACGCATCAATGTCGTAACATCGACATCATATTTGCGCGAAATCCCATAGCCAGTCTCGCCTTTTTGCACAACGTGGAAGCGCGCGCCGGGTAAGGCTAATCTATCCCCTGGACGAAGCAAATACGGTGGGCGTAAGTTGTTCACTGCAATCAAATCTCGTACAGGAACGTTGTGTTTTCTGGACAGCCCATAGACAGTATCGCCACGATCAACCGTAATATCGCCACTGGATCGTCTTGAAGTCCGTATAGGAGCAGGTGTTGGAGCACGCTTCGCATAGCGTTTGGGTGGGCTTGGTTTAGCTTTGGGCTTGGGAACAGGAATTGGACTATTACTGATATCCCAACTTGCGGGGATACGGGAATAATGTCGCGGCGCTGCACAACCTTCAAGGCTCAGCATCACAGCGCATAACAACGCGACTTTTTTATCCATACTCCCCATCATGTCGCTCACTTTAGGGATGGAATGCGTTGCAATCAATGGGCCTAATTTCGAAGCGGCCCTTCGTCAACCAACGGAACAAAACGAACCGGACCCATAGGCGTCGTGGTATAACCACCGTCAGTTCTTTCAACCAAAACAATGTCTTGATGCCCATTTACGGGACCAACTGGGATAACCATTCGCCCGCCGATTTCCAATTGGTCCAATAAAGGCTGAGGTAACTCCTCCGCGGCTGCCGTCACCAGAATACGAGGGAAAGGCCCTACTTCAGGCCAGCCATTAAAGCCATTTCCAAGCTTGGTGATAATGTTGCGTAGTTCCAAGGCGGCGAAACGACTTTCCGCCTCTTTGAGCAGAACAGCATGACGTTCAATGGTATAAACACGTTTTGCCAGATGCGCTAAAATTGCAGCTTGATAGCCGGACCCGGTCCCCACTTCCAACACTTTCTGGCTTTTATCAAGCTGCAAAGCCTGCGTCATAAGCGCAACGACCAAAGGTTGAGAAATAGTCTGAGCACGCCCAATAGGCAGCGCAGTATTTTCCCATGCCCGGTGGCTTAAAGCTTCAGGCACAAATTCCTCCCGCGGGACCTGCTCAATGGCGCTCAAGACTTGTTTGTCCTTCACACCTAAAGATCGCAACTCCATAATCAAGGCTGCGATCTTTTCCTTTCGCGTTGTGGAATTTGCCTTAGAACTCACCATCCATCGCCTCTGTCAAACGCGGCATCATTTCATAATGTGTTAAATTTAAATGTAATGGGGTAATAGAAATATAACCATCCCGCACGACTTTCAGGTCTGTTTTCAGCCCCGGCGCTTCAACGTCGCGGCCTAACCCAAACCAATAGTAGGGATTACCACGCATATCGATACGTTCTTCGATTTTCAAGTCGGAGATATCCCTCATGCCCTGTTCTGTGATTTTTACACCCTTGACCTTATCCGCACCATAGCGCGGGAAATTCACATTGATAAATGTGCCTGAATTCCAACCCAGCTCCAAAAGCTGCTTCACAATCTGCGTGCCATAACGCTTGGATGCGCCCCAATCGACTTTCTGTGTGACGGGGTCTATAGCCTGACTTAAAGCCATAGATGGAATACCCGCCAACGTCCCCTCCATCGCACCTGCAATGGTCCCGGAATAAGTCACGTCTTCCGCCATATTGGCACCACGGTTCACACCGGAGAGAATAAGATCAGGGCGTTTGTCCTTGATGATGTGGTTTAAGGCGAGAACGATGCTGTCCGTCGGCGTTCCCGTGACTGCATAGCGTTTTTCATCAACACAGCGAATGCGCAATGGGTCAGATAATGACAAGGAATGCCCTGCGCCGGATTGCTCACTCGCCGGGGCGACAATCCAGACATCATCGCTGATTTCATGAGCAATGGATTCAAGAATATCCAGGCCTGGGGCAAAAATACCATCATCATTGGTTAAAAGGATACGCACGATTAAAACTCCGCAGTGATGGTTTCAATACCGCCCATATAAGGACGCAAGACCTCAGGAACAGTAATACTGCCATCAGCCTGCTGATAATTTTCCATAACCGCAATCAACGTACGTCCAACAGCAAGGCCAGAGCCATTCAAAGTCGCTACAAATTGCGTTTGCTTCTCGCCCTTTGGCCGCGCACGTGTCATCATCCGCCGCGCTTGGAAGTCGCCACAGTTGGAACAGGATGAAATTTCACGATAACGCCCTTGCCCCGGCAGCCAGACCTCCAGATCATAAGTTTTCTGCGCAGCAAAGCCCATATCGCCAGCACACAATATCATCCGACGATAAGGCAAACCCAGATTTTCCAAAATGACTTCTGCTGCCCGGGTTTTGCGTTCCAATTCCTCATCAGCCTGGTCGAGGGTTGTAATTGACACCAATTCCACCTTATTGAATTGATGTTGGCGGATCATGCCACGCGTGTCCTTGCCCGCCGCACCCGCTTCCGAACGGAAGCAATTGGTAAGTGCTGTAAAGCGCAATGGCAGATCTTCCAAATCCAATATTTGTTCACGCACGAGATTGGTAAGGACAACTTCCGCTGTCGGAATCAACCAATGGTCCCCTGTTGTTTTAAACAGGTCTTCGCTAAATTTGGGGAGCTGGCCGGTGCCAAACAACGCATCATCACGTACCAAAACCGGTGGGGCGACTTCCAGATATCCTTGGTCGCGCGTTTGGACATCCAACATATATTGGCCAAGTGCGCGTTCCAGACGCGCCAAACCGCCTTTCAAGACCACGAAACGTGAACCCGAAAGCGCTGCCGCACCCTCGAAATCCATGCCCAGCTTTGCACCCAAAGCATCATGCTCAAGCGGTGCAAAGTTGAATTCACGCTTTTCGCCCCAGGATTTGACTTCAACATTATCCGTTTCGTCTGCCCCTTCAGGGACATCACCCATGGGAAGATTTGGCAAAGATGACAATAAGTCTTTCAGCGCTGTTGCCGCTTCTTTCTGCCGCTCTTCAATCTGCGGCATATCCTCTTTCAGCTTTGCGACTTCGACCATCAAAGCCTGGGCCTGGGCTTCATCGCCTTGCGCTTTTGCTTTACCAATCGATTTTGATGCTTCATTCCGCCGTGCCTGGGCCTGCTGCCATTCAGTTTGCAAGGCACGGCTCTGCGCATCAAGCTCTATCAGCTTAGCGGCATGAGGCTCTGCACCGCGACGCGCAAGACCAGCGTCAAAAGCATCCGGATTTTCGCGAATCCACTTAATATCGAACATGTAACAAGGCTTTCTTCAAACTGAATTTGAGGTTTCCAGGCGCTTCTTTTCAACAAGGCGCACAGCAAAAATTGACATTTCATAGAGCAGCCAAAGCGGGATACCTAAAATAATCTGCGAAATCACATCGGGTGGCGTCACCATCGCTGCAAAAGCAAAAATGCAGACTATCGCATATTTGCGGAACCGCTTAAGCGCTGCCGACCCAATGAAGCCAACTCGCGCCATTAACATTAGAATAAGCGGGAGTTGGAAGCTGATCCCGAAGGCTAAAATCATTTGAATGACAATACCCAAATAATCACCAATACGCTGGCTTAATTCTGCGTGAAAGTCACTGCCTACTGAAATCATAAAGCGCCAGGCCAGCGGCATCACGATATAATAAAGCAAGCTCGCCCCGGTAAGGAAAAGCACCGGCATACCAAATAGGAATGGAAAGAATGCTTTACGCTCATGGCGGTATAATCCTGGCGCGATAAAGGCCCAGATCTGAGACGCAATCAAGGGGAAAGCGATTGCAAAACCAATAGCTAGCGATAATTTGAGCTTCATAATGAAAGGCTCAATGACATTGATATAGACGGGTTCAAAAACCGGAACCTGTTCCTGCGCTTCAGCCAAAGTCAGCTCCGGGTTATCCGCCCTTAAGTCAGCAATCCGTTCGACACGCATTGCACTATAAGCGTCATCAAGAGGCTGGATAAGGAAGTCATAAACCGGGGCCGCCACGAGATAGCCAAAGACCGCACCCGCCGTTAAGGCAATCAACCCATATAAAAGGCGTTTGCGTAATTCGATAAGATGCTCAATTAGCGGCGCCTTGCTGTGTTCCAGCTCATCCGGGTTTTCCGCGCTCATTCGCCCTGCCCTTTATCTTTTGCATCAGGCTTCATCATGTCTTCCATGATGCGGCCGGGCTTTACTTGAGAGATATCATTCGCTTGTTTCTTAAGCTCATCAAGCTCTGCTTCGCGGGCAAGTTGATCTAGCCCTAGGCGAAACTCACCGGCAATAGCCCGCGCCCGTGCTACAAGACGGCCAAGCACGCGCATCATACGTGGCAGGTCCTTCGGACCCACCACAACAATGGCAATAACAATGACGATCAGCAATTCGCTCCAGGCGAAATCAAACATGGGCCTGTCCTTCAGCCTTAGCTATGGGACTTTTCTTTTTCATCCGTAGTCGTAGCCGATGTCATCCCAGCTTCTTCGGACTTATCACTGATGGCTTTCGTATTCTCAACTTCTTCACCATCTTCTTCGCTTAATCCTTTGCGAAAGCTGCGGATACCCTTAGCAACATCGCCCATGAGGTCGGAAATTTTGCCCCTGCCGAACAACAAAATAATAAGCAAAACCACTAGCAGGATTTGCAGCCAACCAGGAAACATGACCTTCTCCTTCAACCCTTAAGGGCCATTTTTTTGAAACACCACTATTGTGTCAGTTTATCTGTGATACGGCAATGCGGCATTCAATTCACTTTTGCAATGGGAAACAACTGCTCTAACACATTTAAGTCAAGGGCAATTCGTCGCTGTCCTCTTCTTCGACCTGTTCTTGTGCGTCCAAAGCTGCGCTGTCCTTCAATAAATTGTCGAGAACATCATCAACGGGGTCCAACATACCAGATGCTTTTAATTCATCCATACCCGGCAAATCACTGATTTGACCCAAGCCAAAATGCACCAGAAATTCTTCCGTCGTTCCATATAAGACCGGACGACCGGGAGTCTGCTTGCGGCCCGCCGGGCGCACCCACCCGGCTTCCATCAACACATCCAAAGTACCCTTGGATAGGCTGACACCCCGCAGTTCCTCAATTTCAGCCCTGGTAATTGGTTGGTGATAAGCAATAATCGCCAAAGTCTCCACACCAGCTCTGGATAGTTTGCGTAACTCCTCAACTTCATCGCGCAATAGAAAACTTAAATCAGCAGCAGTCCGAAAAGCCCAGCGCCCGGCAACCTCAACCAGATTTAATCCTCGTTTTGCATAATCTTCGACCAAAGCTTCAATATGGGTTTTAACGTCCACCCCCTCATCAAGGCGTACTTCAATATCCTTCACAGCCAAAGGCTGGTGGCTGGCGAATAAGATTGCTTCCACCATGCGTTTTTCCTGAAGCTGGCGATCTTCTTGATCTAATTCATTGTCGCTCATTGCTCGTGCCGACCTTTCAAAAATATCGGGCTGAAATGCTCACTTTGCTGAATATCTGCCTTGCCTTGACGCGCCAGTTCCAATGCAGCGGCAAAAAGAGACGCCACTGCCGAACGACGGGGTGCAGCCTCTTCATTTGATTCAGGCAAAAATGCTTCCAAGGTGGTCCAATCGATAGCTGTACCAATCAAACGACTTAACCGTTCAACAGCTTCTTCCAAAGAAAAGACTTTGCGGCGAAGGATAGTAAGAGGAACATGTTTCCCACGTTGTGAAAAAGCGGAATAGGCTTTTAACAACTCATATAAAGTCACGTCATAGGTCGCGTGCTTAATACGTTTGACACCCTCAGGTGCGCCCCTGGCAAACACGTCACGACCAAGCCGATCACGGGCCAGCAATCGCGCACCAGCTTCCCTCATGGCATTTAAGCGTTGTAGTCTAATTTGTAGACGGGCAGCCAATTCTTCGGCACTAGGCTGTTCTTCATCTTCTTCAGGCGGCAAAAGCAGACGTGATTTCAAATAAGCAAGCCAGGCGGCCATAACCAGATATTCAGCCGCCAGCTCCAGCCTCAAACGCCGGGCCTCATGGATAAATCTCAAATATTGCTCAACCAGCTCAAGAATGGAGATGTTACGCAGATCGACCTTCTGCGTTCGCGCCAACATGAGCAAAACATCAAGCGGCCCTTCAAAGCCCGCGATATCAACAATCAGAACATCCCCAGACGCAGGCGTTTGAGGCGTAGCTTCGCCTTCAAATTCCTCATCCGTCATATGCCCGGTGATTTGCTCGCTCACCCCTATATCCCCTTTTCGGGGTGCTTACCCTAAAACACCCGTCAAAGCGTTATAAAGCACGTTTGTGGGGCCTAAAACAAGGGTTTGGAACGGCGAGAAATAAATACCTATCGCACCAAAGAGCATCGGAAGTAGGAAAAAGGCACCTAATACAATAAAAATCCCAAAACGCTCTAATTTTGCCAGCGCCATTGCTGGGCGTGGCGGAAGTAGGCCTACGGCAACCCGGCCACCATCCAGGGGTGGAATAGGCAAAAGGTTAAAAACCCCCAATAAGAGGTTGAACCAAATCAAAGTATGGAGATTTTGAATCAGCCAGGCCGCAGCGTTGGAAGGCAAAATACCGGCCAATGGAAACAATGCCACCCCGATAAGGGCCAAAGCAAAATTTGTTCCTGGACCTGCCAGGGCGACCAACATCATATCGCGCTTCGGATTGTTCAAGTTCCGCCAATTGACGGGTACTGGCTTCGCATAGCCAAAGAGGAATCCAGCCCCACTCAAAAGCAACAAGCCGGGCAAAATAACAGTGCCAAAGGGGTCAATATGCGCCAGCGGGTTAAGCGTCACACGCCCTTGGGCGTAAGCGGTATTGTCGCCCAGCAACCGCGCGGCAAATCCATGGCCCGCTTCGTGCAAAGTGACAGCGAGCAAAATCGGGAGCAACCAAATCGAGATTTGATAGCCAATGGCACCAAAATCCATGTTTATTCCTTATTTAAACCAAGCAGCGCCGCACGTTCTTCGATAAGAGCGTCAATTTCCAAACGATCGGCTATAGGAGCTGATGTGGCGCTTAACATCGCTTTTTGCAAGCGCATATGGCATTTTTCATCGATGGATGGCAAGGCGGCTGCGATGGCCTGCATTTCGGCCATATCGCCATTACAGTGTAGGATTATATCGCACCCGGCATCATGGGCTCGTTTGGCACGCGTTTCAAAGCCGCCACTTAGAGCCTTCATCGACAAATCATCGCTCATCAACAGGCCATCAAAACCCAACTCGCCGCGAATGATGTCTTGAATAACGGTTTTGGAAAGGGTTGCACAGTTCTCTGGATCAATCGCCTTGTAAACAACATGAGCCGTCATTGCCATTGGCATGCCACTTAGAGCTTTAAAGGGCGGGAAATCTACAGCGCGCAATTCATCAATTGACGCCTTCACTTCGGGAAGGGATAGATGACTGTCCACCAATGCCCGACCGTGGCCTGGAATATGTTTGATGACAGGTATCACCCCATTTTCCAATAATGATTGTGCTGCCCACCGTCCCATAACGCTTACTTTATCTGGGGTAAAAGCATAGGCGCGATCACCAATAATTGGGTCCGCATCGCTTTGTGGCACATCCAATACTGGAAGACAGTCTATTGTTATGCCCAGAGCCAATAGTTCAGCCGAGATAATTTGCCCGGTTATATTAAGGGCTCGGTGCGCAGCATCCTTGTCTGTTTCATATAACGAGCCATAGACGTTAGAAGGTGGATGTGTAGACCAATGTGGCGGCTTGAGACGCGCAACACGCCCGCCTTCCTGATCAATCAAAATCGGTAGATGGTCTTCGCCATGAAGCTCTTTTAACGCCTCTGTCAATTGCCGGACTTGTTCAGGCGTTTCAATATTTCTTGCGAAGAGAATGTAGCCCGCCGGATGCGTCGACAAGAAAAAGGCCCGCTCTTCATCGTCGAGAACGGGACCCTTTAATCCAAAAAAGGCAGGTAGCACAAATACGCCCTTTCAATCAGCGTTCTGTCACAAGGCAGCCCTGCCCCGCTGCCTTTAATGCTGCACAACGGCGATCCGCTTCCGCACGTGTCGGAAGTGCCGCACCGCGCAGACGATAAATCGTCCGCCCATTCACCGTTGCAATCTGCGTATCAAGGGTCAAATCGCCAACAATATTGGGATATTTATCCTGGATTTGCTGCCAGCCAGTTCGTGCACGCACATCCGTTGAAAAGGCTCCAAGTTGAATGAGATAACGACCATTAGTCGCTGTTTGTGTTTGCGCCTGTGTTTGTGCTTGAGGCTTCGGCTTCACAGGTGCAGGCTCAGGTTCTACCTGCACCGGTGGTGGCGTTGCTTCAAACGCTTGCTCGACAGTCTCAGGTTCAGGTTCCACAAAGCTGCCACCTGCCTCGCGTTCCACCGGCGTTTCTGCTGGCGTAGCAAGGCGCGTATCCCCTTCCACATCATCTCCATTGGCAGCTTCCAAAACCAGCTTGTCCTGCCCTGGAATTTCTGCACCGCCTGGGTCATCTGGCAGAATCTTATGCGGCTCATCCGGGGCTTCGATGACCGGCAAGTTGCTCCGCGTAGCGACTTGCCGTGGCTCTTCATGCCCTGAAAGTTGAGCGTAAATAACCCAAAGGAGCGCCGCAAAAATAACAACAAAAACAACAGTGGCCATAATCAGCGTTCGTGCTGATAGCCAGCCTTCTTCCCCCTCGTCTTCAACAGGCTGTAGCCACGGAAGATCGTGGCTATCTTCGTCTTTGATATTATCCTGCAGGCGCTCTTCACCCATTATCGCATCTCCTCAACCGGCGTAACGCCGAGTATTTTGAGACCATTGGCAATAACCTGCCGCACGGCTGTTATCATGGCTGCACGGGCGGCGGTCCGCTCTAAGTCCCCTTCGATCAAAAAGCGTAAGCCCGGGTCATCATTCCCCCGATTCCATAGACTATGCAGTGATTGCGCTAGATCATAAAGATAAAAGGCAACCCGGTGCGGTTCATGAGCAGTCGCCGCTGCATCAACCAACCTTGGCCACTCACCCAATTTCTTCATGAGAGCCAATTCGTCTTCATGATCCAAAAGCTCCAGCGAAAGCGCATTCAATTCCTCAGTATCGAAATTTTGATCCGGGAAAGCATCGGCCATCTTTCTTAATACAGAGCAAATACGCGCATGAGCATATTGCACATAGAAGACCGGATTATCTTTGGACTGCTCCAATACTTTGACCAGATCGAAATCCAGTTGCGCATCATTTTTGCGGGTCAGCATGATGAAGCGCACAACGTCCTTGCCAACCTCTTCGACCAAATCAGCCAGAGTCACGAATGTCCCTGCACGCTTGGACATTTTATAGGGCTCACCATTTTTAAACAGGCGCACCATTTGAGCGAGTTTGATATCCAGCTCAGCCTTACCTTCAGATACGGCTTTAACGGCGGCTTTCATACGCTTGACATAGCCACCGTGATCCGCGCCTAAAACATCGATCATGTCGTAAAATCCGCGTTGGATTTTATCATAATGATAGGCAATATCTGCTGCAAAATAGGTGAAGTCCCCATTGGACTTTTGCAAAGGCCGGTCAACATCATCGCCGAATTCGGTTGCTTTGAACAAGAGTTGCTCACGCGGCTCCCATCCTTCCGGCTCTTTCCCTTTAGGCGGTTCCAAAATACCACGATAGACATGGCCGTGTTTTGTCAGATCATCGACCATCTCTTGAACCCGCCCGCTTTCATGCAGGCTGAATTCAGAGAAAAACACATCATGATGAATGCCTAATTTACCGAGATCCTCACGGATCAGCACCATCATCGCATCCACAGCACGACGCTTAAAGAGGTGAAGCCAATCACCTTCTTCCATCTGCGCATATTTATCGCCAAATTCTTGGGCCAATTGCTGGCCAACCGGGATCAGATATTGCCCTGGATATAAACCCTCGGGGATTTCACCGATATCCTCACCCAACGCTTCGCGGTAACGCAGATGAACAGAGCGCGCCAAAGTATCAATTTGTGACCCCGCATCATTGGTATAATACTCCCGCGTTACATCATAACCGGCGAATTCCAGGAGATTACATAAAGAATCCCCAAAAACAGCCCCACGGCAGTGACCCACATGCATTGGCCCCGTTGGATTGGCAGAGACAAATTCAACATTCACCGGATGGTCACTATGGTGCGACCCACGGCCATAATCTTCGCCCAGATCTAAAATCGCGCCAATAGTGCGGTGCCATACACCGCGCGCCAAGCGCAGATTAACAAAGCCCGGGCCGGCCACTTCAGCCTTCTCGATATCTTCATGTTTGGTTAGCGCCGTGGCTAATGCCTCAGCCAAATCCCTTGGCTTCATTCGCGCAAGCTTAGACAACACCAATGCCGCATTGACCGACACATCCCCATGACTGGGATCACGTGGCGCTTCCACCGTGTATTGAAATGATTGTTCAGCCATTTCCGTAGGGAGAAAGCCACCCGCGACCATTTCGCCCAGCTCTGTATCAACAATGGCTCTGATATCTTCAAAAATATTCATAATGCTAATGAAGTCTTTCCAATAAGCTCTTGATATTGCTTGATAGCAAAACTGTCAGTCATGCCTGCAATATAATCTGCTATCGCTCTTTTCGAG
The DNA here is from genome assembly GCA_050114795.1 of Sphingomonadales bacterium. Taxonomy (GTDB): domain Bacteria; phylum Pseudomonadota; class Alphaproteobacteria; order Sphingomonadales; family CAKZYD01; genus JASFRS01. Next base: position 12,995 of record JASFRS010000012.1, read on the forward strand.
GCAGATTTTCCTTCACCCCCCAGCCGTGCCCAATCACCGGTCATACGCGTCGGGTCATCTACATAGGCTTGATATAGGGCGGCGATGATCCTCTTCGCCTCATCCGTCATTTGCGTTACCTTGTAATGGCGATACATACGCCTGCGCAAGAATTGTTTCAGCTCCCTATCCGATTGACGCATATCATCACTGAACTCAACAAGCGCACAAGGCATGTGACGCACATCCTCAACGCTCTGCGGGCGGTATTCGTCAAGTCTGCGCCGGGTTTCCGCAATGACGTCTTCAACCATTAAAGAAATCAATCGCCGTGTTACTTCATGAACCAGTCGCGGCTGAGCAAGACCCGGATATTTCTTTTCAACAGAGGTCAGAACCTCATCAACAAGAGGTACCTGCCGTAAGTCTTCCAAATCAAACAAACCGGCGCGTATGCCATCATCAATATCATGATTATTATAGGCAATATCATCCGCAAGTGCCGCCACCTGCGCTTCCGCCGATGCATAAGTATCCAATTCCAGGTCATGAGCGGCTACATAATTCGTAATGGCAACAGGAAGCGCCTCCCCGTCTTTTAGTGGTAGTAATGGACCATTATGCTTCACAAGCCCCTCAAGGCTTTCCCAGGTCAGGTTAAGACCATCAAACAAGGCGTATTTATGCTCAAGTTTTGTGACAATCCGCAGCGCTTGGGCATTATGGTCAAAGCCACCTTCATCAGCGATACAGGCATCCAATGCGTCTTCACCTGCATGGCCAAAGGCGGTATGTCCTAAATCATGCGCCAGCGCCAAAGTCTCTGCCAAATCTTCATTCAAGCCGAGAACCCGGCAGATGGAGCGCGCAATTTGCGATACTTCGATCGAATGCGTCAGCCTTGTGCGGTAATGATCACCTTCATGATAGACGAACACCTGTGTTTTATGCTTCAAACGGCGAAACGCTGTTGAATGGATGATCCTATCCCGGTCCCGTTGAAACGGGCTTCTTGTGGGGCTTTCCTCCTCACGAACCAAACGACCACGGCTAGTGTTCGGATTGCTTGCGAAAGCGGCTATCTGCTTATTGTTGTTCATGAAGCGCACACTATAATGTCTCGACCTTTTGTAAAAGCATTGGATTGACAGTTTGGCAAAAATCCCTACATCAACTAAGATAGAAATAGTCTGATTTTATGGATTTTGGAGTAAGATGTTGAACACGCAAGAAAAAGCCCCGCTGCACGTGACTGAAAATGCCGTTGCACGCATTAAGCTATTGCGTGAAAAACAGGGCAACCCGGACTTAAAGTTACGTCTAGGCGTATCCGGCGGTGGATGCTCCGGCTTTCAATATACTTTTGCATTTGAAGAAGCGGCAGAAGCTGGGGATACCATCATTAATGAAAATGGCGTTGAAGTTCTCGTTGATGATATGAGCCTGATGTACCTCTTAGGGTCCGAGCTTGATTTTGTCGAAGATCTGGCAGGAGCTGCTTTCCAAGTGCGCAACCCAAATGCCCAGTCATCTTGTGGCTGCGGCACATCATTTGCCGTTTAATTACGACTAGTGCTTTACCCAGCAATCCCTCTCGGGTTAAAGATGGCGCATGCGTATTGCGACCTTCAATATAAATGGCATCAAGGCGCGCTTGCCCCGGGTGCTGGAATGGTTGGGTGAAGCTCAGCCTGACGTCGTTTGTCTGCAAGAAATTAAATCCCAAGATGACCCTTTTCCGCGTCTTGAGTTTGAAGACATGGGCTATCATGTTGAAACCCATGGACAGAAGGGTTTTAACGGCGTTGCTTTGCTTTCCAAAACCCCCATGGAAGATGTTCGTCGCGGGTTACCTGGGGATGATGAAGATGTTCAAGCGCGCTATATTGAAGCAAAAATCAATGGTTTCCGCGTCGGCGGCCTTTATCTACCCAACGGCAACCCAACACCGGGCCCGAAATATGATTATAAATTGGCCTGGATGGATCGCTTGATCGCGCACGCAAAAACCCTTTTAGCGAAGGAAGAGCCACTGGTCCTCGCGGGCGACTATAATGTTTGCCCTGAAGCGATAGACGTCTATGACCCTAAAGGCTGGGCTGATGACGCCCTATTTCGCCTGGAAAGCCGCGAAAAATTTCGGGAGCTGCTATGGTTGGGCTTCACCGATGCAGTGAGAGCCAAGCAACCCGAAGGCCATGCTTATACCTTTTGGGATTATCAAGCAGGTGCCTGGAACAAAGATCACGGCTTGCGGATTGATCACTTCCTTCTGTCCGCCCAAGCGGCAGATCGTCTAAAAGACGTAACCATAGATCGCAAAGTCCGCGGTCGGGAAAAAGCATCCGACCACGTCCCTGTCTATTGTGATTTTGAGAAAGATTAGCTCAAAACAGGCTCTATCGTTTTCACGACATAATCATACATATTTACAAATGATGTCGCAAAACTGTTCAGACCAACAATCATTGCAATAACGATTAATGCAACCATCAGCCCATATTCAATCGCAGTGGCTGCGGTTTCATCGCGGCCAAATTTATGTAGTAAAACCAAATTTTTGAACGTCAGCATCCTGCCGTCCCCTTTTATCCTGCTTACCCACCGCTCTCATGCGAACGAAGCTTTAAGCCGTTTTAAGGCCATGCTAATTTGAGCTTCTTAACAAGAGGTATCCAATGGCCAAAAACACACATATCACCGCTTTAGTCACAGGCAGTTCACGCGGAATAGGTGCCGCAATCGCCAGGAGTTTGAGCGAAAACGGCGCAGAAGTCATTTTGCATTTTAATCAAAATGGGAATGCTGCACATAAAGTCGCAAGCCAATGCCCTGGGAAAACGCATATCATTCAAAGTGATCTTTCTCAAACCAATGGCGCGAGGCGTTTATGGAAAGATGCACAGGAAAGGGCACAACGCCCTATAAATCTTCTCGTTAACAACGCGGCCATCATGCCATCTGCAGGTGTTCAAGACGATTGGGACCAATGGGACGAAGTCTGGCGAAATGTCATGCAAACAAATGTCATCGCATGTGCAGACTTATGCCGATGTGCCATTGATAGTTACCTAACCGAAGGTGGTGGTAAAATTATCAACATTGCCAGCCGCGCTGCCCATCGCGGAGACGCCCCCGATTACCTCCATTACGGCGCATCCAAAGGTGCTTTAACCGCTCTTACCAAAGGGATTGCACGAGGCTTTGCTAAAGACAATATCCTTGCTTTCACGATTGCACCTGGCTTTACCAAGACCGAAATGGCAAGGGGCTTTGTTCTGGCGCATGGAGAAGAAGCCGCAACTAAGGATATCCCTTTGGGTGAAATGGCTTCACCCGAGGAAATCGGCGCTTTAGTTAGCTTTTTAGCGGAAAAGGATATCCGTCATATGACTGGCGCAACCTTCGATGTGAATGGCGCAAGTTACGTCAGATAAATAAAAGGCGGGAGCCGCTTAATACGGCCCCCGCCCTTCTTAACCGAGTTTCTTTATAACCGGGTCAGGCAATTTTCCGGCGGCGACGCGCCAGGCCTAAACCGAGTAAACCGGCACCCAGTAAACCAATAGTCATTGGCTCAGGCACGGCGCGGAACAATGTTCCAGTCCGCCCGGCAAGGCTACCTGTCAGAATACCGCTATTAATTTCAATCGACCCAAAGTTTGCTTCTGCTGAGAAGGTTAGAATATCAGACCCAAGATTGAAGCTGTCTGTGTCGAAATTATCTGCATATAGACCACCAGTCACTGCAAATTCGAGATCATCTGGCGCAAAGATTGAATCAAGCACATCATCAATCTGGAAGACTTCTTCCATTACGAGATCAGCCGTCAAGAAGATGTTGCCATCTGAAGCTGTAGCCGGATTTGCACCGTTAAAATCTGGGCTGTCATCAAGATAATAGGTGATAGATCCAGTTACGGAAATTTCAAATATTCCGCCACCCAAATCTGTCACACCCGTAGGTGTCAGGCTTAATTCGTAAGTTAGTTCAACGCCATTATCCAATTGGCTCCATGTACCTGGAGGAATAATACCCCCGAAGCCATCATGTTCGCCAATATCTTCCACCTTACCAAAGACGGAAACACCAGATAAATCCGGGTTGTTTAAGTCGACCCCATTAGGGCCCAAATCGACGATGATTGTTCCTTCAGCAAGGCCGTCTGTCCCCGTAGGAACGACGACACCGCCTAAACTTGTTGTGCCTGCTTGAGCAGCGCCTGCAAACATCAACGCAGCAAAACTGGCAATAATCGCTTTCGCAAATAGTTTCATTGTCTTTCCCCCAATCGAAACTCGGTAGACGAAAACGATTAATGCAATAGCTATGCCAGAGTATTAACTCCTTGTTTACTTTATTTGAATCTCATTATTGCATGTAAAACAAATAATGATGTGTAAATTAACCCGACAGACTTATTTTTTGACTATAAAACTTAAATTATCTCTGATTATTTCTAAATCAAATATCTGCATATACATGTGTTTCACCCTTCGCGCCTGGATGTGTTACTGCACCATCGCGTGCTTTACCTACCAACTGAGCGTATTTCCATAATACACCACTATTATAGTCAGTGGTTTTTCTCGCCCAATTCTTATGCCGTGTATTTAATTCTTCCGTCGAAACCTCAATTTCGATGCGTCCTTCAACAGCATCAATTTCGATTATGTCACCATTTTTCAGCAAACCAATAGGACCGCCTTCCGCCGCTTCCGGCCCAACATGACCGATGCAGAAACCACGAGTACCACCTGAGAAACGGCCGTCTGTAATAAGGGCAACTTTTTCGCCCATGCCCTGCCCATAAAGTGCGGCTGTGGTTGACAACATTTCACGCATGCCGGGGCCACCTTTTGGCCCCTCATTGCGGATAACAATGACATCGCCTTCTTCATAAGCGCGCTGTTCCACGGCCTTGAATGCGTCTTCTTCGCATTCAAATACACGGGCTGGACCGCGAAATTTCAAATTGTTCATGCCCGCGACTTTTACAATAGCGCCATCGGGTGCAAGACTGCCTTTCAAGCCAACAACCCCACCAGTAGGTGTGATTGGATTATCGATTCTACGGATAACGTCCTGGTCTTCATTCCACGTCACATCTTCCAGGTTTTCAGCGATAGTTTTGCCTGTAACCGTAATGCAGTCGCCGTGCAGATAACCGCCTTCAAGCAATGTCTTCATCACCATTTGAACGCCACCGGCCTCAAAAAGATCTTTGGCCACATAACGCCCGCCGGGCTTTAAGTCTGCGATATAGGGCGTTTTCTTAAAGATTTCAGCAACATCGAAAAGATCAAATTCAATGCCCGCCTCATGCGCCATGGCAGGCAAATGCAAAGCCGCATTAGTTGACCCACCCGTGGCTGCCACGACTGTCGCTGCATTTTCCAAGGCTTTACGCGTGACGATATCGCGGGGCCGTAAATTAGTTTCGATCAGCTTCATTACGGCCTCGCCAGATGCTTTTGCATATTCATCCCGACTTTCATAAGGTGCGGGTGCCCCTGCTGAACCAGGCAAAGCCAAGCCGATTGCTTCTGAGACGCATGCCATTGTATTTGCTGTGAACTGCCCTCCACATGCGCCATGCCCGGGGCAAGCCACTTTTTCAAGTGCGCTCAAATCCTTCAGCGGGCACTGCCCCGCTTCAAACTGACCAACCGCCTCAAAGACATCCACCACCGTGACATCTTTACCCTTGAAACGGCCTGGAAGGATTGACCCCCCATACATGAAGACTGAAGGAACATTTAAGCGCAGCATCGACATCATCAGCGCAGGCAATGACTTGTCACACCCAGCAATCCCAACCAAAGCATCATAGCAGTGACCACGCATGGTCAATTCGACAGAATCGGCAATGACCTCCCGACTCACCAAAGATGACTTCATACCCTGGTGGCCCATGGCAATGCCGTCAGTCACGGTAATAGTTGTAAACTGCCTTGGCGTTCCACCGGCTGCGCTTACGCCCTCTTTAGCCACTTTGGCCTGACGGTCCAGCGCAGTGTTACAAGGCGCTGCCTCATTCCAGCAGGAGACCACGCCCACGAATGGCTTGTGGATGTCTTCTTCCTCAAGTCCCATCGCATAATAATAAGAACGATGGGGCGCCCTTGAAGGCCCCTCTGTTACATGTCTGCTGGGCAATTTACTTTTGTCGAATTTGGGAGAGGTCACGCTATAGCTCCTGGAAATTTTCGCCAAGATTTATAGTGCAAAGACGCAATGATCAAACATAAAATAACGGGCGTGTGGAGTATTTCCGACACGCCCGATAAGGCTTGGTTCAAATATTTAGGGTATTAGCTCCGACGGCGACGCCGTAATCCAATACCAAGACCGGCAAGGCCAAGGCCTAACATTCCCAATGTACCTGGTTCAGGTACCGGCACACCACGTTCAATGGTGGTCAGGAATAGCTGTTCAAAGCCATCTGACAGCTCGCCCATCCGGAAATCAAGGCGCAGCACATCATATAATGTACCCATATCATTCAGAATATCGCTCAATGTTGAATTCGTCAGAGCAAATGCTGCACGGTCAGCGCCCAGATTTTGGTTAATTGTTGCTGCATCAGGGCCATCACCCATTTCACATGGGCCAAGGCGGATCAGCGAAGTCGTCGCTGTATTGACGCAGATTTCACCATGGACCTGAGCCACATCATCCACATCACCATCGCCAAAGTCAAAAGTGCCAAAATTGGTGAATGTGTTAAGGACAGGATCAGGATTAATCCCGTTCAACGTAAATGTCATATCTGGCAGAACCATATCAACATCGACCAATGTGACTTCCGCATAGACCAGAATATCCTGCGCTGCATCAAGCACAGCACCTTCTTGGTTATTTTCATTCAAGTTGAAGAAGATAAGAAGTTCGCCACCATCCAAAAAAGTCCTCAATGCGTCAATTTCCGCATCCCAGGTTCCGTTGTTATCCGTTGGAAATGGTGCAACCTGATCGGGTTCATTGGATGGTTGAGTATAGAAAGTTTCGTCACCCATCGCCATATTTGGCGTTTGCAACGCATTATCCATACCCTCATAGTTTTCATTTACCGGAGTACCACCGGAACCTGTAGCAATAACAACCAGGTCTTTAATGATACCAGGTGTTGATTGGACTTCATAGTCGCCGAGCTGATTGGTTTCTCCCGTCGCCAGGAAATTTAGAAACGGCAGCGAATAAACGTCGAAATCACCATATGTTAAGGTGGTTGTTCCGTTATCCGGAGGCGGTAATACTAAATCTGCCTGAGCTTGGGACGCAAAACTTAATCCCAATACAGCCGCGCCTAAAAAAGCAACTTGTTTTGCACGGTTAATAATCATGACTGGGCCTCCCCCAAAGGCGGTTAATTACAATCACCCTGGAAGAAGCAAGTTCCGTACCAAAACGAAAATACTAATAGATTCAGATATGTTTTTAATATTGATTATACAAATATTTAAAAAATGTAAAGATTTACGACTCTTCTTTATTGCATATACTATTTATACTATTAATTACAACTTTAATACTATTGGGATGTCCACCCACCATCCATGGATATTATGGAACCATTCATAGACATACTGGCTGGACTACAAAGGAAGAGACATAGCTCTGCAATCTGCTCAACAGTAACAAATTCCTTGGTTGGTTGGGCTGCAAGCAAGACATCTCGTTTGACTGCCTCTTCAGAAATACCCCTCGTTTTTGCCGTGTCTGGGATTTGCGCTTCCACCAATGGCGTAAGCACATAACCCGGGCATATTGCATTTACAGTCACGCCATCTTGAGCGGCCTCCAGCGCCACTGTTTTCGTAAGCCCGGCAATACCATGTTTTGCTGCGACATAAGCTGATTTAAATGGCGATGCTACCAAGGCATGAGCGGATGCAATATTGATAATACGCCCCCATTTCTGCGCCTTCATGTCGCTAATACTATGACGAATAGTGTGAAAAGCGGAACTGAGGTTGATTCCAATAATGGCGTCCCATTTATCAACCGGGAATTCCTCAATTTTGGAGACAAATTGGATACCTGCACAATTTACCAGAATATCAACGGGGCCCAATTCTTTAGCCGTGGTTTTAACGAGATCTTCGATTTCACCACCACGCAGCATATTTGCGCCGTGATAGGCAATTTTTTGTCCAGTTTCCTTCTGCAAAGCCGCCCTGATAGCCTCAATTTCAGCCGGATCACCCAAACCATTCAACATGACTTTCGCACCCGCATCGGCCAGTGCCTTTGCGATAGCAAGGCCAATCCCACTTGTAGACCCCGTGACCAGCGCAACTTTATCTTTTAACATATGCCTTACCTCAAACATGAATACATATTCATGTTTAGCGTAGAATACACGATTGTCAAAGCCCTAAGCTGGTTTCACTCACCATGAGATCGACAACGCCTCGCATTGCTAATTCTGGCGTTACACCTTTTTCAATAGCGGCTTGAAAGGCTGCAAGTTGCCGATCAGCAGAAGTACCCTCCTTGGCTATTTTACGCGTATGATTAACTTCATCAACACAACCTAATTCCTCCGCATCCTCTTGCACGAGCTCTAGGATTTCCTCCAAAAGGTCAGGAAAGACCGCCATTTGTTCTCTCCCCAAATCTATGAGCCGCCCTTTCACGCCGTGACGCTGTGCAAGCCAGCGATTTTCCTCAATCAACAATCGTGGATAATTCCGCCATCGCTGATTATGGCGTTTCAAACGAATGAGCATGGAAATTAGGCATTGATACAACGCTGCTATAGCCAAAGCATCATCAACACGCGTGCAGATATCTGTCACACGCATTTCCAATGTCGGGAACCGTGCAGATGGTCTTAAATCCCACCATAATTTCGTAGCGTCCTCAACAGCACCGCATTTAACCATCCGATTGATCAACCGCTCATAATCAGACCAACCGCCGAATTGTTCAGGAATTCCGGTGCGCGGCATTCCGTCGAACACAGCCAGGCGATAGCTGCGCATACCCATTTGCTGCGCACCCCAAAAAGGGGACGAGGTTGATAATGCCAGCAGATGCGGCATAAAATAGGCGACTTGGTTCATGATATCCACACGCAGGTCTGCGTCTTCGATACCGATATGGACGTGCATCCCGCAAATCAACATACGGCGAATAGCACCCTGCATATCCCGCGCCAAAGTCTCATAACGATCGGCTTGCGTCGGGCTTTGTTTGGACCACAGCGCGAAGGGGTGCGTGGATGCCGCCATCAACATCATACCGTGTTTTTTTGCCATATCCCGGACAACACGGCGAAGATTGGTTAAATGCTCACGGGCTTCAGTGATATTGGCACAAACAGGTGTACCGATTTCCACCTGCGACCTTAGAAATTCCGGACAAACCCGCTCGCCAAGTTCCTTCCGGCAATCTTCCATAAAATCAGGCGGCGGGTTATTTGCAAGATCCCGTGTTCTGGGGTCAACGAGAAGATATTCTTCCTCAATCCCCATCGTCAGTGGCGTGGATTTCGCCATAAATATCTCCTACCCCTTATGGTGGAGAAACTTATTGTGCAGATGCAGCCAAAATGGGCAACAAAATTTCCCTCAAAATCTCAGTCCATTCCGCAACACCTTGCTTATCGGCAATAAGGTCCTGACGAATTTCTAAGGTAACATAAGGAATGTCATGGGCCTCTGCATGGCGGTCCATAGTGTAATTCAGAATTTTACCTGAATAGGGAACATTGCGCCCAACGACCACATCACCACGCGCTTCCAACGCGTCAGCGACCGCATGAGCAAGCTTATCATAGTGATTCCACAACACCGCAGCGTGCCATGGCCGCTGCTGGCCGTTCATGATCGGGGTAAAACTGTGGATGGATACAATGATCGGCTTTTGGCCGCCTGCCTGTATACGCGCGACCTCAGCCGCGATAGCCTCATGATAGGGCGTGTGAAATTTGGCTATCCGTTTCCCGCGCTCTTCTTCCGAGATGTCTGCATTACCCGGAATAAAAATATTGTCGGAGAGTTGCGGAATCAACGTTTCATGGTCAAGTGGCCGGTTAGGGTCAACCAAAAGCCTTGAAAAACCGGCCATGACGGCGCGTGCTTCAAATGCTTTTTGCAGCGAGATGCACAAATCCTTAGTGCCAATATCATAGGCAATATGATTTGTGATCCATGCAGGCTCTAACCCCAATTGATCATAGTCTTGTGGTATCTCACTCGACGCATGATCCGCGATGAGCAGAATATGTGACTCAAGCGGGCCATTGATTTCAAAAGGCTGATCCATTTCTACTCATTTTTCTTTCGTCATTTAAAATGAACACTCGGCACTTCACGCCAGCCGCTCCAAAGCCCCTTCCAGCTTCACAATTTCACTGCGCGCCGATTCCAGTTTCGCTTTGTTTTCCGCAACAACATGTTCAGGCGCCTTGGCAACAAAAGCCTCATTGGACAATCTGCCTTCCAAAGACCCAGCTTCTTTTTGCAGTTTCTCAATGGCTTTGTTTAAGCGCGCCCGCTCAGCATCCAAATCAATGGCACCGGCCAGCGGCAATACAAAGACGGTTTCATCAACAATGACCTGTAGCGCAGCCTTAGTATCTGCCTCAGGCACAACACTGATCTCACTTAAACGGGCAAGCCATTTTAAGACAGCTTCGTGCCGGGCCACCCGCGCTCCCA
>JASFRS010000013.1:0-23110 GCA_050114795.1 Sphingomonadales bacterium
TTAAGACCTAATGCAGTGCCCGTCCGCCTGTGCGGGCGGCTTGTTCTTCGATGCGGCGGCTTTCTTCTTCGCTCAGGTCGAAGTTTTGAGCGATTTCGTGGATGAGGACATGGGCGATGATGGCGCTCAGGCTTTCATCATTTTCCGCCCAATAGTCCAATATCGCACGGCGGAAGAGGAAAATCTGATCTTCATCGCCTTCGACAATAGGGTCAGCCTTCAGGATGTCCGCATTGTGATAAAGGCCGAGCAGTTCATATTGGCTGTTCAGCCCCAACTCTTCCATCATGTCTTCATCGGGGAAATCTTCCACCCGCACGATGATATTTTCTACCCAGTCTTTGAAATGCGTTGGCAGATTCGACATGACTTCTGAGGCCAGAGATTCAAAAACCTCCGGCCCCGGCGCTGTTAAATCGCGATAACGGGTCGATTTATCTGCCATTCTCATCTTCTTTTAGCGGGGTGCCATGCGTATTGCCCCATCAAGGCGGATGACTTCCCCGTTCAGCATTGGGTTCTCAACAATATGTTTGGCCAGCATGCCATATTCATCCGGATCACCTAAACGGCTAGGGAAGGGCACTTGGTGGCCCAGGCTTTCCCGTGCTTCTTCAGGGAGGCCCATAAGCAGCGGCGTTAAAAACAAACCCGGTGCAATGGTCATGACGCGGATGCCCTTATCTGCCAAATCGCGCGCAATTGGAAGAGTCATTCCAACAATTCCGCCTTTGGATGCAGAATAAGCGGCTTGACCGATTTGCCCGTCATAGGCTGCAACACTTGCCGTGTTGATGATAACGCCACGTTCTCCGCCGGATAGAGGTTCTTCAGCGGCCATGCGGGCGGCTGCTTTGGAAAGGGCATTGAAAGAACCGATAAGGTTCACCTCAACCACTTTTTTAAACACTTTCATCAGATGGGGTTCACCGCGACTCACGGTTTTCAAGGCTGCCCCAATGCCTGCGCAGTTGACCAAAACCCGTGTCGGGCCGTGGGCCGCTTCGGCTTTATCAAGGGCTGAGGTTACGGCATCTTCGTCCGTCACATCGGTTTTGACATATTGCCCGCCGATTTCCTGGGCGACTTGCGGCCCAAGCTCATCATTTAAATCCAAAAGCGTAACTTTGGCGCCAGCTTTAGCAAAAGCCCGCGCTGTTGCGGCGCCTAAGCCTGATGCGCCGCCGGTTACAACAGCGCCAATTCCAGATAAATCCATTTGAGATACTCCCCAAATTCCTTGTTTTTAATTAGGCTCATCTTGTAGCCAAGCTGACGCTGAATCCCAAGCGTCAATTGACTCTTGCCCTATTGAAAAGGTGCCGTTATATACACGCGCTTGTAACCCACAGGTCCGGCGGGGCATGCCGCGGCGCTGTGATAAGCATGAAACGGGTGCCAGATCTTGGTCAAACAAGAATGGCCCAATTTAAATGAGGACATGCAAATGCCCAAGATGAAGACCAAAAGCGGTGCCAAAAAACGGTTCCGTCTCACGGCTTCGGGCCTTGTGAAAGCAGGCCAAGCCGGTAAACGCCACGGAATGATCAAGCGTTCCAAAAAATTCATTCGTAACCAGCGCGGTATGCAGATTCTTTCTGAAGCTGACCAAAAGGTCGTGAAGAAGAATTTCCTGCCCAATGGCGTGAAATAAGGAGCGTTGAGAGATGGCACGAGTTAAACGCGGTACCGTTTCCCGCGCAAGTCACAAGAAATTACTGGACCAAGCCAAAGGCTATTATGGTCGCCGTAAAAACACCATCCGTGTTGCCCGTCAGGCTGTTGAAAAAGCCGGTCAATACGCCTATCGCGACCGTCGTCGTCGTAAGCGGAATTTCCGCGCGCTGTGGATTCAGCGTATCAACGCCGGTGCACGTTTGAACGGCTTGACCTATGGTCGCTTTATGCATGGCTTGAAACTGGCTGAAATTGAGCTGGACCGTAAAGTCCTTGCTGATTTGGCCGTCCGCGAACCTGAAGCTTTTAAAGCTTTGGTTGAACAAGCGGAAAAAGCCCTTGCAAACGCTGCTTGAGCGTAACGAATTAAACACTTAAAACTCTTGTTTAAGTGTGGATGATTAAGGGGCCTCATGGCCCCTTTTTTCATCAAGCTTCAAAAGTCGAGGATTGGGATGCAGGACATCGATAAAATCGAGGCCGAATGGTCAGCGCGCATAGAGGTGGCCGCAGACATTCAGGCTTTAGAAGATATTCGCGTGAAAGCACTGGGGAAAAAGGGCGAAGTCAGCTTGATGATGCGCTCTTTGGGCAAGATGACGCCTGAGGAACGGCAAGTCGCAGGCCCTGCGCTTAACGGTTTAAAAGACCGTTTGAACACCGCCATCACCGCGCGCCGTGACGCATTAGAAGATGCAATCTTGAATGCACGCCTTGAAAGTGAGCGGGTGGATGTGACCTTACCGGTCGCCCGCGCGCCGCAAGGCAGCGTCCACCCTGTGTCCCAAGTCTATGACGAAATTACTGAGATTTTCGCAGATATGGGCTTTGCCCTCGCTGAAGGGCCGGAAATTGAAGATGATTTCCATAATTTCAATGCCCTGAATATTCCAGAGCATCACCCAGCGCGCGCCATGCATGACACCTTCTATTTCCCACAAACGGGGGAAGAAGCGCCTAAGCTGCTGCGCACCCATACGTCACCTGTGCAAATCCGTCATATGTTGAAGTCAGAACCGCCTATCCGCATTATTGCGCCGGGCCGGGTCTATCGCTGTGACAGTGATGCCACGCATACGCCGATGTTCCACCAGGTCGAAGCGCTGGTCATTGATAAGTCCACCCATATGGGCCATTTGAAAGGCGTCTTCATCGATGTGTTAAAGGCCTTTTTCGAAGTGGATGATATCGAAATCCGTTTTCGCCCCAGCTATTTCCCCTTCACTGAACCGTCTGCTGAGGTGGACGTGCGCTGTTCCTTTGAAAAAGGCGGCGTGAAAGTGGGCGTTGGTGACGACTGGCTTGAAATTGCAGGCTCCGGCATGGTGCATCGCCGTGTCTTGGAGGCGGGCGGCCATGACCCGGATGTCTATCAAGGCTTTGCCTTTGGCATGGGTCTCGACCGATTGGCCATGTTAAAATATGGCGCGCCGGATTTACGCGCCTTCTTTGACGCGGACTTGCGCTGGCTGCGTCATTATGGATTTTCCGCATTTGACTTACCCACATTATCCGGGGGCGTAGGGGCATGAAGTTCACATTATCCTGGTTGAAAGACCATTTAGATACAGACGCTTCTTTGGATGAAATCGTGGCCGCGCTGACGGAAGTTGGCTTGGAAGTCGAAGGTGTTGAAGACCCGGCTTCTAAATTTGGCGCTTTCACCGTGGCGCATGTCATTGAAGCCGCTAAACACCCCAATGCGGATAAGCTAAAGCTGTGCCGTGTGGAAACCGCCCAGGGCGAGATGCAGATTGTCTGCGGCGCGCCTAATGCCAAGACCGGCATGAAAGCGGTGTTTGCACCGGAAGGGACTTATATCCCCGGCTCTGGCATTACCTTGAAGCCCGCTGAAATCCGCGGTGTGGCCAGCAACGGCATGTTGTGTTCAGAGCGGGAACTTGAGCTGTCTGATGAACATGACGGTATTATTGAGCTTGCTGCAGATGCGCCTGTAGGGGCCTCGGTCGCAGAAGTCATGGGCCTGGATGACCCGGTCATTGATATTGCGATTACACCCAATCGCCAGGATTGTTTCGGCATTCGCGGTGTGGCCCGCGATTTGGCAGCCAAAGGGCTTGGCAAGCTGAAACCCTTGGTCATCCCAGATATTGAGGGCGAATTTGAAAGCCCGGTTGATGTATTGTTAGAAGCCGATGATGCGTGTCCGGCCTTTGCCAGCAGGATGATTAAAGGCGTTAAAAACGGCGCCAGCCCTGACTGGGTCCAGCGCCGTTTACGGGCGATTGGTTTGCGTCCGATTTCGGCCCTAGTGGATGTGACGAATTACATCACTTTTGATTTGGGCCGCCCGCTTCATGTCTATGATGCGGCCAAGCTGAAAGGCAATCTTCATGCCCGTATGGGTCGCGCGGGCGAAAGCTTCGACGCGCTCAACGACAAGCATTATGACATTGACGACACCATGTGCGTTATCGCCGATGACAGCCGGGCCTTAGGCCTGGGCGGCATCGTCGGTGGTGAGGATTCAGGTGTTGATGAAAATACGACGGATGTAGTGGTCGAATGCGCCTATTTCGACCCCATTCGTATTGGCCAGACAGGCCGGAAGCTGAATTTGGATAGTGATGCGCGTCAGCGTTTTGAGCGCGGTGTGGATACAGCCTTCGTCAAAGATGGGGAAATCATGGGCTCTGCCATGATTCTCAAACTTTGTGGTGGGTCACCCTCCAAGCCTAAATTTGCAGGTAAAGAGCCTGTTGAAGACAAGCAGGTCACTTTGCGCGCAGCGCGTGTTAAAGCCCTGACGGGTATTGAAATGTCGGCACTGCACTGTGCTGAGATTTTGGAACGCTTAGGCTTTGCTTCCCATGTGGACGGCGATAACGTTGTTTCAAGGGTTCCATCCTGGCGTCGTGATATTGACGGGGAAGCGGATCTGGTTGAAGAAGTCGTGCGTATCCATGGCTTTGATAAAATTCCTGAAATCTCTCTCCCACGCCATGAAGCGGTCGCCCAGCCCACATTGACGTTAGCGCAAAAGCGTATTCGCCGTTTGCGTCGCGCCTTGGCTGCGGCAGGCATGAATGAGGCTATTAGCTGGGCGTTCATCCGTGAGGAAGATGCCAAAGCTTTTGGTGGCGGTGCCCCTGAACTCCACCTGGCTAATCCGATTTCGCAAGACATGACCGTCATGCGCCCAAGCGCCTTGCCTGGCTTACTGCGGGCGGTGAAACGCAATCTGGATCGTGGTTTAACGCCCGTACGCCTGTTTGAGATTGGCGCCTGTTTTGAAGATGACACGCCCAAAGGACAGTTCCAGGTGGCGGCCATGGTTTTGGCTGGTTCAGATGGTGCTGCCCACTGGGCAAGTAAAGCCAAGCCTTTTGACGTTTATGACGCAAAAGCGGCTGCGGAACTTGCTTTGGCGGAAGTTGGTGCGCCGGTTGAAAAGCTGATGATTACCACGGACGCACCGGCTTGGTTCCATCCGGGGCGCTCAGGCGTGCTGCGGTTGGGGCCGAAAAACATCCTTGGTGTCTTTGGCGAGCTTCACCCGCGGCTGGCCAAAGCTTTTGACATCAAAGGCCCGGTTGTTATGGCGGAAATTTACCCTGGTAAAGTACCAACGCCAAAAGCGGCTGGGACACGCACCCGTCCTGTTCTGGACTTGTCAGACCTGCAGGCCATTGAGCGTGACTTCGCCTTCATCGTGAAAGAAGACGTATCTGCCGAGCAATTGCTGAAAGCAGTCCGCGGCGCTGAGAAAGTCTTTATCTCAGATGTGAAGGTCTTTGATGTCTATCAGGGCCCGGGTGTTGATGAGGGTTATAAATCTCTGGCGTTGAAGGTGATTCTTCAGCCCAAAGATGTGACTTTTAAAGACGAAGACATTGGCGCAATTTCCAAAAAGATTGTGGAAAATGCGAAGAAGGCTGTAGATGCTGAGTTGCGCGCCTGAACGGGGTTTATTTGACCTCTTTCCTGCGGTCGCACGCTATGCTAAAGGCGCGCCATGACAGAGCCGAAGAACATAAGAAATTTCGCAATCATCGCCCATATTGACCATGGGAAGTCCACGCTTGCCGACCGCTTGATTCAAGAATGCGGCGGCTTGACTGAGCGGGAGATGAAGGAGCAGGTCCTTGACTCCATGGACATTGAGCGCGAGCGCGGTATCACCATCAAAGCGCAGACAGTCCGCCTGCAATATAAAGCGCAGGACGGCAAGGAATATGCGCTTAACCTGATTGATACCCCGGGCCATGTGGACTTTGCTTATGAGGTCTCCCGGTCGCTGGCCGCCTGTGAAGGCTCACTTCTGATTGTTGATGCGAGCCAGGGCGTTGAAGCGCAGACATTGGCCAATGTCTATCAGGCGCTGGAACATGACCATGAGATTGTGCCTGTCTTAAATAAAATCGACTTGCCCGCGGCTGACCCCGACCGGGTACGGGGGCAGATTGAAGATGTTATCGGCCTGGATGCATCCGATGCGATTGAAGCCTCTGCCAAGTCCGGCATTGGCATTCAAGAAGTTTTGGAAGCCATCGTCACGCGTCTGCCTGCTCCACAAGGCGATGCGGATGCGCCATTAAAAGCGATGCTGGTGGACAGCTGGTATGACAGCTATTTGGGCGTCATCGTGCTTGTACGCATCATTGATGGGAAGCTGAAAAAAGGCCAAACCATCCGTATGATGGGTGCGGGGACAGACCATCTGGTGGAACGCGTTGGCGTTTTTCGTCCAAAAGGCACAGTGGTTCCAGACCTTGGTCCCGGCGAAGTTGGCTTTTTCACTGCCTCCATCAAGGAAGTCGCGGACACCCGTGTGGGTGACACGATTACTGAGGTCAAACGTCCCTGCGCGCAGGCCTTACCTGGATTTAAGCCAAGCCAGTCCGTGGTTTTTTGTGGGTTGTTCCCAGCGGATGCAGCGGATTTTGAACATCTGCGCGATAGCCTGGGCAAGCTGCGTTTGAATGATGCCTCTTTCTCTTATGAGATGGAGACGTCGGCTGCTCTGGGCTTTGGTTTCCGTTGTGGATTTTTAGGGCTGCTGCACCTTGAAATCATTCAAGAGCGTTTGTCCCGCGAATATGACTTGGATTTGATTACGACAGCGCCCTCCGTTGTTTATAAGATCCATATGACCAATGGAGACTTGATTGAGCTTCATAATCCGGCGGACATGCCAGACCCGGTCAAAATCTCCCACATTGAAGAGCCATGGATTGAAGCGACGATTTTAGTCCCTGATGAGCATTTGGGTGCTGTTTTAAAACTCTGCCAGGATCGCCGCGGCATTCAAAAGAATCTCACTTATGTGGGGGCTCGTGCCATGCTGGTCTATGAGCTGCCTTTGAACGAGGTGGTCTTTGATTTCTATGACCGTTTGAAGTCGGTCAGCCGTGGCTATGCGAGCTTTGATTATCACCAGATTGGCTATCGTCAGGATGATTTGGTTAAAATGGCGATATTAGTGAATGCGGAACCGGTAGATGCTTTATCGATGATTGTTCATCGCTCAAAAGCTGAATTCCGGGGACGGCAGCTTTGTGAGCGTCTTAAAGACCTCATCCCGCGTCATATGTTTAAAATCCCCATCCAGGCGGCTATTGGAGGCAAGGTCATTGCCCGTGAGACCATCAGTGCCCTGCGCAAAGATGTGACGGCCAAATGTTATGGCGGTGACATTACGCGGAAGAAGAAGCTGCTTGAAAAGCAGAAAGAAGGCAAGAAGCGGATGCGTCAGTTCGGCAAAGTTGAAATTCCGCAGGATGCCTTCATTGCGGCGCTTAAAATGGGTGATGAGAAATAGACTTAGCGGAAGATGCTTTTGCGCTTCCGCTTTGGCTTTATCAATATCAGCGCCAAGCCGATGACCAGCCATGGAACAAAGGCCGGGAATCCAAGAATAAACCCTGACACACCAGTGATTGCGTGTGGGTCGGTTTCTGCACCGAATAAACCCTGAAATGTAGTGGGTCCCAGCAACGCCCAGGTCTCACCCAGAGATAAAATGGTGAAGCTACCAGCTTGCAAAGACATAAAGAGGTTCACACCAAGAGCAATCAGCCCCAGAGCGATAAAAATAATGCCTGTAACACGCATGAGCATGAACGGCTCTCCCTTCTCCCCTATGCTATTTTTATTATTGGGCAAATTTAAGATTGCCAAGTTGCGCGCAGTATTGGGGATAGGGAGGGCATGGGTCCATAGAAAATTTGGATAGATTGCGAAAAACTTTGACCTTCGGGTGAATTTCTTCCCATCGGGCCTTGCACTTCACATATTCCTGGATATAGTGCGTCCGCCTGAGATGAGGATAGGTGGCCGAGTGGTCGAAGGCGCACGCCTGGAACGCGTGTATACGGGCAACCGTATCGTGGGTTCGAATCCCACCCTATCCGCCATTTTCTTTTTGACCTCAAGCGCCGGGCGCTCGCATCCGCTCGCTTGGCTACGCGATAACGCTGATCCTCCATGGCTTTGCCATTACGGGCTATCGCGACGGCCGGTCGGCCTTACAGCTTTTCAACTATGAAAAGCTGGGGAGGTTTGTGTTCCTCCCTCTCCCCTTGTGGGAGAGGGTCGGGGTGAGGGGTTGTTCATAAATTTGGCTAATGCGACCTTGTTCCTATAAATCCATGGCCCAGGTCTCACCAATTACGTCCTTGCCAAACATATGGCGTGGTTTTTCTTCAATGCGTTTAAAGCCTGTAGCTTCGTATATGCGGCGGGCGGAGGCTTGTGCGTTGGTCGTCCATAGAGTCATGCGTTTGTATCCGCATGCGCGCGCAAAACGGATGCATTCGTCTACTAATCGCCTGCCAAGACCTAAACCGCGTGCGGCCTCATCGACATAGAGAAGGCGGAGTTTTGCGGTTTTATCATCCTGTCGTACGAGAAATACCGACCCGACAATCTCCCCTTCACGTTCTGCAATCCAGCACTTCTCTTTGCCGGGGATGAAGTCTTTTGCGAACTGGCCGACAATTTCCGCAACTAACGCCTCATAGGTCCAATCCCAGTCGAACTCTTTGGCATAGAGAATACCTTGCTTGTGGGTGATCCATCCTAAATCCCCGGACTCCGGGTCTCGGAGGATAAATGTACGATCGTTTGATATGTCGCCAAGCACACGACGAATGCGGTGCATGGCGCCAACTAATTGTCTGCGTTCGATCTCTGAGAGAGGCGCTAGCAAGGCCGAAACTTCTTCGGCCGACGCTGCATCAAGTTTCGCGGAAACCTCTCGTCCCCTATCCGTTAAAGTGAGGGCCAATCGCTTGGCATTCTCCGGTGAGGGTGTGCGCTCAATCAAGCCCTGGCTTTCAAGCCCGGATACGATGCGGCTTAGATAGCCCGCATCCATTCTTAAAATGTTGCCTACCTCTCTTGCTGAAGGTGGCCTGTCGGGCTTTGTATGGGCAATTTCATAAAGAAGGCGGGCTTGTGGGAGAGAGTAATCAGATGCGAGGAGCCGCTCATTTAAGGCGCCCACGAGCTGTGTGTGAAAACGGTTAAATTGCCTGACAGCGGTAATGGTTTCGATATCTACAGGGGGCTTCATATTGCTATTATCTCCTATATGTTGACTTTAGCAACATATAGGAGATTGAACATCGATAAGTCAACGAACTTAACCTGGCCACTAACTCTCGATTTATTGGGTGTCCAGGCGGTATTTTCGGAAGCGAGCGCCGTCATACTCAATCTCGCCCGCGAATTCCGCGCCAAATCTTTTCAGCGCGCCGAGATTCTTACGTGATGGTGGCAAGAGGAAGGTCACATAGGGAATGCGTTCATCTTCTTTTGCGAAGGCCAGCGCTTTCTTTGTAATTTGTAGGCCAAGGCCAAAGACTTCTGGCTTCAGCACCAGCCCAAAGTCCCACTCATCCCCTTCTTTTTGAAACCCGCCCCAGCCAATATATCGACCATTATCAATTATGGCCCAATGCCCCAAGCCATCCCGGCTCCAGCACTCTTCTTTAGATGCAATAAATTTATCGACGACTTCGTCAGTCCATTCAAATGTCAGCAATGGCATATGTTCCGCCATCCGCGGGTCCGACATGTGGCTTTTGATTTCATCCTTTGGGACATTGGTCAATCGGATGAATTCAATTTCGTGCTTCAATTTACAACTCACTTACAAAGGGGTGGAAAATATATTCTGCCCCCTTTCTTAGGAACATCACATCTGTGAGACAAGTACCTTGGCATCAATGTCCTGTGTTTGCGCTTTTACTTCCGAGGACGGCCAATTTGTAGCTAATGCATCTGCCATCTTCTGCGCGGCTTTGCCATTGCCATAAGGGTTGGTTGCTTTGACCATTTTTTGGTAGCAGTCAGGGCTGCTTAGTAAATGGTTGACGGCACGAACGATTTTTTCGGGCTGGGTGCCGACGAGATATATCGTGCCCGCGGCAAGAGCTTCGGACCGCTCTGTTTTGTCCCTTAACACTAATACGGGCTTACCCAGTGCGGGAGCTTCTTCCTGAACGCCCCCGCTGTCACTTAAGATAAATGTGCAATGCTTCATGGCCTGCACGAAGTGTTTATAGCCAAGTGCGGGGCTTAAAATTACATTGTCTAAAGCTGATAGTTTTTCCTTAAAAGGCGCATGCGCTTTAGGATTTGGGTGAAGCGAAATGAGGAAATCAAATTCTGGGCGGGATGTGGCAAGCTCATGAATAGCTGTGACCAATCCTTTCATGCCCTGGCCGATGTTTTCGCGGCGATGCGCAGTCACAAGAATATATGGTTTTGTGGGCATTTGGGGTTCAGGGATCTTCGACGATAAAGCGTGGAGCAAAGCATCAATGGATGTGTTGCCCGTGACCCAGATTTGTTTGCTTTCAATACCTTCATTCAACAAATTCTGCTTGGCCATGGCGCTTGGTGCAAAATGCCAATGGGCCATTTTTGAAATGGTTTGACGGTAGAGCTCCTCAGGGAAGGGGTTTTGTATATCATATGTGCGCAGGCCGGCTTCGACATGAGCGATGGGGATCTGTTTATAGAATGCTGCCAGACTGACTGCATAAGCGGTTGTTGTGTCGCCTTGAACGATGACAGCATCGACTTTGACCATCTCTAATATGGTGGAGACTCTCGTGAGAATATTCGCAGTTAACTGCTCAAGACTCTGCCCGGGAGTCATTAAATCTAGATCTATATCCGGGGAGAATGAGAAGTCACCCAGGATCTGATCGAGCAGTTCGCGATGCTGTGCTGTGGCGCAAGTTGTGACATGTATGTCAGAGCGATTTTTTAATTGGTAAACAAGGGGAGCAAGTTTAATAACCTCAGGGCGTGTGCCAAATACAACCAATACTCTTTTTATCATTATTGGGCCGTCCATACCTCTTTAACGTGTGTTTGCAATATACGCAGAGGAATGTTGCCCTGTCGCCCTCTATTTCGATGAGGCACCTAGATCTTCTGGTGCCTCACACCATTGTTACCTGACTGTCTTAAAGGGTATTTTTTGTAAGAAATGGGCCGGTAGGAGCTTGCTATAGAATCCTATTTAACTTCGGTCATATAAACAAGACGTGGCTCGCGCTCCAACATCCGCAATAAATGCGCCCACTCACCATTGGTATTGATCTTTTTATAATGCCTCCGATGGGCTTCATAGCTCACCCACTTTTCTATCAAGGTGAAGCGTAGATCATTATCCTTATGATGGAATGCTTTGGCTGAAATGAAGCCCTCTTCATTAGCCATTAAAGTGTTTATCGATGACATAATGGCTTTGAACTCGGCCTCTGCATCAGCCGTTACATGAAATTCGATGCGCAGATGCTGAATGCTTGAATCCTGAGTGCCATAGGGCTTTGAATCTGCGCCGACTTTCAAATGTTTTATGTTTATTTCTCCAGCCTCAAGCTTTGGGGTAAATGCAAATAGCAGCATGAGGGTGCCAATTACGTATTTCATTTATAAAACCTATAATGTGCTATGTTCTGTAATAGTTACCCACAATATTGGCCGTTAAAAACAGCCATTTTTCTAACATACGTTTCAAAAATGAAAGAAAGCATTGATGATGAACTGGGATGACTACCGACTATTCTTGTCAGTTGCGCGCGCTCAAGGTTTGGCTGCAGCGGTTGGAGAAACTGGATTAAGCGCGCCTTCATTATCGCGACGACTACGTGGCTTTGAAGAGGCTGTTGGCCAGCAGCTTTTCATTCGTCAAAGAGACGGATATCAGCTAACTGCTGCCGCACAGGAATTGTTGGATTTGCTTCAACCTGTAGAACAACAGTTGCAAATTATTGACCAGTGGCGTGCAAATTTTGAACAAGGGGCTACTGTTAAGATTGCCTGTGGTGGATGGACGGGATTCCACCTTGTTTCACGGATAGCCCCGGCTTTCCTGCAGAAAGAAAATGTGACGCTTTCGATTATAACGGGAACCGCTCATGTAGATCTTTTGCGGCGAGAAGCCCATTTGGCCATTCGAAATAAGAGGCCAGATGTACCGTCTTTGATTGCGCAAAAATTAGGGCAGGTCGAATTCGCGGTTTTTGGGTCTCAGACATTTGTGCAGAATAAACCGGAGGTCTGGGATGATCGTAGATATTCAGAATGTTCTTGGGTTATATCGGAATTAAATGGCCCGCCGACACCCTCTGCACGTTGGCTTTTAAATCAGCTACATTGTGCACCGCAGTTAATTGCGTCGGACGCGCAAACCTTATTGGCAGCAGTTCGCTCTGGCCAAGGGTTATGTGTTCTTCCAACTTTTATTGGCGATGATTTGCCAGATATGGTGAGGGTTGGGGAGCCAATAGCTGAACTTGCGCATAGCCAGTGGCTTATCCGCCATAAAGATGACCTTCATGTGCGTGCTATTCAAAAAGTAGCTGCGGCAATCATGTCGATTTAGGCGCAGCAGAATTTACAAGCACTTGGCCTTGGTTTCACGCCAATGTGAAAATCCGCATTTGACATGCCGCTTTTAGCTAATGTACATGCAAATCTGTAAATAGGTATTCAAGATACATGTTATGGGAGTGGCCGGATGACCTGGCATAAGTCGCTGGTGGGCGTTGTTTTCGCCATTACATCTTTGTTTTCAGTTGCAGCGCATGCAGAAAAACATGTGTTTGAAATGACGATTGAAGATACGCAGATCACATTGGTCGGCAATCAGACTTTTCATACATTTGCTTTTAATGGTCAGGTGCCCGGCCCGTTGATGCACGTGAAAGAAGGTGACGATATGGAAGTCCATGTCACCAACTACACAACACTCCCTCACACAGTTCACTGGCACGGCCTATACCAGAAAGACACCTGGCATAGTGATGGTGTTCCAGGCACGACCCAGGCCGCAATCGCGCCAGGCGATACTTATGTTTATAAGTTTAAAGCCAATCCCTCTGGTACCATGTGGTATCACTGCCACGTCAATGTGAATGAACATGTGTCTCTGCGTGGGATGTGGGGTCCATTGATTATTGATCCCAAGGATGAAGCACCGATCGAGAAAAAAGTCACCCGTGACTTCATCCTGATGTTCTCAAGCTGGGCCAGCGCCTGGTCAGACAAGCCTGGCGAAGGTGGCGTTCCTGGTGACACATTCGATTATTTCACCATCAACGGTAAATCCTTCCCTGAAACCCAGCCAATGCGCGTTAAAGAGGGCGATATTGTTCGCATGCGTTTGATGGGTGTGGGTGACAGTGTTCACAGCATCCACCTTCATGGCCATACCTTTGATGTGGTGCGTAAAGACGGTCATCTGCTGCCCGCTCCCTATAAAGCTGACACGCTGCTCCTGGGCCCTGGTGAGCGCTATGACATCATCTTTGAAGCCAATAACCCTGGCCGCTGGATGGTTCATGACCATGTCGACCAGCACACGGTGAACGGCAAGAAGCCTCATGGCGGCATCATGTCTGTGGTCGAATATGAAGATATTCCCAATGACGATGAATTCTATGTCTGGAAGGACAAAGAATTCCAGCCGGACTTCTATTATGAGGAATCTCTGAAGAAGCCTCACGGCATGCATGATGTCGAACAGTTCCTCGGCGAACCGATTGAATAAAGGCTGCACTTCATGAAAAAATTACTTCTCTCAATGGTGTTAGCCATGGCTGCTTTTGTGGTACCGCAGACAAATGCTGCAGATTTGGATCAATGTGCATCTTGCCATGTTTTAGATGGCTCAAAAGCAGGCGCACGTAACGATCATCTGCAACAACGCAAAGGCCCGGACCTTTCTTATGCCGGTTTGAAATTTAACAAGCCATGGTTGGTTGAGTGGTTACAGGCCCCGACGATTATCCGCCCTGCTGGCATCTATTATGGCCGCTTTGCTATGACTGATGAAAGTGGTCAGGATAAAGTCAATAGCGATAATCTGCCAAAACACCCAAGCTTTGATGCGGCTGAGGCCGAAGCTTTGGCCTCTGCGCTTATGGAGCTAAAGGCAAATCCCGGCGGTATTGAAGATGACGCTTACAGTGGTAAAGGTCGTGGCCGTTTCGGCAAATTGGCTTTTACAAAATTGCGTGGCTGTAAAGGCTGCCACTTGGAAAGTCCCGAGGTTGGCGGCTTATCAGGGCCTGAATTGTACACAGCAGGCAAACGGCTCCAGCCGGATTACATCGCATCTTTCACCGCACATCCTCAAGCTATTGAGCCGCGGACTTGGATGCCGACTCTTAATATGTCCGGTAAGGACGTTCAGAATATTACGGCGTTCATCCTCTCCCTCTCACAAGGAGACGAATAATGAAATGGGCAGATGCCATTACCGCGGGGCTGGCTTTCGTATTTCTTTCAACACCTGCTGTTGCTGAGAATTTCAATACCGAAGGTTCAGCTCAAATCTATGATACTTATTGTGCGCAATGCCATGGCTTGAAACGTAATGGCAAGGGCATCAACACTGTGGGTCTGAGCGTTCAGCCCCGCGACCACACCGATTCCAAAGCCATGGGCGACTTACCTGATGAACAGATGTTTCTAGCCATCCAAAAAGGTGGCTTAGCCGTCAACAAATCTATCCTCATGCCGGCATGGGAATCCGTTTTAACGACGGACGAAATTGCCGGTTTGGTGGCTTATTTGCGTGAAGTCTGTGACTGCGGAAAGAAATAATTAAACGGGGTATATCCAATGAAATTAGCAAAATCTCTAGCGCTTGCCGCTGCTCTTTCCACCCTCATGGGTGGGGCTGCGTTGGCCAAAACGGTTGAGGTGACTTTGACCGTTAAAGAAGTTGATCTACCAATCGACAATAAAGGTACAATGGCACCGATGTGGACCTATGAAGGTCAGGTTCCAGGTCCTGTGGTTCGTGCAACCGAAGGTGACACGATTGAATTTACCTTGATCAATCCAAAGACCAACAAAAACTCTCACTCCATTGACTTTCACGCTGCTCGCGTTGACGTTTTGGACGAGTTTAGCTCCATTAAACCCGGTGAGACGAAGAAATTTACTTTCTCCGCTGATTATCCAGGTACCTTCCTGTATCACTGCGGTACAAACCCAATGATTCAGCACATTGCCCGTGGCATGTTTGGTGCGATTTTGATTGATCCGAAAAA
This sequence comes from Sphingomonadales bacterium, assembly GCA_050114795.1. Lineage (GTDB taxonomy): Bacteria > Pseudomonadota > Alphaproteobacteria > Sphingomonadales > CAKZYD01 > JASFRS01. Next base: position 15,222 of record JASFRS010000013.1, read on the forward strand.
CAAAGACTCTCTGCCTAAAGCAGACCGCGAATATGTTCTGGTTCAATCAGAGCTTTATGAAAATCCAGAAGATGTGAAAGCGATGATGAATAACGACTGGAAACATGTCGTATTCAACGGTCGGGCTTTCCGCTATGACCCGGTTCATGACCCAGAAGCAACAAGCACTTTGGAAGCCAAACCTGGTGAGCGTGTACGTGTTCACTTTTTAAACGCAGGCCCCAATGAATTTGCAAGCTTCCACCCGATTGCTGGTATCTGGGATAAAGTTTATCCTTCCGGCAATCCAAAGAACACTATGGAAGGTCTGCAAAGCTTTGTTGTTGGCCCGGGTGATGCGGCAACCTTTGATATCATTTCACCAAAAGAAGGCGGAAATGCCATGGTGAGCCACTCTTTGAAACAAGCCCTGACAGGGGCAATCGCAGTGATGCTTTATTCCGAAGACGCACCGGAAGAAGCTGGTCGCAATGGCAATCTGATTGTTGAATAAGTCGATTTAGAGTTCCTAAGCAGCAAGCTGAGTGGGGAAGGTTTTGGAGTGACCCGAGGCCTTCCCCTCTTCTTTTAAAAACATAAGAGAGTTGTGTATTCCATTTTTGCGGTTTATGAGTGATAGCTTCTGCGCCGCAAATTAAGAAGAAAATGAAGCGGTCATTTGGTACGAAGCCCCTGGCTTCTAATGGTTAAGGCCAGAAAATGCGTTTGACGTTGCATAGCGATTATGCTCTCCGGCTGATGATGTTATTGGCTGTTGAAGATGACAAGCTCCATACGATTGAGAGCGTGGCTGACCGCTATAATATTTCCTATAACCATTTGATGAAAGTGGCACAAAAGCTTGTGCAAAGCGGCTATGTGGAGAGTGTCCGTGGCCGTGGCGGCGGGTTGCGGCTGGCGCGGGAAACTGTGGAAATCAACATTGGTCAAGTCGTCCGTATGACCGAAGACAATTTCAATATTGTCGAATGTTTCGATAAAGACAAAAATACTTGCCAGCTTGCAAGTTTTTGCACTTTGCGCATGACCTTACATGAGGCTTTCAGTGCCTTTATCAAGGTTCTGGATCAATACAGCCTTCATGATCTGGTCAGCAAACCTCATATGTATAAAGGCATGCAGCGCACGCTTTTTGCGTAATTCCATATGAAGGTATAAGCTGTCTCCCTCAAAAAAAGGGGGGAGGACGGTGCAATGGCTGCATCACAACGTGAGACTTATCTTAAACTGGCGCTGCGTTTATTCGGCGTCGTTTTTCTGCTCGTTTATCCTATCGGCATGGTCTGGCCGTCCGGCTGGGTCTGGCACGGCGGCGAAGGCATCTATTATTTGCAGATGATTGCGGGGATTTATGCAGTTCTGGGCGTGTTTCTCATCATGGCGGCTAAAAACCCATCCGCAAACAAAAGCCTGATCCAATTCACGATTTGGTCGAGCTTGGTTCATGCGGTCATCATGGGCGCCCAGGCTTATACCGACGCTTCGGAGCGCGGCCATCTTTTCGGTGATGTGCCTGCATTGCTGCTGGTTGTTGTCGTATTATGGGCGCTACAGCCCCGACCGGCACCAACACCAGCGATGTAAAAGAAAAGGCCGGCTGCGCGAACAGCCGGCCTCAATCACTTTAAAAACTAAATATCTTAGTATTTGAACTTAGCTTCAAACCCAATCACACGACCTTTGGCCAGTGGTGAGAAGGTGCCGCCACCCAAGGCTGCTGGTAGCTGAGTGTCACCACCATATTGGACTTCGTTAAGAAGGTTTTTACCGTAAACGGAAAGAACCAACTGACCATCCAGTGTTGTGAGTGACGCATTAGCGGTTATGGAGTCAAAATTGTTTAAGACACCCAGATTGTTATCGGTATAGGCCGAACTATCGCGATGGAAATAATCAAACCGCAGATCCAGGCCGCCGATATCCCCCAGATCTTGGGAGTAAACAAATCCACCACCATAGGTCCAGGGAGCTAAGCGAGGAATTCGCAGATCTAAATCGGTATCGTTAATTAATCCATCGCCGGTAAGGTCGAACAGGACATTGTCATATTCACCGTCTGTGTGGCCAACAGACGCGCGAACCAAGAAGTTGTCTGTGACAGCATATTGACCATCAACTTCAAATCCCCAAATCGTGGCATCAGCCGTGTTCCGCGTTAACTGAACAACACCGGTTAGTTGATCCGAGAGATTGAGCTCTCTTTGAAGATTATCAATTTTGTTCAGATAGAATGCCGTGTTGATTGTCAAACGCGGTGAGATCGGCTTAAATTTGGCGCCGAGTTCAAATGCGTCTATCCGCTCTTCATCAAACTGTTGGATCGGGAATTGCAAAGATGTATTCCGGAAATTGTAGCCACCTGAACGGAAAGCACGTGTCCAGTGTGTATACAGGTTCAAATCATCCGTAGCAGCCCATTGGAAGCCAACTTTTGCGCCAAGGTTTTCCCAGCTATCTCCATCTACAAAGTCGCTTGAGCAAGTGCCCTCGCGCACATCACAAGGCGTTTGATTCAAAATAAGGTTTGAAATAACGACGTCTTTCTTTTCATAGGTGTAACGACCACCTAGATTCAAAGTCAGTCTATCAGTTAGATCAATGTCCAGCTGTGTGAAGAAACCATATGTCTTTTGGTCTTGCACGCCACCGCCGTTGAAGAATCTTGTGCCAAAGGCAATCTCGCGGACCTCGTTATATGCGATATCCTGCGTGAAGAAATAAAACCCTGTGGTCACATTCAAGATGTCAAAGAAGGTACCGTTATAGCGAATCTCATTTGAGAACTGGTCCTGATCGACCGTGGCTGGCGCATGGAATAAGGGCAGTGGTGTTGCATCAACGTCAGTAACCGCATCAAGTTGGTAATCTCTCCAACCAAAGATGTTGGTAATCGTGCCGTCGCCGAAATCGACATCTAAGTTTGCATCAACAAAGAACTGGTCCCAACTGCTATCTGCCTGACCGGTTTCATCAATGGAAAATGTGAAAGTACCGCGGGGCGCACTGAAAAATGGATTGGTGACACCTAATCCATTTGTGTGATTTTGGGCGGCGGGGCCGTCACCATTGATGTCGCCGTGTTCATATCGCAATGTCACATCAAAGCGATCATTCGGCGTAAAATATAAAGCTGGACGAACAATTACTGTCCTTGAATCGCCGAATGATTCTGTGCTGCCGTCAGCTAAAGTACGACGATGCCAGCCTTCATCATTGTTGTAATATACAGCAAGTTTTGCGCTGATGGCTTCGGTAATTGGGCCACTAATGGAACCCGCAGCTTTGTAAGTGGGGCTGGTACCACGGAAGCCGGTTTCAATACCTACTTTCGCGTCAACAGTCAGCTCATCAGAAGGTTTTTTTGTGTTGATGAGAACAGCACCGCCAGTCACGTTACGTCCAAATAGAACGCCTTGTGGTCCTCGCAATACTTCGATGCTTTCGATATCAAATAAATCTGAAATGATGCCGGTATTTACACCGAGATAAACCCCATCAACAAAAACACCGACTGTTGGGTCGATTGAAGGAATAGAAGAGTTGATACCCAAGCCGCGGATGGAAAAATTTGCTGTTCCGGGGAATGTGCCTACATCGTCTAAGGATACATTTGGAATGGAGTAGGAAAGGCTCGTCAGATCTTTGACCTTCAGGGCTTCAAGTTGTGCATCGCCAAGAGCGGTAACTGCCGCATTAACGTCCTGCACATTTTCCGCATCTTTTTTCTTCGTGCCTGTGACTACGACTTCTTCAAGAAGGGCCTGTGTCGCTGATTGTGCATAGGCGGTTACAGGCAGGCAGAGGGCTGTTCCAGCCATCAAAGGGATGAGGGCTGCTTTTTTACTCAGATAACGCATATTTATGATCTCCCAAGGATCAATGGGGGCTTATTGCCGTTGTTCAATCTGAAATGGTCCTAACCCTTGATTTTTAGGGGAAAACGGGACCATTCATGCCAAGGTGTATAAACACTCACGATTTAGGGTTCTATAAACCACAGGTAGAATAGATTGCGAATTGTTGCAACTACAACTTTGATGTATCAATTTAGTCACAGAAAAGGGTCGACTCATACGAGGAAATTGATGATGCCCCAAGGCTTTGATATGGTGGTTTTGCTAGCTTTGATGGCTGTCACTCCATTGGGTTTTCTACAACAAAAGCTCGCGCGGAACAGTGATCTCTATTTCCAGGTTCACAGAAATTTCAATGAAACATTTTGGTTTGTTTTGGCTGGGCTTCTGATCTTAAGCCTTACAGGGGCGCATGGAGAGTGGTCTGCAAATGGGGCTGTGTTCTACGCGGTCGGGAGGTGGTTGTATTTTCTGCTTAGCGTTACCAAACACACAGCTATTCGAAAATATAGCTGGGCCTTGTCCATGGTTGGGTTTGTGGGGGTCTTTGCGCAAATGGCAAAGACCCTGATTATGTTGATTTGATTTATTACCGGCGTGGAGTGAGCTTTAACACAGCGCCATCTTCCTCATCTGTCAGGACATAGATGGTGCCATCCGGTCCTTCCCGCACATCCCTAACCCGTGTTTTGCGTAACCCGAGAAGATGAATTTCTTCGACGACCTTTTCGCCCTTCATCCTAAGACGCACGAGACGTTTGTGGGCCAGGCTGCCGATTAAAATATCGCCCTTCCAACCAGGGAAAAGATCTTTGGTGATAAAAGTCATGCCGGATGGGGCAATGCTGGGGTCCCAGTAATAAAGAGGTTGATCCATACCTTCTTTGTGAGTGCCTTCGCCAATTTTTGCGAAGCTATAGTCACGTCCTAAAGTAATGACCGGCCAGCCATAATTATGACCTTTTTGAATCACGTTCAATTCATCACCCCCGCGGGCACCATGTTCATGTGCCCAAAGCTGCCGTGTTTCAGGGTGCAGTGCTGCGCCTTGAACATTGCGATGCCCAAAGGTCCATATTTCCGGGAGAATGTTGGCTTGGCCAACAAAGGGGTTGTCAGCCGGGATAGAACCATCGCGATTGATGCGCACGATTTTACCTAGGGTGGTGTCTAAATCCTGGGCGCGTTCCCTATAATTAAAACGTTCCCCAAGGGTGATGAATAAATATCCTTCATCATCTATGACAAGCCGCGACCCAAAATGCCCCCAGCCTTCGACTTTCGGTGTTTGGCGAAAGATGATGTCCAGATTTTCAATCCTGGCTGTGCCTGCGTCTTCAATAAATTTTGCCCTGGCCACTGCGGTGCTGACCTTGTCCTCATCGACTTCATCAGCTTCTGCAAATGAAAAATAGATAATGTGATTTGTTTCAAAGTCCGGGTCGAGAATGATATCCATCAAGCCACCCTGTCCTTTAGCACCAACTTCAGGCACGCCCTCAATAGGGCCTGAAAGATGGCCATCGCGCTCCATGATGCGGAGCTGACCAACTCGTTCCGTGACCAGCATGCGCCCATCTGGAAGGAAGGCCAGCGACCAAGGGTGATTTAGACCTTCTGCTAAAGTTGTTACGGTGATGCCAGCTTCCTCATCGCTCAGAGATGGGCGGTCAGGACCAGCGTTGATTAGATCCTGAAACCCGAATACAGCCACATAAGCAGCGAGGCTGGCAATTCCTGCCAAGGGCACCCCAATCACCCAAGTAAGAATTCTGAACATTCGTCGTTTCATTACCCTCTCCTGCAAAAGACTCTTGTAGATGAAGGTTAGACATCATCAAGTCATCTGCCAATTCCATTTATCGACATATATCGCAGGAAAGTGAGCATTTGATATTGCGTTTGTTTTCTGTCTGATTTGTCCGTTTGTGTTGGGTTGAAGTGTTCATTTGTCCTTGCCCTATTTATTGCTGAGGGACTCTTCGTAAAAAAACTGATCCAGATCAAAGCCTCTTGTAGGCGGGCCGTGTAAGCCTTTTTCTTGAGTAAATTGGGAGAGGCCCATGGTCCGCCTTTTTTCTTTTTAGGAAGTGAGTGCGGACATTAAAAAGACGGGGGTTTGAATGACCGCGCAAACAACTTCTCACCCGCAACCAAGTGGGGCGGGCGGTATCAATGATATCGCCATCTATGTCGTTATGGCAGCTATTGGCCTTTGGGGCTTAATGGTGAACGCTAATACGCATTCATCAGCCATGGCTTTCCATGGGCTGATTTTTGTTATTTTTGCTTTCTTCTTTTCCGCTCAAATGGCGGCGCGGGAGAAAAATATACCGCAGGTTAAAGCAAATGGTTCTCCGAACTATAATGAAGGAGTGGTTCGGGCCGGTGTTATCGCCTCAACATTTTGGGGTGTTGTAGGCTTTCTAGTCGGCACGATCATTGCCTGGCAATTAGCCTTTCCCGATTTGAATTTTGATAATCCTATTATCAATTTTGGCCGCCTGCGGCCAGTTCACACATCCGCAGTTATTTTTGCCTTTGGCGGGAATGTACTGATTGCTACCAGTTTTTATGTGGTTCAACGCACATGCCGGGCCAGACTGGCAGGGGACATTGCACCCTGGTTTGTATTCTGGGGCTATAATCTATTCATTGTGCTGGCTGCATCGGGCTATGCGCTGGGTGTGACCCAATCCAAAGAATATGCAGAGCCTGAATGGTATGTGGATTTATGGCTGACCGGTGTATGGGTCACTTATTTGCTGGTTTTCCTAGGCACGATTATCAAGCGGAGAGAGCCCCATATTTATGTGGCGAATTGGTTCTACTTGGCTTTCATTGTCACCATCGCCATGTTGCATCTGGTGAATAATGCTGCTGTTCCGCTGTCTCCTTTCTCACCAACCTCAGTCATTCTGTGGTCCGGTGTGCAGGATGCGATGATTCAATGGTGGTATGGCCATAATGCGGTGGGCTTCTTCTTAACCGCGGGCTTCCTTGCTATCATGTATTATTTCGTACCTAAACGGGCAGAGCGGCCGATTTATTCCTACCGCTTGTCTATCATCCACTTTTGGGCGCTGATTTTCCTGTATATCTGGGCTGGCCCTCACCATCTCCATTATACAGCGCTGCCGGATTGGGCACAGACTTTGGGAATGGTATTTTCTGTCATGCTGTGGATGCCGTCCTGGGGCGGGATGATTAATGGCCTGATGACCTTATCGGGGGCCTGGGACAAGTTGCGCACGGATCCGGTTATCAGGATGCTCGTCGTGTCGGTTGCCTTCTATGGCATGTCCACCTTTGAGGGACCTGTCATGTCGATTAAGGCGGTGAATTCCTTATCGCATTATACGGATTGGACTATTGGCCATGTGCATTCAGGCGCTTTGGGCTGGGTCGGTTTTGTATCCTTTGGCGCGCTTTACTGTCTCGTCCCTTGGTTATGGAAACGCAAACGGCTCTATTCCTTGGGCCTAGTCGAATGGCATTTCTGGGTCGCGACCATAGGTATCCTGCTTTACATCACCTCCATGTGGGTGGCGGGTATCCAACAAGGTCTGTTCTGGCGCGCTTATGACGGCCAGGGTTTCTTGACCTATGCCTTTATCGAGACGGTGCAGCAATTGCACTTCGGTTATGTGGTGCGCGCTCTTGGCGGATCGTTGTTCCTGATTGGCTCACTCATCATGGCTTATAATCTATGGCGTACGGCCAGAGGCGATGTCCATGCAGGTGAAGAACTTAAAGCTCAACGTGTGGCTTCCGCCACGACGGTCGCCGCTTGAGGAGATTGAGAAATGGCTAAATTCACTCATGCAATTTTTGAGAAAAACTCAATCATTCTCCTGGTGGCTTGCCTTATCGTTGTGGCCATCGGCGGGATTGTGGAAATTGTTCCGCTCTTCCTGCTCAACTCCACTATTGAGAAGGTAGAAGGCATGCGGCCTTACACGCCACTGGAGTTGGCTGGACGGCAAATCTATGTCCGTGAGGGGTGTTATAGCTGCCATAGCCAGATGATCCGGT
>JASFRS010000014.1:0-22677 GCA_050114795.1 Sphingomonadales bacterium
ACCCCGGCGCTTTTTGAATCGCCTCATGAACATAATCCCGTGCCAACTCCACCGCATCAACAAGCGGGTAGCCTTGCGCCACATAAGTCGCAATGGCAGAGGACAGCGTGCAACCTGTGCCATGAGCATGCGATGTATCTATGCGTTGGGACGTGAAGCGATGAAGTGTCTTGCCGTCAAACAGCAAATCCACCAATTCCTCCCCTTCCCCATGACCACCCTTAAGCAAGACAGCCTGCGCACCTTGATGAAGGAGGGCCTCACCCGCTACTTTCATATCTGCCTCGTCCTTGATGGACAGGCCGGTTAAAGCTTCAGCTTCGGGAATATTGGGCGTGATAAGTGTGGCCAAGGGCATCAAGCGGTCGTGCAGCCGTGCTGCCGCTTTATCACTCAACAATGAGGCACCGCCCTTAGCCACCATTACCGTATCAACAATGACGGGAATGCCCTGCGCATCACTTTCCAACACATCGCAAACTACATCCACGACATGTTCGTCATACAGCATGCCCGTTTTAATCGCATCCGCCCCTATGTCCTGGAGCACGACTTGCATTTGCTGGACGATAAAGTCAGGTGCAACCGGCACGACCCCATGCACGCCTAATGTATTTTGAGCCGTTAAAGCCGTAATCGCCGTTGCGGCATAGCCGCCAAGCGCGCTAACCGTCTTGATATCCGCTTGAATACCAGCGCCTCCGCCACTGTCGGACCCGGCAATGATTAAAACGCGGCCCTTCATGCATCAGCTCCAATCTGCTCCATCAATGAGGAAAGAATGGCGCAACACTCTTCATCCATGACCCCGTCCATTTTGGCTGGGCGAAAATGCCGTTGAAAGGCTTCAATTACCTGGGAAGCGTCTTCCATATTATATCCGAAGTCAGCCAAAGACTGATGGATAAGGGACTCTGGCAAATAAGTCTGTGGTTTATGATGCCAAAGGCCTACGCCCTGCGACGCTAGCCATTCCCAATCAAAGAGCTCACCAGGATCTTTCTTTCGCCCCGGTGCCACATCGCTATGACCCAGCACATGCCGTGCAGGAATAGCATGACGACTAAGGATATCCAGGGACAGAGATTTAAGGCTCTCCATCTGCACTTTGGGAAAAGTACGTAGGCCCCATTCATGTCCCGGGTTCACCAGCTCAACGCCGATAGAACGGGAATTAACGTCTCTCTCCCCGCGCCAACAGGACACACCTGCATGCCAGGCACGGCGCGCTTCATCCACCAGTTGGAAAATCCGCCCGTCTTCTTCAATGAAATAATGGGCGCTGACTTTCGCATCCGCATCGCATAAGCGCTCAAGCGCCTCCTCCCCCGTCGGCATGCCTGTATGATGGAGCAGGAGCATATCTATAGGCGATACCCGCTCATCATGATTTGGCGAGGGATGGTCAATGATCATAGCAATCTCTTAGCGCGTGTGACTGACCTTAAAGTAATGACGCCCACACCGCCCATGGTCAATAGACCGCCAAGTATCAGACCCGTAGTAATTGGGTCACCTAGGACCAATATACCAGAGACCACGCCAATTAGAGGTGCCAGCAAAGTAAAGGGCGCAACGGTTGTAACCGGATAGCGCTGCAACAGATAAAAATTCGCCGCATGCGCAATTACTGAAGAGAATATTGCACCATAGAAAATACCTACCCAACTGTGCCAGCCGGCCTCCATCACATAGGGAACGGGGCTACCCTCTCGAATAAGAGCTACCAAGCCTAGCGGGATAATACTTACAAGGCCCGTCCAAGCCTGCAGCTCAAGCGGGGTTACGCCACGGATTTTGCGCATCAAAATCGAAACTGTCGCAAATAAAATGGTGCCCATCACAATGAATACAATCGCCCATGTGTTCTCGCCGCCACCACCCGGTTCAAATTTAATCAGGACAATGCCCGCAAAGGCGAGGAGAATGCCCGAAATTCGTTTCCAGCCGATACGTTCATTAAGAAACAACACCGCCATAATCGTTGAAAAAGGCACACCAAGTTGAGAGGCAATTGCCATAGTCCCCGCTGACTTCGAAACATCCAGCGCCAAAAACATGGATGCAAAATGAGCCGCACCTAAGAGGCCGATAATAATCAGTGGCTTAATATTCGGGCGCCGCAGCTTCAACCACGGCAGGCAGATCAGAAGGACAAGCAGGAAGCGGAAGAATACCCCCCAAAAAGGCGGCAAATCCGTCAATACCCATTTACCGGCAACGAAATTAAAGCCCCAGAATAGATTTATCATGAGCACAAGGCCCAAATGGGGGAGAGACATTTCACACTCCAACACAATGGCACCGCTTAAGAGGCGGCACTTCAACCAGAATTTTTCAAGTTAAACCGCGTGATTTCGCGATTTTATCATAGGCTGCATTTATGGCTGCAAGACGTTCCGTTGCGACGGAAATGAATTCCTCCGGTACGCCATGCGCCATCATCCGATCCGGATGGGTTTCTCGGACCAGCTGCTTATAATGTTTTTTCAGCTCTATGTCAGAAATATTTGGGTCAATGCCTAAAATGGCATAGGGACTTGCCTGGTCCAGGCCCATATGACGGGCTTTGATGCGATCAATGTCCGCTTCGTTAAAGCCGAAGATGGCGGCGACTTTTTCAAGATAGTCAATTTCACACGGATGAAAAACGCCATCCGCACTGGCAATCTGGAATAGCGCATCCAAAAGGTCTTCAAGGATAGGGGCACGCCGTTCAAAAAGCGAGGCAATCTGCCGGGCATAGGCTTCATAACCCGCTGTTGCCCGACGTGCTAAATCGAAAACCCGCTCGACATTACGCTCTTCATAAGGTGGCACTTTGAAAAGCTTTTTAAAAGCGGCCACTTCATCCAAAGTAACCTCGCCATCCGCCTTAGCCATTTTTGCAGCTAAGGCAATAACGCCGATGGTAAAGGTGATTTTGCGGGTTGCCTCATCATCAATATGATCGCCAAAGGCCACGCGATCGACCGCATGACCAACGCCCGCACCAATCAATGCACCGATGGGACCACCCAGAGCAAATCCGGTGGCACCACCTACTATTTTTCCCCAAATCGCCATAACCACGATCAATAGCTTGTTTGACGGCAATTAACAGCAAATAATATATGGGAATTTCAACGGACAAGCGAACAAGGCCCGCGCCTCATGAATGAAAAGAAATGGCAGTTCTGGATCGACAGAGGCGGAACCTTTACGGATATTGTCGCACAGCCGCCCTCCGGGCCTTTAATCAGCGCAAAGTTTCTAAGTGAAGACCCTAAGCGCTATGACGATGCCGCCATTGCAGGCATACGCCATATCATGGGGGCAGCTCATGACGCCCCCTTCCCTTCACAAGATGCTGAAATCATCCGCATGGGAACCACGGTTGCCACAAATGCCCTATTGGAACATCAAGGAGCAAAGACCGCGCTTGTCATAACAGAAGGCTTTGAAGACGCCTTAGCAATCGGGACCCAGCATCGACCAAAACTATTTGCACTTCATATTGAAAAGCCGACCCTGATCTATAGCCAGGTCATAAGTGTCAAAGAACGTATCAAAGCGGATGGCAGCATTACACAGCCCCTAGACCTGGAACACACAAGAGCGGTTCTGGAACAGGCGCTTGAAGACGGCATTCAATCCTTAGCCATTTGTCTGGTTCACGGTTATGTCCACACCACACATGAAAAGGCAATTGCAGACATCGCACGGGAATTGAATTTCCGTGAAGTGAGCGTCAGCCATGAAATTGCACCGCTTATAAAACTTGTACCGCGGGCACAAACGGCGCTGATAAACGCCTATTTAAATCCAGTGCTAAAACATTATGTGTCCCAGGTTTCTCGCGAGATTAATGATACGTCCCTGTATTTCATGCAAAGCAGCGGCGGGCTCGCCCATAAGGACCATTTCCTTGCCAAGGATGCGATTTTGTCCGGACCCGCTGGTGGGGTTATAGGCGCGGTTGAAACGGCGAAACGCTCCGGTTTCAATAAGATTATCGCCTTTGACATGGGCGGCACATCAACGGACGTTAGCCATTTTGCTGGTGAAATAGAATACAGCACCAGCGCCAGCATTGCTGGTCAGCAGCTTTATACGCCCATGCTTGATATCCACACAATTGCTGCAGGCGGTGGGTCAAGATTGGGTTTTGACGGCATACGCCTTAGAGTCGGGCCGGAATCCGCAGGCTCCGACCCTGGACCGACAAGTTATGGCAAGGGCGGGCCATTAGCCGTTACTGACTGTCATGCAATATTGGGCCGCCTCCCCGTCGACCATTTCCCGAAAGTCCTTGGCAAGGACGGGAGATCGCCCCTGGATATCAAGGCTGCAAAAAAAGCGATGTTGGAGCTGAGAGATCAGATTGAGGCAGAAAGCGGTAGGTCATATGAACTGGAAGCCTTGGCAGAAGGCTATCTCGACATCGCCACCCAGCATATGGCGCGGGCCATTAAGTCCATCACAATCGAGCGCGGCCAGGACATTGATGAACATATCCTTGTGGCCTTTGGCGGTGCGGGCGGACAACTCGCTTGCCGGGTCGCTGATGCGTTATCGCTAAAAACCATCATGATCCACCCCATGGCTGGCGTGCTATCCGCTTTGGGCATTGGCCTTTCACATATCGCATTAGTGAAAGAAAAAACCGTTCAATTTGAGCTAACCCCCAATTCATGCTCAAACATTGAGCGGGAAATTAAAGCTCTCACCCTGGATGCCGACGCCGCCTTAAAGGAACAGGTTACGGGCGGTACAGAGATTGTGCATCAGCCCATGGCTTATCTAAGATATCGCGGCAGTGATACGAGCTTACCCCTGCCCTGGACGCCAAAAATTGACGACCTGATAGTGGCTTTTGAAGACGAGCATGAGAGCCGTTATGGATTTCGTGAATCCCATGGGGTTGTGGAGTTAGAACGCCTTGCCATACATAGCAAAGCGATAAGTGACGCTATTGACCTCAATTTAAAACGCTCATCATCAAGCACCCATAAGCCCCTCAACCATGTGGGCATGTTCGTCTCAGGCAATTGGACGAAAACGCCGGTCTATAGACGCGATGACCTTAGTCCGGACAAAGCCACAAGCGGGCCAGCCATATTGCTGGACCCGACCTCAACCACTTGTGTGGAACCAGGATGGGAAGCCCGCATTGATATTCAAGGCGCTCTTATCCTGTCTAAAACCCAAGGCTTGAAAAAAGCGATAGTGCGCACGACAAAAACCGACCCCATAAAACTAGAGATTTTCAATAATCTCTTTATGTCCATCGCAGAGCAAATGGGCCGCGTCCTTGAACACACTGCTCACAGCGTCAACATCAAGGAAAGACTGGACTTTTCATGTGCGCTTTTCGACCAGAGCGGTGATCTCGTCGCCAATGCACCTCATATGCCCGTCCATTTAGGTTCCATGTCGGAATGCGTAAAGGCATTAATCCATGACGTCGACATTATGCCCGGCTCTGCCTATGCGATTAATGACCCTTATCATGGTGGCACGCATTTACCGGATATCACCGTCGTTACACCCGTGTTTCTCGAAGACAGTGGCAAGCCCCGGTTCTTCGTCGCCTCGCGGGGCCATCATGCAGACGTGGGGGGCATTACACCTGGTTCCATGCCCGCACGCTCCACTTCCATAGAGGAAGAAGGCGCGCTCTTCCGTGCATTTCCGATAGTCATCAAAGGGGAGTTCCAAGAGCAGGCGACCCGGGACATTCTCAACAAGCCGCCCTATCCAGCGCGCAATCCGGATCAGAACATCGCTGATTTAAAAGCGCAGATTGCTGCCAACACGAAAGGTGTCCAAGAAATCCACAAGATGATCCGCCATTTCGGGCGGGATATGGTGGACGCTTATATGGACTATATTCAAGATGCGGCGGAAGCAGCTGTTCGGCGCGCTATTTCCAAATTAAAGAATGGGCATTGGGTTTATCCTTTAGATATCGGCGCGGAAATACACGTACGCATCACAGTTGATCCGACTGCTGGAGAAGCAGAGATTGATTTTACAGGCACATCTGCACAGGGAAATCATAATTTCCACGCGCCCCTCGCCATAACGCGCGCCGCCGTCCTTTATGCATTTCGCTGCCTCGTAGATGATGAAATTCCATTAAATGCTGGGTGCCTTAAACCCATTCGGCTCATCGTTCCAAAGGGTAGCTTGCTTAACCCGATCCCCCCGGCAGCAGTCGTTGCAGGCAACGTCGAGACAAGCCAGGCTGTAACCAATGCGCTTTTCCTTGCGATGGGCGTTATGGCAGCAAGTCAGGGCACAATGAATAATCTGAGCTTTGGTAACGCCCAGTACCAATATTATGAAACCTTAGCAGGCGGGACTGGGGCAGGCCCCGGATTTGACGGCGCTGACGCTGTACACAGTCACATGACCAACAGTAGGTTAACCGATGTGGAAGTCATTGAAAGCCGCCTCCCCGTTGAAATCACCCGCTTCTGCATCAGACCGAACAGCGGTGGAGCGGGCGAATATAGGGGTGGAAATGGCTTGATCCGCCATATCCGCTTTGACCAAGAGATGACGGCAACATTGCTTTCCAATCACCGCCTGTCGGGGCCACCTGGATTAAAAGGCGGTGAGGCAGGAAAGCCCGGCCAAGGCAGTGTGAAAAGACGGGATGGTCATATTGAACCCATCGGTGCAACGGCGGAAATAAACCTAAAACCGGGCGATGAATTGCGCATTGAAACTCCGGGTGGAGGTGGCTTTGGTGCAAAAAATGGTTGAGATCGCAAATCTATGATTTTCTGCGCTGAATTTTTGCGTATAATTGCTACGCATTTTTAAAAGGTGTTGGAACATGACCGGTTTAACCAGCGAACTTACCCTTGAAGCCCTCCCTAACTTGCCTGAAAAGCCTGATATCAGCCATATTCCAGGTGAGGATGGGCTGCCCATTATTGGCACAACCTTCAAGGTACTCCGTGACCCGCAAGGCTATACGGAGCATATGCATAAAATCCACGGCCCGGTCTACCGATCCTATACTTTGGGTCAACACACAGTGACTTTGTTAGGGCCGGAAGCCAATGAGCTCGTGCTCTTTGACAAGGGCAAAACCTTCTCTTCCGAACTCGGCTGGACCCCAACTTTAAAGCGCCTATTCCCCCGTGGTCTGATGCTGCTTGACTTTGAAGTCCATCGCGGACACCGCAAAACCATGCAGGCGGCATTTAAGACATCTGCCATGCGCAGCTATATTGAAAGCCTGAATGAAGGCATCAAAGCGCGCTTAAAAGACTGGACAAAAACACCTGAATTTAAATTCTATCCAGCCATTAAAGACCTGACATTGAACCTTGCAGCATCACCCTTCTTAGGTATTCCCTGGGGACCCGAAGCCGACAAAATCAACAAATCATTTGTTGATATGGTGGCAGCAACAATTGCTCCCATTCGCGTTCCCCTCCCCGGGACACAAATGGCCAAGGGCGTTAAGGGGCGTAAATATATGTGTGCTTATTTCGCCCAGGAAATTCCCAAAAGGCGCGGCTCTGATGCACAGGACATGTTCACTATTCTCTGCAATGCAAAGGACGATGATGGAAACGGCTTTAGCGATCAGGAAATCATTGATCATATGAACTTTTTAATGATGGCCGCACATGACACCATTACCTCATCGGTCACTTCTATGGTTTATGAGCTTGCGAAACATCCTGAGTGGCAGGAGAAACTGCGCACTGAAATGCAGGCTTTAGAACAAGACGGCTATTTCCCCTACGACAAATTAAATGATGTGCCACTAACGGAAATGGCCTTTAAAGAAGTCCTGCGCCTTCATGCACCGGTCCCAGCCCTTCCCCGCCGCGCAATAAGAGATTTTGAATTTAAAGGGCATAAAATTCCAGCGGGCACAATGGTCGGTCTCAACCCACTTTTCACGCATCGGATGGAAGACGTATGGCCTGATCCCGATAAATTCGACCCAATGCGCTTTACGACCGAGGAAACCGCCAAGCGGCACAAATATGCCTGGATTCCATTTGGTGGTGGCGCACATATGTGCCTAGGTCTTCATTTCGCTTATATGCAGGCGAAGGTCTTTTTCTATCACTTGCTAACCACACATAAAGTGGAATTAGAGGCAAATTATAAGCCAAGCTGGCGCCCTTGGCCCATCTACAAACCAGGTGATGGCCTGCCTATTCGGCTCAGCCCATTGAAGTCCTGAATATAAACAGACTTGAATGCGGCACTTATTCATCGCAGGCTGATGTTTGGGTTTAGAGGAAATTTAGGGGGATAATCAAATGTCAGATCTACTGTCCGATGATTTGGAACGGCCCATCGCGGCTGAATATGTGGGTTTTTGGAAGCGCGTACTTTCTTTCATCATCGACGGAATTATCATCATGATTCCCGTTTTTATACTGGTGCCGAAAGACAATATGGCCCAAATGTTTGGAAGTGATGGCATCGACCCATCGCTTGCACAAGCTGTTTCTACGGATCTCGCACCTTATAGCCTTGCGATCACTGTAGGTTATTTTCTTGGCTTTTGGGCCTGGAAGCAGACGACACTAGGGCTGATGATATTTGGTGCGCGCATCGCAGATGCCGACACATTGGGCAAACCAGGCGTGGACCGGCTGCTCCGCCGTGTCATCCTTTTTGCGCTTCCCGGTCTATTAAGCTTCGCATCCACTGGTTTGAGTAGTGCCGCTGAGTTGCTATTTTATGTTTCTTGCGCCTGGGCTGGGATTGATGAACGCAAACAAGCCCTTCACGATAAAATAGGCGGCACCGTTGTCATTAAGAAATAATCATAGAAAGGCGGCTCCTAAGCCGCCTTTTCTTTATGAATTGCCTGCCAAACACGCAATGGTGTGGCAGGCATTGCAATGTCACGCACCTTCAAAGCATCCGTAATCGCGTTAATCACAGCAGGCGGGGAGCCAATCGCACCAGCCTCCCCGCAGCCTTTAACGCCTAGCGGGTTATGCGTGCAAGCTGTCTCAGTAAGGTCCAGCGAGAAATTCGGCAGGTCATCCGCCCTGGGCAAGGTATAATCCATGAATGACCCGCTCACCAACTGGCCACTATCGCTGTCATAAACCCCATTTTCCATCAAGGCCTGCCCTATACCTTGGGCTAACCCGCCATGAACCTGACCTTCAACAATCATCGGATTGATGATGCGGCCAAAGTCATCAACCGCAATGAACTGAATGATTTTCGTCACGCCTGTGTCGGGGTCAATTTCCACCTCACACACATAAGTCCCTGCAGGATAGGTAAAGTTCTCAGGGTCATAAAAGGCAACGGCCTCCAACCCCGGCTCTAATTTATCCAAAGGATAGTCGTGGGGCACATAAGCTGCGAAGGCGACCTCCTTAAAGGTCATGCTTTTATTAGTGCCGCGTGCGGAATAGACACCATCTTCGAAGTCTATGTCATCTACATCGGATTCTAGCTTATAGGCCGCAATCTCTCGCCCTTTAGCAACGACCTTATCAGTCGCCTGGACCAAAGCTGATCCACCAACGGCAAGCGAACGAGATCCATAAGTGCCAAGTCCATATTGAACTTCACGCGTGTCGCCATGCACAACCTCGACTTCATCCGCTTCTAAGCCAAGTTTATCCGCAACAATCTGCGCAAAACTTGTTTCATGCCCCTGCCCATGGCTATGGACACCAGTATAGACAGTGACATTGCCTGTTGGATTCACACGCACCTGGGCTGATTCAAAAAGCCCAACGCCTGCACCCAATTGCCCGGCAAGCTTAGACGGTGCCAAACCACAAGCTTCAATATAGCAGGACAGGCCAATTCCGCGCTTCTTACCTCGCGCTTCCGCTTCCTGCCGACGCGTAGCAAAGTCCGCATAATTTGAGATTTCCAGGGCTTTGACAAGAGAGGCCTCATAGTCACCAATGTCATAAGTTAAGGCCACAGGCGTTTCATAAGGGAAGGCCGTCGTGGGAATGAAATTCCGGCGCCTGATTTCAGCCGGGTCCATATTCATATCCCGCGCTGCCGTTTCAACCAGACGCTCCACCACATATGTAGCTTCCGGGCGCCCTGCCCCGCGGTAGGCATCAACAGGTGCCGTATTGGTAAACACAGCATCCACGCTGACATGAATGGTCGGCGTTTTGTATTGCCCTGCCAATAATGTGCCATAGAGGTAGGTCGGCACAGCGGACGCAAATAAGGATAGATAAGCGCCCAAATTGGCCGTTGTATTGACCTTCATTGCAAGAAATTCGCCATCATCATTCATGGCGATGGACGCTTTGGTCACATGGTCCCGACCATGGGCATCATTCATAAATGACTCAGAACGATCAGCCGTCCATTTCACTGGCCGACCAATTTTCTTAGACGCCCAGGCACAAACAACTTCCTCCGAATAGACGAAGATTTTAGAGCCAAAACCACCGCCAACATCAGGCGAAACGATTTTCAATTTATGCTCCGGTGCCAAGCCGATGAAAGCTGACATGACCAGCCTTGCCACATGGGGATTTTGGCTGGTGGTATAAAGCGTCGTATTCCCGCTTCCCTTATCATAATCACCCAGCGCAGCACGTGGCTCTAAAGCATTGGGAATTAATCTGTTATTTGCAAACTCAAGGCTTGTTACGTGGGATGCTTTTTCAAATGCTGCATCAACAGCGTCTGCATCCCCTAATTCCCAGTGATAGCAGCGGTTATTTTCAATATCAGCGTGAATAGCATCGCTTTGCATCGCACGCGCGGTATCACAAACAGCGGGCAATTCCTCGACGTCTGCATAAATCATTTCAGCGGCAGCTTTTGCCTGTTCAAGCGTTTCTGCAACCACCACCGCATAAGGATCACCCACATAATTGACTTTATCAGTGGCTAGGGCAGGATGTGCGGGCACTTTCATTTCCGTGCCGTCCGTGGAATGGATCATCCATCCGCAAGGCAACGACCCCAGTCCATCTGCCACATAGTCCGCGCCTGTTAGGACAGACACCACGCCGGGCATAGCCCGTGCTTCATCGAAGTCAAGAGAGGTAATGCGCGCGTGCGCCCATTGGGACCGCACAAAAACCGCATAACATTGATGGGGTCGGTTAAAATCATCGGTATACCGACCATTGCCTGTAATAAAGCGCTGGTCTTCTTTTCGTTTAACCCTTGTACCGATGGATTTTGCCGCCATTACCTGATCCTTCGCTTATGTTTAGAGACACAACTCTAACTTTAGCGCCGGCCACTCTGCAAGTTATTGCAGTAAAAAGGGCTCTCAATTTTAAAAGCACCCAGATCAGGGGCCATAAGGGAACCTATTGCACCACAGAAATCAAGATAAGGCTGGGCCACTGCGGTCCCGCCTTTATTCAAGTTCGCTGGTGAAATGGGAGTAAAATCCGCCTGCTCAGGTGCGCGATAAACTGTCGTGCTAACGGGTGAAAGTGTCATTGCGCGCCATAGGCTTATAACATTACTCATCGCCTCATAAGTACCGCCATCTCTTGCATAAATACGCCCGTCTATGACGTTATTTTGGATCAATGCACTACTTTCTTTGTAACGTACATCTATGCCGCTGGTTGCTGTAAGGACATTATTATGAATCAGTGAGTTCGGTGAGTGGTTGACATAAATACCCACATCATTCGGGCAATTCATAATGACATTATTTCGAATTATGCCATTTGAGTGCTCTTTCCCGCACACACCATCACGGCAAGCTGATGGCGAATAGGTACCACCACCGCCAAAGGAAAGACCGATACGGACACCACCATAATGGAGCCATTCGCACATCAAGAGATTGCGTTCAAATATGCCGCCACTCCCACCACCTTTGAAAAAGCCACCATAGCTAATGCCATTGCCTTTAGCCTTGGCAAAATCCGCAATGACATTGGATGCGACACGCCATCCATTGGCTGCTACAATATCCAAAGGCGTCACTGGACGTGTTGTCTTCCGCGCCCATTCATTGGCGAAAAAGCCATTTTCAATCAGTCCATAGTCCGGCACATCCTCACCAAGGCGATTAACTTTCACCGCTGCATTGAAATTAACAGCCATGACATTGCGAATTGTCGTATTTTCTGCGCGCCCTACAATATGAAATGCATGCTCGCAATTATTGTCACTTTTACAGGTTCCACGAATGACCAGGTTTTCAAACACCCAATAAGGAGCTGAGACAAGAAATCCTTCCAGCATGTCAAATTTAAGAATGACATCGCCAAAGCTTGCACCTCTAACAAAGATAGGTGCATCCAGGCGCCCTCCCTGCTTGAGCTTTAATGCCCGCCCTCTAATGGAATAAACGCCTGGAAGAATTAAGATATGATCGCCTGGAATGGCCGTTTCCAATGCTTGTTCCAGTTCAGGCAGAGAATTGACGATTTTATCGGCAACGCCCGGATCCGCGATGTGAGCTGGCAACACGCCAGCCTCCACTTCCGCCTCTGATAAGGGGCGCCCCTCCTTGTCGTAATAGAATGGACCGTTGTGACCATTCATCTCCGGCCCGACAACACCAAATGCCAAGCGTTTAGGATCAAGCTTCTGTTGTGAACCCAATCGATACCCATAGACCAACCGTGCATCATCTGCGAGCATTTTATAAGCAATCTTAAATGCCCAGTTCAGAGATGGATATCGCGGGCTTTGCCAATCAAGCTCCGGCCTGATGATACGGCTAATTGTGACCCAGGCCGGGTCTTGGAAGCGATATTGCAACCAAAGTCCGCCAACTATCGAAGTAACAACAACAACGAAAACTGTAATTAAAATGAGCTTCAAAACCCATTTCAACAAGCGCCCCAACATGACCTGTCCCCCATCAGACCCAGCCATAACCCTATGCCGTTGTTAGATTTAAGGCAATTGCCAGCTTTATATTTTTTCTAAATTATCAACGCTACCCGACATGATTAGCTCAATATTGGCCGTGATTTTCTCAATTGGCCAATCCCACCATGCGATGTCCAACAGCCGCGCAATTTCATCTTCATCAAAACGCATTTTCACGACTTTGGCTGGATTTCCCAACGCGACCGCATAAGGTGGTATATCCTGCGTAACCACAGCGCGGCTACTGATGATCGCGCCATGGCCGATAGTCACGCCAGGCATAATCAGGCTTTCATATCCCATCCAGACGTCATGCCCGACAATCGTATCACCACGCCGGGGTAAGCCCATAACCAACTCCATATGCTGTCCCCAGGCTCCACCCATGACAGGAAAGGGATAAGTCGACGGCCCGTCCATACGGTGATTAGCACCGTCCATGATGAATTTAACCCCAGTCGCCAAAGCGCAGTATTTTCCTATTTTCAACGAAACGCCGCTGCCTTCAAAAAGATAGAGTACATTTTCATTTTGAAACTGATACGCACCATTTGGATCGTCATAATAGCTATAATCGCCAACCTGGATATCTGGTCGTGTGATGAAATTTTTGAGAAAGCAAACCCGCTCCTGACCCTTGATAGGATGTTTTTGATCGGGGTTGGGTGCTGTGCCTTGTGTCGCCGTCATAATCTGTCACCTGTCATGTTGAAGTTTTAATTCTTCAGCCGTGAACAGATTAAATCATGGGCAGGATGCTTCTTTTTTAAAAGGTTTTTTCGAAATGGTCGGAGCGGCGGGATTTGAACCCACGACCCCTTGACCCCCAGTCAAGTGCGCTACCAGGCTGCGCTACGCTCCGGTCATTTCGAGGCGCGGACTATAGCGACGGTCTCAAAGTTCGACAAGGTCAATTCCGTCAAAAAATTCGCTTTTTTGAAATTCACCTTCGGGCTTTAATTTTTATATATTTTCCTTTAAAAAAGAATCTATGAAACAAAGAAGCTTACCCGCTGCTACACGGCGCACAATTCTGGACCTTTTAAAGCGTGAGGGTCCTCAGGATGCGGAATTTCTAGCACAGCAGTTGAATATTACTGCTATGGCAGTGCGCCAGCATCTCTACGCGCTCCAAGATGAAGGTCTGATTTCTTGGGAAAGCGAGGCCCAAGGGCGTGGACGTCCAAAAAAGCTATGGGCCTTGACCGAAGGCGCTGAGAAATTTTTCCCTGACGCACATCAAGACTTAGCTGTTGAGCTTATTGAAGCCATCCAAACTATGGAAGGCGGGAAAGTCATGGCTAAATTGCTGGAAACCCGCGGGGCGCAACAAGTGACGCGCTACAAAAAGGCGCTAGATGCCTATGACAGCCTGAAAGCCAAGGCACAGGGGCTTGCAAAACTCCGAAGTAAAGAAGGCTATATGGCTGATATAGAGGTCAAAGACGGTGTTCTTTACCTCTATGAGAATCATTGCCCGATATGTTCGGCGGCACGCGCTTGCTCAGGCATTTGTGCAAATGAGCTTGATGTCTTTCAAACCGCGTTAGGAGCAAAATACAGAGTGACCCGAGAAGACCATATTCTAGCCGGGGCCAGACGCTGCGCTTACCGCATTGAAGAACGTTAAATCCTATTATCGTCTAATAGCTGCTTAATCGCTTTCAACTCATCCAAAACGCCCTGCAGATCATCTTGAGAAGATGGTGTGTCCGTATCCGGATGTTGTTCTTGCTCCACCATGATAGAAAAGGGCGCAGACCCATCTCTGTTTAGAAACTCTTTCACCAGGGTTTTCACCCCATTTTCGCGAATGAGTTTCTGCACGCCCTTTAACGTAAAACCATCGACATAGTGCAGATGGCTAATGGCACGGAGTAGATCAATATCTTGTGGGCGGTAATAGCGACGATTACCGCCCCGTTTAAGAGGCTTAATTTGTGAGAAACGTGTTTCCCAGAAACGAAGCACATGCTGAGGAATGCCAAGTTCCTCTGAAACTTCGCTGATTGTTCGAAATGCCTGAGCGGATTTCTCCGTCACATTGGCCACAGATATTCAAAGCCTCTTGTTCTAAGCTTAGTCACCGTTACGGCGACGCATCTCATCATTGATGCGGTCTTTCATCACCTGACTTGGGCGAAAGACAAGTACGCGGCGCGGTTCAATAGGAACCTCTTCCCCGGTCTTCGGGTTGCGACCAATGCGGCCACCTTTATCGCGCAAAAGGAAACTGCCAAATGAAGACAATTTAACATTTTGCCCGTCAACCAAAGTGTCTGAGATTTCTTTAAGAACTGCTTCAACCAAATTCGCAGATTCGTTCCGAGACAGTCCGACTTCCTGATAGACTGCTTCCGATAAATCTGCCCGTGTGATAGTGCGTCCACTCATGATGTTTCCCCTGAACCCGTGTCTGTTCAGACTATTCTTCCTTAAAAACCGAATCAATATCAAAGGGATGCAAGATGTTGCTCATGCGGGCATAAACGCGAATTTTCGCTGTTTAAAGCGTGTTTTAGAGGCGTACGAGAGCGGAACCCCAGGTAAAACCACCCCCCATAGCTTCCATCAACACGACATCACCACGAGTGATTCGCCCTTGTTTGATGCCTTCATAAAGGGCAAGTGGGATTGAGGCTGCGGATGTATTTGCATGCTCATCAACTGTAATAATGACTTTATCGTCATCCAGTTTCAGCTTCTTCGCTGTCGCTTCCAGGATGCGCCGATTGGCCTGATGCGCAACAACCCAGTCCACATCTTCAGCAGTCAAGCCTGTATCATCCAACGCCTCTTTAACCGCATTGGCAAGATTAACAACCGCATGTTTGAACACTTCGCGGCCCTTCATCCGAACATAGCCCGTGCTACCGGTTGAGGACGGCCCACCGTCAGTTTTCAAAAGATCATTATATCGGCCGTCTGAATGGAGGATGGTGGTCAAAATACCACGATCCTCAGACGTGCCCTCACCTTCGCTTGCCGACAAGACAACGGCCCCAGCGCCATCGCCAAAAAGAACACAGGTCGTGCGGTCTTCCCAATCGAGCAGCCTGGAAAAGGTTTCTGCACCAATAACAAGAATGTTCTTAGCCTGGCCTGCCTTGATGAAATTATCTGCAATGCTCAGGCCATAGATAAAGCCTGAACACACGGCCTGCACATCAAATGCAGCGCCATGGTGAATGCCCAAAGCAGCCTGTACTTTTGTCGCAACAGCGGGAAATGTCTGATCCGGAGTCGTGGTGGCGACAATGACTAGATCAATGTCCTGCGCATCCATGGAGGCGTCCTTCAACGCTCCCTGAGCAGCTTTAAGCGCCAGATCGGAAGTCATCTCCCCTTCTGCCGCTATATGCCGCTGTTTAATCCCTGTGCGCTCTTGGATCCATTCGTCAGATGTATCGACTCTCTCGGCCAGTTCATCATTGCTGACACGATTTTTGGGTAAATATGCGCCACAGCCAACAAGATGAGATCGGATAACGGTCATTGGGCACCAACTGCTTCAACCAGATCAACCTGGCCTTCAAATTCTTTTAAACCCTCTGCAATGTGCGTGAGGATATCATCCGCGGCCAAATCGATAGCCATGCCGATAGCTGTCGCAACACCCACGGCATTGGCACCGCCATGGCTTTTGACCACAAGACCATTTAACCCCAAAAATACAGCGCCATTATGATTATTCGGATCAAGATGGTCCTGAAGGGAGCGCAGACCGTGACGAGCAAAGAGATAGCCAATCTTTGACCATATGGACGATTTAAAGGCCCTGCGCATTAACTCAGCGATCAATTTCGCGGTGCCTTCAGCCGTTTTCAAGGCGACATTGCCTGTAAAACCGTCAGTAACAACCACATCAACCTCACCTTGTGTGATGCGATCGCCTTCTGTAAAACCAGCGAAATCCATTGGTAGATTGGCTTGTTTTAAAAGCTGACCGGCTTCTTTGATTTCCTCGGTGCCCTTCAACTCTTCAACACCGATATTAAGCAGGCCAACCTTTGGATGATCCAAGCCCAATACCGTTTTCGCAAAAGCCGCACCCATCACAGCGAACTGAACAAGGTTTTCAGCGCTTGATTCGGTATTGGCTCCCAAATCGAGCATTACAGACTCACCACGCGCTGTCGGAAGAAGGGAAACAAGGGCTGGTCTGTCAATCCCCGGCTTTGTGCGCAAAATAAATTTGGCCATTGCCATCAGCGCACCAGTATTACCGGCAGAAACAGCGACATCAGCATCGCCATCTTTAACAGCGGCAATTGCCAGCCCCATGGATGAGTCTCGCCCGCGACGAAGTGCTTGGCTCGGTTTATCCGTGCCAAGAATCTCTTTATCTGTATGACGAATCTCAGATTGTTCGGCGAGCTTCGGCCATTTTGCCAAAGCCGCCGTTATCCGACTTTCATCCCCGAACAGCAGAAAGCGGGTACCCGGCACACGACTACGCGCCTTCTCTGCACCTTCCAGCACAGTTTCAGGCCCATGGTCGCCGCCCATGGCATCTAATGCGAGAATAATGTCGCGTGGCAAAATCCGCTCCCGATCAGGTGAATATAAGACGGTAGTTTATACCGTGCCTTCAGCCTCAACAACATCACGGCCATCATAGTGGCCGCATGCTGAACACACATGGTGTGGGCGCTTCAATTCACCGCAATTCGGGCATTCTTGGTAACCAGTCGCACTCAGCGCATGGTGAGAACGCCGCATATTACGGCGTGAAGGTGTCGTTTTTCTCTTAGGGACAGCCATTGTAACTTTCCATATGTTAAACCACTTGCCTGCCCCATAAGGGGCCCAAATAAGCAAGTGCTGAATCAGGCGCCAGAAAATAGCCAAAAACGCGCGCGCTTCAACCTTTCTCTTTCAATTTTGCGAGAACTTCGAACGGATTATGCGGTTTTCCAAGCTTTTCTGCCTCTTTTTCTGCATTTTCAGCACGTGGATATGCGGTCAATGCCAGGGCAAAATGCTGAGCAACCAATTCTCCCAAATCAATATAAGAGTCTGTAAGCTCTTCATAATCCTTGTCAAATTCTGGATCTTCTTCAGTCTCAGGTGCTATTTTATGTAGCTCTTCGCTTAGAATAAAATAGGTCTCGATTGTATCTTTGACCTCTTCCTCCACCAAATTCAGAGTTACGACACAATTTTGTGTCGCATGCCCGAAAATCTCGCCTGTAACGATAAGGCCGAGAGAATCAGGCTTAACCTGCAAATCAGCCCTCAGGTCTATTATTGCGGGAATGTTGAATCGTCGCGCCAATGCCTCGCATTCATCGCCGGTTGCCTCAATATGAACCTGCCGGCTTTGATTAGCTGCATCTTCAACTTTAAATAGACGGCTAAGCTCAACTTGTTGGGACATGATTTTCACTCCACACACAATCACCACCGGCCAAAATATCCGCTGCGGCCCGTTCTAAAGTTTCTGCATCACGAGTGATTCGCGCTGATATTTGCGCCAAAACGTTCTCATTTGGGCTGGAACCACGATAAAGATTACGAACAAGCGCCTCCCGCAAACTGGCATCCCCTTCATCCAGAGCCTTTGCATAAGCGACTTCTCGCCCCTTATATGCGGTCATCATGGCCTTGACCTTTTTGCCGACAGAAAGATCACCAACACCCATTTCCCGCATCGTGCGGTCCATATCAGTAACAAGTGTTTCCAGAACAAGCGAAATCAGCTCATTGGCTTGTGCACCCTGGGTTCCCAATGCCTGTCGCAACAGCGCCAAATGCAAAATAAGGGCATCAAAACGGCCATCAAGGGAATCATCAACGCCTAAGTTCTCATAAAGCTCGGCATCCCGTGCACGCTTTACAATTTGCGAATAAAGCCGCTCTGCGTGGGCGCGGCGACGTGCCTTTTTCCTGAAAAACATTAATTCTTTCCCGTCATGCCATGATGTGATCGTAATTTCTCGCTAAACAAATGCTCCAAGGGCTGCTATCCCCTTTTTAGAGAAATTTCCAGTTCTGCGTAAGGAATGACGCCAAATATGGTGACGCACATGTATAAAGACATCCGCCGGGGCATCAAATATGCCACCCTTAGCCTCGTAATTGCAGGCCTAGGGGCATGCACAACAATTAAAGATCAGAATGGCTATCTAAAAGATGAAGAGCTTATGAGCTACGTCGCGCCGGGCGTCGATAATAAAGACTCCGTAGCTTCAATGCTGGGCCGCCCGTCGCTCACATCAACTTTTGATGACGATACTTGGTACTATGTATCGCAGTTAACGCAGCAGATCGCTTTTCTAACTCCTAAAGCGATCTTTCATGAAGTCGTCGCTGTTTCATTTGATGAAAACGGGAATGTCAAAGAGATTAACACTTATGACAAGGCCGACATCGTTGATGTCAATCTTTCTGGCGACAGTACACCAACCCGTGGTCGCGAACTGGGCTTCCTAGAATCGCTATTCGGCAATATCGGACAGGTTGGCAGCATACCGGGGCAAGGTGGTGCTCCAGGCGGACCATAGGCTCTTTAAAACTTTTTATTTTTACTAATAAAAAAAGCCCCGGCTCGAACATTCGAACCGGGGCTTTTCTTTTCTCGATTAATCCTGAGGATTAATGCGCCAACATAGCAAGCAGCAGAAGTGCCACGATGTTGGTGATTTTAATCATCGGGTTAACAGCAGGACCTGCGGTGTCTTTATAAGGATCACCAACAGTATCACCAGTCACAGCAGCTTTATGAGCTTCTGAGCCTTTGCCACCATGATTGCCATCTTCGATATATTTCTTCGCATTATCCCATGCACCGCCACCAGCAGTCATTGAGATGGCAACAAAGAGACCCGTTACAATCACACCCATCAGCATTGCGCCCAAGGAGGCAAATGCCTGAGCCTGACCAGCAATGGCGTCGATGATGAAATAAGTCACGATCGGGGCCAACACAGGCAGCAGGCTTGGGATGATCATTTCTTTGATGGCTGCTTTGGTCAGCAGGTCAACGGCACGGCCATAATCAGGTTTGCCCGTACCTTCCATAATGCCTGGGATTTCTTTGAACTGACGGCGCACTTCCAACACAACGGAGGCAGCAGCACGACCAACAGCGGTCATGCTCATGGCACCGAAGAGGAAGGGCAGCAGGCCACCAAGAAGCAGGCCAACCACAACGAAGGGATTACCCAATGAGAAATTCACTGTGAGGTCTTTGAAGTAGAAGTCCAGATCAGCCGTATAGGTGGCGAACAGCACCAAGGCACCCAGGCCGGCAGAACCAATGGCATAACCTTTGGTCACGGCTTTAGTCGTATTGCCAACGGCATCCAAGGCGTCCGTCACACCACGGACAGAACTATCCAGGCCAGACATTTCAGCGATACCGCCTGCGTTATCCGTAACAGGGCCATAGGCGTCCAGGGCAACAATCATGCCGGCCAATGCCAACATGGCAGTAACCGCAATAGCCAGACCGAACAGACCGCTCAACATATATGTGGCAATGATACCAACGATAATGATCAAAGCAGGCACTGCAGTCGCTTCCATGGAAACAGCCAGACCTTGGATCACATTCGTTGCATGACCCGTGTTGGATGCAGCAGCTACGGAGCGAACCGGACGATATTCGGTAGAGGTGTAATATTCAGTAACCCACACCAATGCACCCGTCACAGCCAAACCAATCAGTGCGCAATAGAACAGGTTCATACCAGACAAAGTCGTACCGGCAACGGCACCCAGCCCAATGGTTTCTGACACTGCAAAGTAAATTGCAGGGATAGACAACACGCCAGTGATGATGAAACCTTTGTATAGTGCGCCCATGATGCTTTGGGATTTGCCCAAGCGCACAAAATAAGTACCGATGATAGAGGTTACGATACAAACCGCACAGATAGCGAGCGGCAGAAGCATCAAGGAACCAACGACCGGGCTTGCAGCGTAGAGGATGGAAGCCAGAACCATTGTGGCAACAGTTGTCACAGCATAGGTTTCAAACAAATCAGCAGCCATACCTGCACAGTCACCCACGTTATCACCAACGTTATCGGCGATAACGGCAGGATTACGGGGATCATCTTCAGGGATACCGGCTTCGACTTTACCAACCAGGTCGGCGCCAACATCAGCACCTTTGGTGAAGATACCACCGCCGAGACGAGCAAAGATAGAGATCAAAGACGCACCAAAGCCCAATGCCACCATGGCATCGATGACTTCACGGCCTTCTGCACCAAGGCTTGGCAGCACCCAGAAGTAACCGGCAACACCCAGGAGAGCGAGACCAGCAACCAACATACCGGTGACGGCACCAGCCTGGAATGCAATTTTCAAACCCTGTGCTAAGCCAACGCGTGCACCTTCAGTCACACGAACATTGGAACGAACAGAGACGTTCATACCAATATAGCCAGCTGCACCGGACAGAACCGCGCCAACGACAAAGCCGCCAGCAGCAAATGCATTCAGTGCAAAAAAGAGAATTACAGCAACCACAACACCAACAACGGCAATTGCGCGATACTGACGATTTAAATAAGCACGCGCGCCTTCTTGGATCGCACCTGCAATTTCTTGCATCCGCTCGTTACCCGCGCTAGCGGATAAGATCGAACGGCTTGTTACAATGCCATAGACCACAGCCAGCAAGCCGCAGACGATGGCGATAAGCAGAAAGTTCATGGACATTTCCTCGTATCTTCCATGGGTGCCCCAAAGCGGGGACTGTCCTTAGTGGTGCGGGCAATAACAAAAGCCCGGCCACACGCCAACTAAAAAAAGCAAGCTGAACAGCCGCCTTTCCCATAATTTTTATCGCGCGCACTTTATGGAGGTCATAGCGCGCAATCAAGGGAGCATTTTTCGCGTCCGTCGCTTTTCAATAAGGAATTCGTAGATTTTGAACTATTAAATCGATTTTGGCCCGACTCAATTGCCTCAGTCTGCAGGAAATAAGCTGCGCTGATCTTTATGATTCGGTTGAGTGGCGATAGCCCCCTGCCCCCAAATCAACCAGTTGGCCATCACCATCAAAGACCTGCACGTGATTGCCAGCAGTTATTTCGCCAATACGCGTAAGTCGAAGACCAAGCTGTTTAGTAAGCTCAGGTAATTCAGCTTCTCTTTCTTTAGGCAGTGTGAAGACCAACTCATAATCATCGCCATGAGATGCGGCCAAACGCAGGCGTTCTTGCTCTTCCATAGGGACCGCGGCAGCCTCGGAGGATAGAGGGAGCTTATGCAGTTGAATTTCCGCTCCACAGCTTGACGCTTCACAGATATGGCCCAAATCCGCGACCAGGCCATCAGAGACATCAGCGCAGCTATGGGCGATAGATTGTAGCGCGCTACCCAGTGCCACACGTGGCTGAGGTCGCAAATAAGCCTCGATCAAAGCGTCAGGAGCTGCATTTAATTCCCCCTGCAAAGCCATTAATCCTAATGCGGCATCGCCGAGCGTCCCGCTGACATAAATGGCATCTCCAACCCGCGCGCCACTCCGTTTCAACATTTTCCCTTTAGGAACTAAGCCAAAAGCAGTGACGGAGACCAGACTTTGCGCTCCGGTACTGATTGTATCACCCCCGCCTAATGCAATTCCAAAAGCCGCTTGAGCCTGGCCAAGTCCTTGAGAAAAATTCCGGACCCAAGCCTCATCAGTTTTTGCGCCAAGCCCAAGCCCAAGAAAATAGAGCCACGGCTTTGCGCCTTTCGCGCTAAGATCAGACACATTCACTGCCAGCGCCTTCCAGGCGATATCTGTGGCGTCATCTTCTTTGCGAAAATGAACATCGGCTACCAACATGTCCTTGGTGACGACGAGGTCATAGCCTTCAGGCGGAGACAGACAGGCGGCATCATCAGCCAAGC
>JASFRS010000015.1:0-22462 GCA_050114795.1 Sphingomonadales bacterium
ATGGATGGCGGAGCATGCGCGTGAATTGATTGGCCGTATGAATGCAGTGGGCGCTTCGGTGGCAAAAGGGGATTTGCCCATGCGAGCATTGGCATTTGTTGTTTGCCTTGCTGTGCTGCGCGAAGGGTCCGAAGTTGTGTTGTTCCTATATGGTATGGCGGCTTCCTCTCAGGGTATGACACCACTTTTATTGGGCGGTGGGCTAGGCCTCTTAGGCGGCACAATAATTGGCGCTGGTCTGTACTTTGGTCTGCTCCGTATTCCAACGCGGTATCTCTTTAAAGTGACGGGCTGGCTGATTTTGCTGCTTGCGGCCGGTATGGCATCTGAAGCCGCGCGTTTTCTTGTCCAGGCGGATGCTCTACCAGCTTTAAGCTCAGGCCCCATTTGGGACACAAGTTGGCTATTGAGCGAGCAGAGCCTCGTCGGCCAAACCCTGCATACACTTATCGGCTATACGCCGCGCCCTCTGGGCATCCAACTCACAGCTTATTTTGTAACGATTATTATTATCGGAGGATTCATGTTTCGTATATCGTCAACCGCAGCCAAAGCAGCGACGACTGCGGTAGTTGTTGCGTCAGCTCTTATTGGCCTTGACGCATTCACAGCCACCCCAGCCTCAGCGGCAGAACGGGTCTATTCACCTATCGTTGAGAAAGGGGAATTAGAGCTGGAAATTCAAGGAGAACGTAAAAAGGGTGGTGAACAATCCCATAAGTGGGAAATTGGTTATGGCGTGACCAATCGTTGGGCGACGGCCATCTTTCTTGAAACTGAAAAAGAGCCTGGAGAAGGCCTGGAAACGGAAGCCGTTGCTTGGGAAAATATCATCCAGCTTACGGAACAAGGACAATACTGGCTCGATGTCGGTGCATATGTCGAATATGAAGGCCATCTGCACGACGGTGGACATGATGAACTGGAAACCAAACTGCTCTTGCAAAAAGAAACTGGTAACTTCGTTCATTTGGCCAATATTATCTTTGAAAAGGAAATTTCTGGCCAAGACCGTGACGGTTGGGAACTGGGCTACGCCTGGCAGAGCAAATACCGGTACAGGCGTGAGCTGGAATTCGGTGTTGAAGGTTTTGGTGAATTCGGCGAGCTCAGTGATTTCGAACCGTCCAGAGAACAAGAACATACCGTCGGCCCTGTATTGACGGGCGTCTTTCCAATCGCCAAAAAATGGAACCTGAAATATGAAGCAGGCATCCAGTTTGGCCTAACCGAAGAATCGCCTGACAATACGGTCAGGGGTTTGATTGAAATCGAAACCTATTTTTGATTTTAAAACATTATAAGATCGGGCCCTCATCAAGAATGGGGGGCCCGTTTCCCACCATTCGCACCTTTTTCCGGCTAAGCGTTTGGAGAGCCATTCATTCCAATAAGGTCAGCAAAAAATTTAGCATTTCTTATGGCGATCAAAAAACAACCAACCTTGAAATAAACCCGGCAGCAATGCCAAGTCATTAGGTATCTTCTCACACAAGCTGGCAAAGATTGATCAGTGCTGATAATCGGCGTTTTGGGTGTTTGACATAGGGGTTGGTATCATCCCAGACATAACCAGCCAGGATGGAACACAGCATGCGCACAATGTCTGGTGAGGGAGATGGGTGAAAGAATACTTTGGGCAGGCTACCATCATACCAGGCGTCCACATAAGCACGAAATACATCAACACCCGCCTGCAGTGGGGCGGCAAATGCAGCATCCCAATCAACATCCTCGCCGCGCAATTGCCGCGTCAGGGCAGCAACTGCCAGACTAGCTGATTTGAGGGCAATTGTGACACCCGAAGAGAAGATCGGGTCTAGGAATTCTCCTGCATTGCCTAGGATCGCGTAACCGTGCCCCCAAAGTTGTTTGATATTGGTGGCATAGCTTGTCAGTTGACGTGCAGGATCTTTCATCGTTGCGTTAGAGAGCAGGTCTTTCAAAAATGGGTTCTCCGCAATCCCAGCTTGAAGATATGCCTTTGCATCAGCATTTTTAACGCCTGCGGTAGCGTCTGCAAAAAATTGTGGGCTGCCGACAACACCGATTGAACAGGTCTCATCCTCAAAAGGGATGACCCAGTACCATACATCCTGCTTTTCCGGGTGGATGGAGGCCGTGATTTTATCCCACTCAAATGCAGCTTTAGGCTTAGGAATATCGAAATGAGCAAATACAGCTTGTCGTACTGGGAATTCAGAGGGAAGGGACAGGTCAAGAGCTCGGGCAAGCACCCGTCCCATGCCGCTAGCATCCAGGCAAAACCGGCTGTGGAGGGTATGCCTCTCGCCATTTTCGTTTACATATCTAAGTGTGCAGTCATCCTTGGCTAGGGATACCTCTTCAACCGCGCAATTGAAAAATATACGAACGCCAGCGCGCGCAGCGCTTTGTGCCAAAATATCATCAAACCGGGCGCGTTGGACCTGATGTGTATGCCCCCAACCTTTTGAGAAGCCGTTCGCAAAGTCAAAGCTGTAGCTTTTTGCTCCTCGCTGAAAGCGCGCGCCGTTTTTTATTTGAAAACCAGCTTGTTCAACGTCGGTCAGCATATCGGCTTCTTCAAGCAGGTCCATGCACGCTGGCAATAAGCTTTCGCCAATTGAAAACCTTGGGAATTGACTGCGTTCTAAAACAGTAACGCTGTAACCCTGGCTTTTCAGCATCTTAGCTGCGCTGCAGCCTGCCGGGCCTGCGCCAATAATAGCAACATCACTTTCGGCGATATTTCGTGTCACGTTCGTCTCAAATATTACAGCTAATGTCTGCCTAATGAGGAAGTCCTCTGTGAATTCTTTAAACTTACGCTCGTTAAGATGGCAACAATTAACATCTTTGAATTTACAATTTGTAGAAAGCTCCTTACTTTACGTTGCAGAATTTTTGTGTGGCTTGGGTGTTTTACAATGAGGCGTCAGAGGCGTTTGTAAATGACTGTCAGCGTTGCGGTGCGACAATGGGCGGCCTGGAGTGCCGGCTGTTCCAATCGGCAGGAATGGGAACGTTGGTTCAAAGGTGGAGTGCAACGCGCCCCACAACCGCCTGACGTTAGTTTTTTACCGCCTATTCAGCGCCGCCGACTAAGCCTCTTGAGCAAAATGGGATTATGGCTCGCCAACGAATGTTTGAGCCAAGTAGAAGGTGTGCAAGACGTGGCGTCAGTCTTTTCTTCGCAATACGGAGAATATGAACGTACCTTCGGCATACTTAAGAATTTGGCTGCAGGAGAACCGGTTTCACCGGGCGCATTTTCTCAATCGGTCCACAACACGTCTTCTGGATTGTTTTCTATCCTTTCAGGCAATGAAGCGGCATCAACAGTAGTGTCTGCCGGTGCATCAACCCTTGAAGCCGGTTTTATGGAGGCAGCGCTTCAGGCGAGATCGGTAAAAGGCCGAGATATACTATATGTTTATCAGGATTTGCCGTTGCCCACGGAATATGAAACTCTCGATGATACCAAATGCACTGAAGACGCGCTTGGTCTCGGGATGCTTTTGCGCACTGTGGCACCTGACGACAAACGAGCTTGGCACCTATCCTGGCAGACTTCTCCCGACGGTGGCAAACTGCGAGAATATGGCCCTGCCAGGCGGGTTAAAAGCTTGGTGAAAATGCTGGTTCAGGGGCATGGCAGAGTGACTTTTGACGATGGCCGCCTGTTGTGGACTTGGCATTATGGTTAGGCGGTTGAGCAAATATTGGCGTCTGGTCGGTACGGGGCTGAGCTTTTTATTCTTCGGTATTGGCGGTTTTTTGCTGAGTATCGGTATATTTCCGCTGGTCCATATCCTGTCAGGAAATAGGGAGAAGGCCCAAAAGCGCTGCCGTTATCTCGTGCATAAAAGCTTTGGGCTTTTCGTATGGCTTATGCGGTCGCTTGGTGTCTTGACTGAAGAGTTTGAGGGGCAAGAGAAGCTTTCTGGTGAGAGTAAGCTGATTGTGGCAAACCATCCGAGCTTGATTGATGTGGTGCTCTTAGTTTCCAAAGTGCCTAATGCCTATTGTATTGTGAAAAGTGCAGCCTGGAAAAATCCAGTAATGTTTGGGGTGATGCGCGCAACTGGCTTCATCGCCAACAGTGAAGGGAGCGATCTTGTCGAAGCTTGTGTCGCGCTCTTAAGGGCGGGGGAGACATTGGTAATGTTCCCCGAAGGAACTCGAACTACCCCGGGACAGAAGATGCAGTTTCAACGTGGTGCGGCCATAATTGCTGCAAAGGCAGGTGTGGCCTTTACTCCCGTATATATTTCCTGTAATCCCTCTACCCTTATAAAGGGTGCCCCTTGGTACCGTATTCCGGATAAGAGGCCTCATTTTTCCCTCGTGGCCGGGCGGTCATTTCATCTGAGTGCAACCGATGGTGTAAATGTAGCGTTGCCCAGCGTGGCGCGACGAAATACAAAGATATTGCAAATGCATTTTGAAGAGGCGTGTTGCGAGTTATTTAAGGATCATTATGAACGACCTGAAACAAGAGCTACGGGCGTTAGTTATTACAACGCTTGAGTTGGAAGATATGAAACCCGAGGATATTGATACGAGCGCGCCACTTTTCCAAGATGGACTAGGCCTTGACTCTATTGACGCATTAGAATTGGGAATTGCAATTCAGCGGGCATATGGCCTGAAGCTTGATGCTGAAGACTCAGCAACCCGGGATCATTTTTATTCAATCGATACATTGGCGAAGTTCGTTGCCGCAAGCGCTTAAGAGAGCAAAGGAATATGAGCGAAATAATTAAAAAAGAAGAAGCTTTCCTGAAAATCCAAAATATTTTCGCAGACCTTTTTGATTTGAACCCATCTGATATAACGCCTTCAGCACATCTTTATGATGATCTGGATATTGACAGCATTGATGCTGTCGATCTGATTGTGCGACTTAAGGAAGAGACGGGCAAAAAGATCGATCCCGAAGCTTATAAGAAAATTCGTACAGTTGACGATATGGTGGAAGCCGTCGTCGCATTGATGGCAACCCCATAGAATTTTTGTATGAACCGCTTTGCTTCAATCGGGTTGGTCGGTCTTTTAATATTATATCCACTGGCTGTTTATTACGGCCTTGATCATTTAACGCCTGCCACCTTGGGCCTGTGTGTTGCAGCACTTGGAGGACTACGCTTATTGCTCGCGTTCTTTTATTCGAAAGGTGGCGCAGGCAAAGGCAACACAATATTTCTGGCGGGCTTCCTGATAATTGCGGGCCTTAGTTTTGCATTGACAGGCCATGAGGCAGGCCTGACTTTGTACCCCGTTGCTGTCAATCTGTTTATGCTTGCTGTGTTCAGTCTATCCTTGACAACAAAGCAGCCTTTTGTGGAGCGGATTGCGCGGCTGCATAAGCCTGATTTGCCAGACCAAGCCACCCCCTATTTGCGGAAAGTTACTATCGCTTGGTCCCTATTTTTTCTGTTGAACGGGATCGTTGCCTATTTAAGCGCAGTTTATGGCAGCCGGACATTTTGGGCGCTTTATAATGGGTTGATCGCTTATGGTCTGATGGGGGGTATGTTTGCCGGTGAGTATATCGTGCGACTTTTTGTAATGAGGCGGCACGCTCCTCTCTCTCAAGGGGACGAGGCCTGATCATGAAGCCCGTTTTTATCGCAACACTAAGTGATTTGATGGATAGCCGTGCGGCAGATTATAGCGTGGCGATAACTCCAGGCGGTGATGCAATCCTCTGGCGGGGCTTTCGTGATTCAGTTGCAGCCCTTGCCACAGTGTTAGCTTCACACCCA
Source organism: Sphingomonadales bacterium (assembly GCA_050114795.1). Lineage (GTDB taxonomy): Bacteria > Pseudomonadota > Alphaproteobacteria > Sphingomonadales > CAKZYD01 > JASFRS01. Next base: position 5,751 of record JASFRS010000015.1, read on the forward strand.
GGTCAGTATTTCGGCCTTTTTTATGAAGATATTTATGAATTTGCGGTTGCACTGATGGCGACCTTGCATGCGGGAAAACGGCCAGTTTTGCTACCGCACTTAAAGCCTGAATTCCTCACGGGTCTGGCGAATAAATTGGATGGTTTATTGACTGGGGATGTTCAAGTTTCCAACTCAATTCCGGTAATCGCTGTGAAACAGCCGGGAAAAACCGATGAGCCATTACCCTCCATGCCAGGTGACGGGGTTTTGTATTTATGCACATCGGGATCAACCGGTGCACCCACATTGGTTGAAAAGCCGCTTATCTGTCTTGAACGTGAAGTGGCAGTTCAAAATGAGACTTTCGGCCATTATGGCCTGGCTGCACCCATGGCTGGTAGCGTAAGTCACCAGCACATATATGGTTTGTTGTTCCGGTTGTTGTGGCCTTTAATGCGAGGTCAGTTGATCTGGCGCCCGATGATCCGCTTTCCTGAAGACATTGCAACGCTGCCCGCAGATAGCATGCTGATCTCAAGCCCTGCCTTTTTAAAGCGTGCTGCACCTATGCCCGGATTTGCCAAGGATGCCACGCACCTCAGCGCCATTTTTTCATCAGGGGGTCTACTCGCAGAAGATATCGCACTTATCATGTTGAAGAACATCGGGCAGGCACCAAATGAAATTTTCGGCAGCACTGAGACCGGCGGCATCGCATGGCGGCAAGTTCAAAATGAGGGGCCGGATAACCGATGGCGTCTGTTCAAAGGCATTGAAGCCCGTGTCGAAGATGATTGCTTGCTGCTGCAATCGCCATTCATTCTATCTGATGTGCCCTATCTAACGAATGAACGGGCGTGCCTCTATGAAGACGGCAGTTTAGAGCTTCTGGGGCGCGTAGACCGAATTGTCAAAGTGGAGGAAAAGCGGATCAGCTTAACGACGCTTGAGCAGAGTTTAGCAGAAAGTGAAATGGTTGAAGATGCTGCCGTCCTGGTGTTGAAAGGCGAGGGCCGCACGCGATTGGGTGCGGTTGTGGTTCCGACTATTAGAGGGTGGGAATTTATCTCCGCCCACGGGCGACGCGCGCTTATAACACTTCTAAGCGAGAAGCTTGCGCAGCGGGTCGAAGATATTGCTCATCCCCGTCGTTGGCGATTTGTGAAGGCATTGCCTTATAATTCCCAGGGCAAGCTCACAAAGAATGATTTGCAGGCCTTCTTCACGGATGAAGAAAACCTGCGCCCTGAACCGCAGGACATAGAAATTAAGGACAATGCGGTAAAGCTTACATTGCCCATCGCGGCGGATGTCTTCTATTTCAAGGGGCATTTCCCCGGTGAGCCTATTCTTCCAGGCGTTGCGCAGCTTAGATGGGCGGCATATTTTGCGGATAGATATTTTTCTGTAGGCAAGGCTTTTAATAGGGTCGAAGCGCTAAAGTTCCGGCAGGTGCTTAAACCTGGGGCAATTGTAACGCTTGTGCTCACGCATGACAGTGCCAAGAATAATGTGGCCTTTAGCTTTGAATCAACCGAAGGGCACCATAGCACTGGCCGCCTAGTTTATGAGCGCCAGAATGACCTCTAATTACTGTATAATTATTCCGGTCTATAATCATGGGTCCCAATTGAAGGCATTTTTGCCTAAAGTCCAATCCCTTGGGTATTTTATCATATTGGTGGATGATGGCTCTGCCACAGATACAGCTGTCACTCTGGATGACTTGGCAGCCCGTCATGAAGATATTGACCTGCACCGTCTGGCTAAAAACAGTGGCAAGGGCGGGGCGGTGATGGCTGGGCTCAAACGGGCAGCAGAGCTTGGGTACAGTCATGCATTGCAAATTGATGCCGACGGTCAGCATGATATTGGACAGGCCCATGCTATGCTTGATGCCTCTGCGGCGCGCCCTGAGGCTTTGGTCGTTGGTCACCCTATCTTTGACAAAAGCGTCAACAAATTACGCTTTTATGCGCGTTATCTGACCCATGTCTGGGTGTGGATTGAAACTCTGTCGACTGAAATCAAGGATTCAATGTGCGGTTTTCGCATATATCCGCTGCAGGCTATTATTCCATTGCTGGCAACAAATGGGCTGGGGCGCCGGATGGATTTCGACCCGGAAATTCTAGTACGTGCTTATTGGGCTGATATACCTTTAAAATGGGTGCCAGTGCAGGTCATTTATCCTGATAATGGCCTTTCCAACTTTCGGCCCTGGGGTGACAACGCATTAATCAGTTGGATGCATATACGACTTTTCTTTGGCATGCTGTTGCGCCTGCCAAAATTACTGACCCGGCGGATAATAGGCGAAAGTCCTGTGCAATGACGGGAAATATCGCAAAAACTAAGATGCAAAAGAGTAACCACTGGGCCCAGCTGGAAGAAAAAGGTGTCTATTGGGGCTTCCGCACTATGGTTGCTCTATTCCGCCTATTAGGGCCGCGCGTCATTAAGGTCTTTCTGATTTTTGTGATCAGCTATTTTTTCGTGACCGGGTTTTCTGCACGCCGGGCCTCGAGAGATTTTTTAACGCGCGCGTGGGAACTGGACAAAAATCCTTCCCAAGATAAACCGGGCTTACGGGACAGTTTCCGTCATTTTTGGTCTTTCGGCACTGCAATTGTTGACAAATTTTCCGCGTGGTCAGGTCGTTTCTCATTGGGTGACGTGGAATATACAGGCCTTGAAATTTATCAAAATTTGGCGGCCAAAGGGCAGGGCGCTGTCCTGGTAACAGCCCATCTTGGTAATATTGAAGTATGCCGGGCCCTGTCACGCTTCAGGTCTGGTCTTAAGATTAATGTCCTTGTGCATACCAAGCACGCAGGAAATTTTAACCGGCTTCTTAATGAGCAGACTTCGGATGCGCAAATACGCTTGATACAAGTGTCAGAAGTTGGTTTGGATACGGCCATGGTGCTACAGGAAAAGGTTGCTGCGGGAGAGTTTGTTGTGATTGCGGCTGACCGCATTCCCATATCCAGCCAGCAACATGTGAAGATGGTGCCTTTCATGGGTAAGCCTGCACCTTTTCCAAAAGGTGCCTTTATTCTGGCTTCTATTTTGCAGTGCCCGGTCATTCAAATTTTCTGTGTAAAGCAAAATAATCGCTTCCATATCTTCTTGGAAAAACTGGGCGATATGACAAATGTGGCGCGAAAAAAGCGGTCCGCGCTTGTTGACGAAATGGTGACTACTTTTGCCAATCGTCTAGCTTATTATGCCCAAACCTATCGTTATCAATGGTTTAATTTTTACGATTTCTGGGATCAGCCTGTTTCAAGGATGGTTCACAACAAGATTGTTGAGTAGATGCCATGTATTTGAAAAATGTCCTAACCGATGGCGAGATTGAACAGTCATCTTCAGAGCCGGTTCAATTCGGTCGCGCTCCTTTAAGAATTGAAGATATCTGCGCTGTGGCAGAGGGTGCTAGAGAAGCAAGCCTGGATTGCTCTGATGACTATCGTGCACTGATTGATGCCGGTCATGAGTTCTTGGCGGATATGCTGCATGATGAAGGCGTTATTTACGGGGTTACCACGGGCTATGGCGATTCCTGTACTGTTTCAATCCCCGCAGATCAGGTGGCGGAGCTGCCGCTTCATATAACGCGATTTCACGGTTGCGGGCTTGGACGTATTTTAGACCGGGAAGAAGCACGTGCGGTTGTAGCTGCCCGTCTGGCATCCCTTGCGCAAGGGCATTCCGGCGTCCGCTATGTGCTGCTTGAACGCCTACTCTGGCTCCTTCAAGAGGACATCATGCCTCTTATCCCAGCGGAAGGTTCCGTCGGGGCAAGCGGAGACTTAACCCCCCTTTCCTATGTTGGCGCACTTTTGGTGGGTGAACGCGATGCACTTTACCGCGGTGAAATTCGCCCAGCAAAAGAAATCTATAACGAGCTTGGCGTGAAACCCCTGATACTACAGCCTAAAGAGGGGCTGGCGTTGATGAATGGCACCGCAGTAATGACCGCGCTCGCTTGTCTGGCTTATAAACGAGCGGATTATTTAAGCCGCTTATCTTCGAGGCTGACCAGCCTGGCCGTGCTGGCCATGAAAGGGAATGCGGGCCATTTTGATGAGCGCCTTTTTCGCGTTAAGCCACACCCGGGTCAGGGGCGGGTGGCAGCTCGTATTCGGTCAGATTTGAACGGCTGGGCCCAGCGTCATGATGATAATCGGCTCCAGGATCGTTATTCACTGCGCTGCGCACCTCATGTGATTGGTGTGCTTGAAGATAGCTTGCCATTCATGCGTCAGTTCATTGAAACAGAGCTGAACAGCGCAAATGATAATCCGATCATTGACGTGAGCGAAAAGGCGCTTTTGCATGGCGGTCATTTTTATGGTGGGCACATCGCCTTTGCCATGGATTCCATAAAAAATTGCGTTGCGAATTTGGCCGATCTGATGGATCGCCAGATGGCATTGCTGGTCGATCCGCGTTTCAACAATGGATTGCCAGTTAATCTTTCAAATGCAGTGGCAGAACGCGCTTCCATCAATCATGGCTTCAAAGCGGTACAGATAGGCATGTCCGCCTGGACTGCTGAGGCATTGAAGAACACCATGCCGGCAAGCGTATTCTCGCGATCAACCGAGTGTCACAATCAGGACAAGGTTTCGATGGGCACTATCGCCGCACGTGATTGCTTACGTGGATTGGAATTGACAGAACAAGTGGCGGCCGCCCTCACTCTTGCTTTGACACAGGCTATAGCGATCCGCCGCGAGGCAGGTGGTCTTCAAGAAGATATCAGCGACGCAGTCATGAATTTTTATTTATCGATATCCAATTGGTTCGAGACAGTGTCCGAGGACCGACCGCTGGAGCATGATTTGCACTTCTGCCTTGCTGAAATCCGCAAGCAAAGTTGGGAGCTTTACACTGATGAGTGAGGTGCTCGCATCCGCTGAAATAACCATTGATGTGCCGTTTCATGATGTCGACAGCATGGGCATCGTTTGGCATGGGCATTATGCAAAATATTTTGAAATCGCCCGCTGCGCGCTCTTGGACCGTTTAGGTTATAATTATAACCAGATGCTTGAATCAGGCTTTGGCTGGCCAGTGATTGATATGCGTATTCGCTATGCCAAGCCATTGAGATTTGAACAAAAAATCAGGGTTAGAGCGGACCTCGTAGAATATGAAAACAGGCTGAAGATAAATTATCAGTTATCCGACCCAGAAAGCGGAAAGCGTCTGACAAAGGGCTATACAGTGCAAGTGGCTGTTGATGTTTCAAACGGCGAAATGCTTTTGGCAAGCCCTCCGGTCCTTTCCGAGAAAATCAGGGAGTATCAAGCTAAATGCTGAACCGTGCGGCTTTTCTCTGGTGGGCATTTTGCCTTGGCGTCATCTTTCCTGCATGGGCAGACCAGGCGAAGGATAGCAACCATGCGCAAGAGTTGGCCCAAATCGCCACTGTATTAAAATCGTCCGTCGGCCTGACCGCTCGCTTTACGCAGGAACGAACAGTCCCCATTTTATCCAAGCCACTTATGTCCAAGGGGCATATCAACGTTCCACAGGAGGATGAGCTTGTTTGGGTGCAGGACACACCCTATGCCGTTACCTTGATATTCAATAGAGAGGGCATGACAGAAACACTGCCCGATGGGAAGGAGCGTACAGCCGATAACCCCATGGTTTCCTCAATGGGGCAAATGTTTATCAGTCTTCTAAGTGGTGATCCGGCAACTTTATTGGCTTATTTTACTGTTGTTGAAGCTGATATTGAGGGGCTGGATTGGTCCATGACACTCAAGCCCCGTGACGATTTGCTAAGCGCTGCGATTGAACGCATAGACATATCGGGACGTTCAAACATCGATACGGTAAGGGTCTGGGATTCTCAAGGCGGCAATAGCCAAATCATATTTTCAGAATATAAGCGAGGCGCACCGCAGTGATGATGTCGCGCGGCAAATGGGCCGTTCTGGCCTTGATGGGTTTAGCGGGCGTATTCTTGTTGGCTTGGCAAAATGCCAATGACAGCCGTTTTATTGAAACTAATATATTGGCCCTAATCCCTGAAGGAGAGCGTCCTCCAGCGGTTGAACAGGCCGTACACACGATATCCGAGCGGATTGAGAAGCGGCATATTTTGCTGATAGAAAATGTCAGTGAAATTGAAGCAATTAGAGCAGCAGCCCAAACAGCGAAGTTAATGCGGCAATCAGGCTTATATGACCGAATTCAGGAGAAAACTGACGCTCAGACTTACCAAGATGTCGCTCGTTTCTATTTCCCTCACAGATATCGCTTGTTAAGCCGGGATCTTGCCAAAACCTTCGACGAAGGGCAGCAGGCGTATCTTGTCGAGAATGTCATTCGGGAAATCTATAATCCATCATCAGTGGCTGTTGGTCAGCTGAAAAATGACCCGTTCCTCTTGTTCGGACGGTTTCTTAACACACTTAATTCCAAGGAAGGCACTCCTTTCAAGCTGGTAGACGGCTATCTAGTGCTGCAGAGTGCGAGTAAAAGCTATGTGCTTTTATCGGCAAATATCACCGATAGTCCATTTGATATCGGAAACCAGCAAAAGATTATTACCCTGAAGGAAGACATTGAGCGGACGCTGGGGCCTGATACTTCAGTATTATATGCCGGTGTTATAGAGCATGTGATTGCAGGCGTGACCCAGGGCAAGAAGGAAATGCGCTTTGTGGGAGGCATTTCCATCGCCGGTTTGGTGCTTCTTTTGGCGGTCGTGTTCCGCAGCCCTATGCCGCTCGTTTGTAGTTTGTTTTCAGTCGGTCTGGGTGTGAGTGTCGGCTTTGCAGTGTGCATAGCTATATATGGCAATATTCATTTGATCACGCTTGTGGCGGGGGCCAGCCTGATTGGCATTTCAGTGGATTATGCACTGCATTTCTTTGCTGATATGTTCAGGGACCAGTCAGAGTGGAATGCTGAACAAGCCCTTTCCCATATTGGGCCTGGTATTACACTGGGACTGATCACAAGTCTGTTCGGCTTTTCAGCGATGTTTTTTGCATCGCTACCAGGGCTTGTTCAATTGGCGATTTTTTCCTCTGCCGGGCTTTTAACGGCTTATCTCACTGTCGTACTGTTTTATCCCTTTATCGTAAGGAAACAGAGCGTAAAACAACGCCCAACACGACTATGGGGAGCTATTGAAATATGGCTGGCACGCTGGCGCCGTCTTGCACCCAAGCAGAGTTTGTTTGCCGTCGGCCTGATCATTGCAACGGGGGCAGTTGTTAATTTCTATATTGAGCCCACTGAGGATGTGAGGTTATTGCAAAAGCCGGACCCCCGGATTGTTGAAACCGAAAATCGCATCAAGGCCTTAACCGGCCAAAACCTTGCCCTTCAGTTCTTTTTAATAACGGGCCCAACGCACGAAGAAGTGCGTGAGCACGAAGAAGTGCTTTTAAATCGATTACAGGGATTGCCTGATGCCGTGCGCCCTATAGGGTGGCACGCCGTGTCAGATTTTTTACCTTCTTTAAAGCGGCAGGATGAAAACCTCGCACGGGTACGCACATTAACTGAAGGGGAAAGGCCGGCAATCGACCGCTTGCAAGAACAGATCGGCTTATCAGATGAAGTCGTGACGGCATTTCGTAAAGATGTGATGTCATCACCGCCCCTCATGTTTGAAGACTGGCAAAAGGCCAATGTGTTTCCTGATATCGCATCTCTTTGGTTGCCCAGCTTGACCCTGCCGGACGGTACACAGGCTATGGGGTCTGTCGTAATGTTGAATGGTATCCGTGATATTTCGGCGATGCAGCAGATTGCGCTTGAGTTAGACCATGTACAGTTTGTGGATAATATCGCTGATATTTCTACCATTTTGCGTGACTATCATGGTCACGCACAGTCATTGTTGGTAGCGGCTTATGCTATGATACTGCTGCTACTCGCATTTCGCTATGGGGCTATAGGGGCGCTTTATGTCATCGCGCCGCCGCTTGCAGCCGCCGCTTTTACAGTAATTGCGCTGTATATGCTTGGTGAAGCCTATAATTTATTCAATATCGTCGGGCTTATCCTGGTTCTTGCTATTGGGATCGACTATACGCTTTTTATGCGTGAGGCACGGGACGCGAGCACCAGCACCATGGCCGCTATTTTTATGTCGGCGGCATCAACCATATTGACCTTCGGTCTATTGGCATTTTCCTCGATGCCCGCCTTGCACTCCTTTGGGTTAACAGTTGGAGTGGGAATTGTTGTGGCACTGGTCTTGGCTCCTTTAGCGGGCCTGTCACTTGTCGTGGATCATAACGATAGGGAAGAGGCATAATGACCAATATCGGACGTTATGTTTTGACGGCTGTTTTAATAGCAATACTAACGGGGTGTAGTGTCAGTTCCATAAACCGGAATGCTGAAACGGTTGTACCTGAGGTGCTAAAATTTGGACCGATGGCGCCTAACCCGTTTGGCAATAATGTCACATTATCACAGACGATCACCGGTACCTTTGGCGAAAAAGAGCGTTCGCTTCGTTTTGAAGTGGAGCTGAGGTCGGACCGCCTTGTGATGCTGGCCCTCACCCATATTGGTGTCCCCGTTTTTTCTATCGAATATGATGGTAAGGACGCGCAGATACAGCACTTTGTATCTGCTGCGGATCAAATTGACCCCTATTGGATTCTCAATGATTTTTTACTGGTCTATTGGCCTGAGACAGAGCTTTCAAAAGCCCTTGTATCGACGGGGTATAAGCTCGAAGTGGGCCAAAAGGAACGAGCCATGTTAGATGGTAGTGGCCACATAGCCGTAATGGTCACTTATTTGACGCCCCATATGCTGGGAAGTGATGTAAATCTCGATAATTACCAACTTCACTATTCGCTTAAAGTACGCACCCACAAGATTAGTCAGGAGGCTGCGAAATGAGGCTTTACCTGAATGCGCTTGGGACTGTGAACGCATTAGGACGCGGCAAGGATGAGATTCTTCCGAATCTTCTTGCAGGAAATAAAAGCGGCATTCGAATGTTGCCAGACGTTTTGGCAAGCGGTGAACCCATACCCTTTGGTGCCGTTTCGGCGGAATTGGATGCTGTGCCAGAATGTTTCCGCTCCATAGAAAGTAGAAATCTCGCGCTTGCGCTAACAGCCTTAAATGAAATCAAAGATGAAGTTGAGCACGCGATTAAGGCTTATGGCCCTACCAGGGTTGCTGTTGTGGCGGCGAGCAGCACAGCGGGGGCTGAAGAAGGCGAGAAAGCCTTGAAAGCGTATCAAACTGACGGAAGCTTCCCTAAAGGCTATCGGTTTGAACGGCAGGAAATGGGGACGGTTGGACTTAGCATTGCTGATTATTTTGGTCTTGGTGCACCTGCGATTACCCTCTCAACTGCATGCAGTTCAAGTGCTAAGGCTTTTGCCAGTGCAGCCCGGCTTATAAGAGCAAATATTGTGGATGCGGTGATCGTTGGCGGAGTTGATTCCTACTGTCGTATGACCTTGAATGGCTTTGATGCCCTTTCAGCTCTTAGCCATACGGCATGTCTGCCATTTAGCAAGAACCGTGACGGTACAGTGCTGGGAGAAGGGGCGGCGTTTTTCCTGATGACGAAAGAACCCGGCCCGATCTTTTTGGCTGGTGTAGGCCAGACGTCGGATGCCCATAATATGACGGCGCCGCACCCGGAAGGTGCTGGAGCGCATGGCGCCATGAAAGCTGCTCTTTCAGAAGCCCAAATTCAAGCGCAGGACGTTGATTATGTCAACATGCATGGGACCGGTACCCGCTTGAATGATGCCGCTGAAGCGAAAGCTGTGGAGCGCATTTTTGGAGCAGATGTGCCGTGTAGTTCGACCAAGGCCCTGACGGGTCATACACTTGGCGCAGCGGGTGCTATAGAGGCTGCTTTATGTTGGCTGTTGGTGTCGGATTTGAATAGGGATCATGTCTTGCCCGCTCATATATGGGACGGTTGTGCAGATTTGGACATGCCTCCTATTGGACTACTTCAGTCTGAGGGCAAATTTAAAAGTGCTGGTCCTCTTTGGTGTATGAGCAACTCTTACGCATTTGGTGGCAGCAATGCCTCCGTTATCATCGGTAGGGTAGATTGAATGACGCAGGCCAATAAGCTTCCTTGGACAGTTGAGGAATTGGTACCCCATGCAGAGCCGATGATCCTGATTGATGAAGTGCTGGATTGGAGCGAAGATACACTCAAGTCGCGTGTGATGATCAGCGAGGACAGCGTGTTTTACGAAAAATTCCAAGGAGTACCTGTTTGGGTTGGCGTAGAATATATGGCGCAGACGATTGCCGCTTTGGCAGGGGTCCGTGCTAAACGCGATGATAAGCCTGTACGCATTGGCTTCCTGGTGGGCACGCGCCGATATGAAGCTGCTGTCCCTATGTTCACGTTAGGGCAAGTGCTTGAAGTTTCCGTAAGTGAGATTTTTCAAGATGGTGGCATGGGTGTTTTCAATTGTGAGATTAGGTCCAACCGGACTGAATTGCTTGCGAGTGCAAGTTTGAATGTCTATCTTCCCCAAAATATAAGCGATTAAAGAGAGAAATGTGCCCAAACGTGTTCTTGTGACTGGAGCTAGCCGGGGTATCGGTAAGGCAATTGCTGAAGACCTTGCAAAAAGTGGGTTCGATCTGGTCGTGCATTGCCGTAGCAATGTGGAAATGGCGGAAACTGTTTGTGAAAGCGCCCGGGAACTTGGCCGGGACGCGCGCTGTTTAGTATTTGACGTCGGGGATCGCGCAGCAGCTAGAGAAATGATCAATGCCGATATTTCGAAAAATGGCGCATATTATGGTGTCATATGCAATGCTGGCATTCATCGTGATAATGCATTTCCTGCGATGACCGATGATGATTGGGATAGCGTGATTGAGACTAATCTACACGGTTTCTACAATGTTGTTCATCCTTGTATAATGCCAATGGTTCAAGCACGCTCTGGCGGCCGTATCGTGGTGATGAGTTCTGTATCCGGTATAATGGGCAACCGCGGTCAAGTTAACTACAGCGCGGCCAAAGCTGGCTTGATTGGTGCCGCCAAGTCGCTGGCTATCGAACTGGCGAAACGTAAGATTACGGTGAATGTGGTTGCTCCCGGTATTATTGAGTCCGATATGACCGAGGAATTGGACCCGGCCATCATTAGGCAGATGGTCCCGTTGCGACGCGCTGGACAGGCCGAAGAAGTTGCAAGCCTGGTTTCTTATCTGTGTTCTGATGCCGCAGCTTATATTACGCGGCAGGTAATTTCTGTTAATGGTGGAATGTTTTAAAGAGCTGTTTAATGAGAAGAGTAGTTGTCACTGGAATGGGCGGTGTGTCGCCGCTCGGGGAGGATTGGGCTACAATCAAGTCTCATCTTCTTTCACTTCGTAATGCCATTCAATATATGGCGGACTGGGAACAGTTTGAGGGCTTGAATACTAAGCTTGCATGCCCAGTCCCCGATTTTTCTTTACCGAAACATTATACCCGTAAAATCCGTCGTAGTATGTCACGGGTTGCTGAATTTTCGACACGGGCGAGTGAGCTTGCCCTCTTCGATAGTGGGCTTAATGATAACACGGTGTTGAAATCAGGTCGGGCAGGGGTAGCTTTTGGGTCGTCAACAGGGGGGACTGATGCGGTCAGGGATTTCGGCCGCATGTTCTATGAAGCCTCTACTGCTTCGATCAAAGCAAATACGTACATCCAGATGATGCCGCATACAACGGCTTTCAACGTGGGTTCTTTCTTTGGAATGACGGGGCGTATTGTACCAACTTCAACAGCTTGTACCTCAGGTAGCCTGGCTATCGGTATGGCTTATGAAGCCATTAAATTTGGGCAGCAAGATGTTATGATCGCGGGAGGTGCAGAAGAGTTATGTGTTTCGGAAGCTACCGTATTCGATACACTTTATGCGACCAGTACGAAGAACGATACGCCTGAGAAGACACCGCGTCCCTATGATCAAACACGGGATGGTCTGGTGATTGGGGAAGGTGCCGGGGCGCTTGTTCTTGAGGAGATGGAACATGCGGTCGCACGTGGTGCTCCAATTTATGCCGAACTTGTCGGGTTTGGCACAAATTCCGACGGGCGTCATGCCACGCAGCCGACCAAGGAAACCATGGGTGTGGCTATGGAGTTGGCGTTGAAGGATGCAAATCTAGATCCGGATAGCATTGGTTATGTTAACGGCCATGGCACAGCGACTGACCTTGGCGATGTTGCTGAAACACTGGCGACCCGACATGTATTCGGAAGGGCTGTGCCATTTAGTTCGCTGAAAAGCTACATGGGTCATACGCTGGGTGCATGTGGGTCACTTGAGGCATGGATGAGTATTCAGATGATGCGTGAGGGTTGGTTTGCCCCGACACTTAATCTGAACACTATTGATGAACGTTGTGGTGATTTAGATTATCTTCGTGGTGGTATTCGTGAGATTGAGACAGATTATATTATGTCCAACAACTTCGCCTTTGGCGGTGTGAACACATCGCTTGTTTTCAAACGATGGCATGAACCGTGACAATCCTTTGGCTGTGCGAATTGAGTGGACTGACAGATGACATTTATGTAGGCCTCCGCAATTTTCTGCCAAAGAGAGAGCAATACGGCCTCGATCGATTAGCTGGCCGCGAAAGCAGGGCGCAGAAACTCGTCTCGCGCTGTATGGCATATATGGCTGTTGAGGCTTACTGCGGCCAGCCCATAGAATATGCTGATATTTGGTTTCCCGTGGATGCTTCACCGGTCTATAAGCCCCTGAGAAAACCGAGCAATAATGTGTCTTTGTCGCTTAGTCATTCGAAAGGCGGAGTTGTTGTTGCAGCCTCGCTGCGTGGTGCCCTCGGCGTTGATGTTTTGGATCATGACCGGCCGCGTAATTGGCGGTCAATTGCACTTAATTATTTTCCTAAAGTCGATGTGGATTATTTGCAGTCATTGCCAGAGGACAAAGCAATAGCGGCTTTCAGGCAATTGTGGTGCTGGAAAGAAGCTTTAGTTAAGGCTGCGGGGCTATCGCTTGTTGAAGCTTTGCATTTCCCCTTTATGGAACCCGATGGCGTTCCTTGCAAAATTATGTGGGGGGCTACGAGCTTTTATCTGCGTGCTGATGTACACGCAGGCTATACGGTAGGTCTTTTGACGGAAGAAGCATTTGAATATCAGGTGCTTGCGACGACACCTAAAAAGATTTTGGCCAGCCTGGTGCAGGCTGGCCAAAGCTAAATTAGAAATTGTCCAAGAGGATCAATATTGGCGCATATTCTCCCGGAATCTGTCCTCCAGAAACTTGATCCATTTATTGTAGTTCCGGTGAATTTTTTCACCGTCATATCGGAGCTCCCGGCTATGAGTGTAATTTATACTATATTGAGTTGGGGTAAGTTTTACATCGATTTCTGCGAAGTGGCGGCGAACATTAATGGATGCCACCAAATGACCTGGCTCGATAACTTTGACCTGCCAGCGCTTATATTCTGCAGCTCTTATAAAAGCGTCTTGGACTTGCTCTAGAGTTGGCGTTTCGTCAGAGGTTGTCGGAACATGGGCACCATTAACATTGTAAATGGGTTGGGTGCGTCCAAAAAGGCCAGCATGACTTGGTGTTGACAATAGAAATAACGCAGAAAGTACAATAAATAATTTTCTCATCACGAGTTTTCCCTGCTTAAAGTGCGGCTACAAGATTACTATTGCAACATGGTAACGTTCTGCAACAAACGATTTGCGAAAACTGCGTTGGGAAACAACTTTGACAGCCATATGAATTGTGGCTAGGTCATCGGCTGGGTTGTCTAGAATTATTTGGAAATCTTCGTGGAAGATATTCAAAGCGCACGCGAGGAGGCTGGATTGGCCGAAAAAGAATCAAAGCAAAAGCTTTCATTATTGGAGGCCAGAGGAGCGGCCCAAAAACTGGCTTTTGCTCCTATTGTGTTCCAGGCTGTGCGCACGATGTGGAAGCGTGGTATTTTGCAACGTCTTGCTGATGCTGGGCAAGGGGGCATATCTGTTAAAGGCGTGATGGCTGCAACAAACATGTCCGAATATGCAGTGAAAGTTCTGTTAGATATGGGGGAAAGTGTGGAGGTAGTGACCCGCACCGACACCGGTTTTGAAATAACCACATTGGGCATAATGTTCCTGCGAGATAAGATGACCCAAATCAATATGAACTTTATGCACGACACCTGTTATAAAGCGGCGTTCTTTTTAGAAGAATCATTGGTGACAGGAAGTCCCGTGGGATTGCAGGTATTTGGCAACCATAAAACAGTGTATGAGGGGCTATCAAAACTGCCTGATGATGCACGAGAGAGTTGGTTTGCCTTTGACCATTATTATTCTGACCAAGTCTTTCCACGCGCTTTGGATAAAGTATTAGAAAACCAGCCAAAGACGCTTTTAGATATAGGCGGTAATACGGGCCGTTTTGCGCGATCCTGTGTTCGGAAAAATCCTGATATTGAAGTAACAATTGTTGATTTGCCAGGCCAGCTTGATGCTGCCCGGAAAGAGGTAAAAGCGGACGGTCTTGAAGAGCGTATTCACTTCCACGAAACCAATATATTGAATGAAACCCCTAATCTTCCCTACCCGATAGATGCCATCTGGATGAGCCAGTTTCTTGACTGCTTTTCCAAAGAAGAGATTATCTCAATTCTGAAACGCACAGCTAAGTTGTTAAAGCCGGGCGGCCGCATCTATATCATGGAGCTATTCCCTGATCTGCAAGCATATGAAGCAGCAGGTTACAGCCTCAATGCGACATCGCTGTATTTCTCATTCCTTGCGAATGGCAATAGCCGCATGTACCGATCGGAGGATTTCTTCCAATATATTGAAGACGCGGGTTTAGAGGTTGAAACTTCGTTTAACGACATCGGCGGTTATCACACCCTTTTGACCGTTAAACAAAGCGTATAATTATAAGCGTTGCATCTCGTTCCGAACGCTTGCCTCTATTAAGATATGACAGTACTGACTCGGCGGCGATGCGCCAAGGAAAAAGCGTAAAAGCCTGGTCAAGGACCATCAAGCTATTCCATTCCGACAATATGAAATAAATCCTGCTCTTTTGGACATGCGATCCATCCAGGCATTGACTGCCGGTAAATCAGGTCGTGTCATTGGCGTATTTTCCCAGCGGTTGGTCGATAGCGCCAGCACGATGTCGGCCAGTGTAAAGATATCGCCGCAGATATAGGCACCGGTCGATGCGAGATGTTTGTCCAGCAGAGACATTGCCGAATTCCAGGTTTCCACGCTGGCTGCTTGCGCGTCTGGATCGGCGAAATCTGCATGCTTGCGGACCAGGCCCATAAACGCTACCCGCCAGGCAGTATTTAGCTCACTAAGCTACCAGTCCATCCAGGCTTCAACTTTAGCTCGCTCAGCAGGTTCTTTTGGTAATAAGTCATCACGTCCTTCACGAGCAGCTAGATATCGGCAAATCGTATTGGATTCAGAAAGGACGAAGTCACCTTCTACAAGGACTGGAATCAAGCCTTTGGGATTGATTGAAAGAAACTCTGGATCAGATGTCGAGCGCGCCTCACCGCCCCAATCCACACAATCTGGAGAAAGCCCCAACTCGACGCAAGTCCAGAGCACTTTTCTGACGTTAATTGATTTTTGCTGACCCAGTATTTTCATGCCGCAAAAGTCGGATATTGGACAATGCTTATCAAGTCAAAATATCTGCCCTACCGAGCTTTTACCGGCCTAAACCTTTGAGCATGTCTTTTAACCGCCCTGTCATGAGTAGGACGGTTAAATATTTTCAATGCGCCGACGCGTGAAGACTGTTTGGTGACCAAAAATAGACGCTTTGGTGGTTGATGTGCCCTATTCGGCTTTCACATCAAAACCGAGGAAACGCAGAGCCTTGGCAATACGCCCATTCATCGGTGGGCATTCATCCGGCTTGATGGTTCCAAAGAGTTCTAGGGCGGAGAAGTATCCAATATGTTCTAGCTTCATACGTCCATCGATTAGGTCATGAAAGCGTTCGATGAAGTCTCCATGGCCATGAATGAGATGGGTGAGCTCGCTCTTAACATGATCAAGGTCGTGATTGTTATTCTTCCAGAATTCATCACGGGATTTTCGGCGCCTAATGTGCTTGCTAAAGGCATGGAGGGACATCAGCCCGTCCATAATCTGGTCTTTGTTGGCGTCCACTATCGCTTCGCGTGTTCCAAATGTTACTTGCACTTTGAGTAGCCAATCTGGATGGTCTTCGGGAATCTCGTTGTTTTTTGCATCGACCCACTTTTGGGCAAGTTGCTCAATTGCCCGGCGGCTCTCGTCAGCGGACTTTAATTGTGCGGTTTTCCAAGTCTTATTACCTTTAACATGGGTGCGATAAACATAATTCAGAAAACGGCTGGCCTCATTCTCAATACCGATATCGGCTAGTTCGGGACGACGAAGGTTCTGCTTTTCCAGGATCGTCGTTACTTCTTTGAAGGCAGGGAGGAATTGTTCATAGACCTGCCGTCTTAAATTTTCGAGGGAGTTCTGCTTATTTGATTTTTTATGGCTTTTTACGTTAATGTTACCGGGCTGTGCTTGGCCAAGTGCGGCTTCAATATCTTCCTCGACCTTAGAGTTTTTTTTCCGTAAATTGTTGTAAACCTCTTCATATTTCTTGAGCTTGTCATCTGTTAGAGTTGGGGCAGCATCCCAAAGTTCAGCGAACAATGCGCGTATGTCCTCAAGCGCGTTCGAATCA
>JASFRS010000016.1:0-22263 GCA_050114795.1 Sphingomonadales bacterium
GTCCAAATTTGTGACAGGTACAGAACTTTACATCGACGGTGGTCTATCCGCGCTTTAAGCGGAGCGACACGGAGAGCGCATGCGCATCAAGACCTTCTGCCTGAGCTAAAGTCACGGCAGAAGGTCCTAATTCTTCCAACGCCTCAGCACTGCAGCCAAGTATTGTGGTGCGCTTCATAAAATCCTGCACACCAAGGCCCGATGAAAAACGTGCCCGCCGCCCGGTCGGCAAGACATGGTTGGGTCCACCCAGATAATCGCCAATAGCTTCCGGCGTATGGTTCCCCATGAAGATGGATCCCGCATGGCGAATATGCGGCAGCAGCACTTCCGGATCTTCAACAGACAGCAATAAATGTTCAGGTGCTAAAGCATTGATGAGAGCAGGCGCATTTTCCGCGATGTCTTCAACAATGATAATCGCACCATAAACATCCCAGCTCTTAGCCGCGATGTCTGCTTTTGGCAAAATTTCTAAATGTTTTAATATTTCGCCTTCAACCGCTTTGGCGAAAACTTCATCATCAGTGATTAATATGGATTGCGCGGTCTCGTCATGTTCAGCCTGAGAGAGTAAATCAGCGGCAATCCAGCTTGGATCGCATTGCGCATCCGCCACGACAAGAATTTCCGAAGGTCCGGCAATCATATCAATCCCGACACGACCAAAGACTTGGCGCTTGGCCTCCGCCACATAGGCGTTACCGGGTCCGACAATCTTGTCCACGGACGCAATGCTTTCACTGCCATAGGCCAATGCGGCAATCGCCTGCGCGCCGCCAATGGGATGAATTTTGCTCACACCTGCAATATGGGCTGCGGCAAGCACTAGGGGATTCACTTTGCCTTTAGGGCAGGGCACCACCATGGAGATACGCTCAACGCCAGCGACCTTCGCAGGCAAGGCATTCATCAGTACAGATGAGGGATAACTGGCCAAACCGCCCGGCACATAAAGACCAACCGCATCCATAGCGCCCCAACGTGCACCTAGCTTCACGCCCAGCGCATCTGTTGTCTCAATGTCTTTCGGTTTTTGCAGCTCATGAAAAGCCCGAATGCGTTCTGCTGCAAGATGAAGGGCTTTAATCTGGTGTTTGGGACAGTCATCATAGGCTTTGGCAATGGTCTGTTTAGAAAATTCAAAGCCGAATTCGCCCAAGTCCAGGCCATCAAAACGTAGGCTGTAGTCCTTAAGTGCCGCATCACCTCGGTCACGCACATCGGCTATGATGTCCGCCACCACGTCGCGCACATTGCTGTCCGCTTCCCTCTTCTGGTTTACAAAGTCGCAAAAACGTTCACCGAAGTCGCTGGATGTACATTTCAGTTTAATCGGCATTTTGAACAGCCTCCTGAAACTTCTCGATCCAGGGTTTGAGAAGGCGGGACCGCGTCTTAAATGCCGCTCTGTTTACAATCAGGCGCGATGTGATATCGGCAATGACTTCTACTTCGACCAGGTCATTGGCTTTCAATGTCGCCCCCGTTGAAACCAAGTCCACAATCCGGCTACACAGTCCCAGCTTTGGCGCCAGCTCCATCGCTCCATTCAGCTTGATGCATTCGGCCTGGACACCGCGGTCTGCAAAATAACGGCTGGTTATATTGGGATATTTGGTGGCGACCCGAATATGGCTCCACAGTCGTGGATCATCGGTTTTTGAAAGCTCGGTTGGCTCCGCAATGGAAATTCGGCACGCGCCAATTCCTAAATCCACGGGGGAATAAAGTTCGGAAAAGCCGAATTCCATCAACACATCATTGCCAGCAATCCCCATATCCGCTGCGCCAAAGGCGACAAAAGTCGCCGCATCAAAAGCGCGCACGCGAATAAGGCTTAGACCCTCTACATTGGTGGCGAATTGAAGCGCGCGGGATTTATCATTGAAAAAATCCGCTTCCGGCTCAATGCCCGCTCTTTTCAAAATGGGCAGAACCTCTTTCAAAATGCGACCTTTGGGCAAGGCGAGTACAAGGTCTTTTTGCCGGGCCATGGATATTCCTCCGCTTTCACGCGCTTTATTTAGCAGCTTCGTGCCAAGCGTCCAGCGAAAGCGTAAGAAAATTTCATGACCCGGGCTTGATAAATTTCAACGCAAAGCGATCAGTTTTTCCACGCACCTGCGGTTTGAAGACGCTCAGACTATAATCATCGTCGCTTCTTGAAAGCACATCGCTCTCACCGATCAATTCAAAGCCTGCTGCCTCCATATCCCGAATAACAACCTGCGGGTCTATCCGGTGGAGGAGTTGGCCGCTTTGTAATGGATCCGCACCGGGGGCGGAACGATGGTCCGTTACGCCGAAAACACCACCGGGCTTTAAAGCATCATACAGCGTTTTCAGGAATTTATCCCGGTCAACGGCTGGCCAGTAATCCGAAACATAATAGGTGTCGTGAAAGCCGAGCCCAAAAAAGACCGCATCAAAGCTTTCCGGCTCAAAATTCATATCTGCAATATCGGTGATGACCTGCTCGATATCGCTCATCCGGTCATCGGCGAAACGCTCGGCGAGTTCATCTTTGGCAAAGCCCAGATAAGGCGGCGCATTATACATCAGCACATGACCGCCATCATTCAGATAGCGGTGAAAGATTTCCGTATAATAACCACCCCCAGCTAACACATCGAGAACATGCATTGACGGCGTGATTCCGAGAAAGTCTAAAATCTCATCAGGCTTACGCATGTCATCGCGAGCCATATCCCGGGCGAGCCTGCCTTCCTGCTGCAACACGTCACCAACCGCAGATTTTATGCCCGAGTCGGCAAAAACCGGACCTGTCGCCATCAATATTGCGGCCACGAAAATTGATTTGAAAAACAGGACATGTTTCATCGCATACCTCCCCCAGACTTGCGCCAACCATTTCACCTTTATGCCTTTTATAGGCCCACGCGGTCCAATCAAATGCTTGTGCGTCAAATCAGCCTTGATTTGCGACGGGGCGGGATTCGCGAAGTCAGCAAATGCGCGGCATACTGTTCCGTTCCAATAGATAATCTGGAAATTCCTTAGGGGGAAAGGAGGTAACGCATGGCTTCTCTTGGCAAAGGAGAAACCCGGGTGGTTGCCCTTATAGGGCCCTTCCACTCCGGTAAGACGACGTTGCTTGAAAGTATCGCAGTTGTTACAGGCGCCACCCACCGAAAAGGTCAAAATGGCAGCCGATTATTAGGGGACCAAAGCCCTGAATCCAAAGCCCGCGAAATGGGCATCGATCTCAACGCACTCACCACCGAATTTCTAGGGGACAATTATTGTTTCATTGACTGTCCCGGCTCTGTCGAATTTTTACAGGAAAGCTTGAACGTACTGCCTTTGGTGGATGCGGCCATCATCGTCACCGAAGCGGATGACGCCAAAATATTGGCACTCGCACCCTTGTTCAAAGCTTTGGAAGATGCAGGCATTCCGCGCTTCGTCATGGTGAATAAAATTGACCGCGCTAATGGCTCCATCAGTGATTTGGTCGAAGGGTTTAGCCGGGTCTCAAATGTCCCGGTTGTTTTACGCCATATTCCCATTCGTGAAGGCGAAGAAATCAAAGGCTATGTCGATTTAGCCAGCTCAAAAGCGCGGGTTTATAAACCTGGTGAGGCCAGCCAAATCATTGACATTCCAGAAGATATCAGCGACCGGCTTGAATTGGACCGCTTTGCGATGCTGGAACAGCTCGCGGACTTTGACGATGCTCTGCTTGAAAAGCTTCTTGAGGATATGGAGGTCGAAGCGGAAGAAGTTTACACCGACTTGGCTTCCGACGTGCAGGAAGGCTTTATCGTTCCCGTCTTCTTAGGAGCCGCCCTTTATGATGAAGGAACGCGGCGCTTGCTAAAAGCTCTGCGTCATGAACTGCCCCCCTTTAAAGCGACATTGGAACGCTTAGGTGCCCATGAAAGGCCGCCTAAGATACTCGCCCAGGTCATGAAGACCATGCACACGCAACATGCGGGTAAGCTGTCCCTCGTTCGCCTTCTAAACGGCCAATTATCCGACGGCGATGAAGTCAACGGGGAGAAAATATCCGGTCTCTTCACCTTAAACGGTCAGGATGTTTTGAAAACGACTGCCGCCTGGCCCGGCGATGTTGTTGGCCTTGGCCGATTAGAACAGGCGCAGACCGGCGACACGCTAAGCAACACTGGCAGAGCGATTTTGCCGATGGCAGACGTGCTCCAGCCCGTTTATGCCCATGCGCTTCATGTAGATAATCGCAACGACGAAGTGAAGCTGTCCGGAGCTTTAAACAAGCTATGTGAAGAAGACTTAAGCCTAAACGCTCATCACGACCGGGACACGCAGGAACTGGTGCTTATGGGGCAGGGTGAGGTGCATTTGAACGTCGCCATTGACCGGCTGAAAAGCCGCTTTGGCATCACTGTTTCAACAAGCGTGCCACAGGTTCACTATAAGGAAACCATCCGCAAATCGACCACCCACCATGCCCGTCATAAAAAGCAATCCGGCGGCCATGGGCAATTCGGCGATGTGGTCATGGAAATAAGACCTTTGTCACCGGGTGAAGGTTTCCAATTCACGGAAACTATTCACGGCGGGTCCATACCCAAACAATATATTCCATCGGTGGAAAGTGGCGTGCGGGATTATCTAACTTCCGGACCATTGGGTTTCCCCGTGGTGGATGTTGGTGTGACTTTGTTGGACGGTAAATATCATGCGGTGGATTCATCCGATATGGCCTTCCAGATTGCCGGACGCATGGCAATGTCAGAAGCTTTGCCAGGCTGCACGCCAGTGCTACTGGAGCCCATTCATCATGTCAAAATCCATGTGCCCAGCGAATTCACCGCCAAAGTGAATTCCTTAGTTGCCACAAGGCGCGGGCATATATTGGGTTTTGACACCCGTCCTGGCTGGACTGGATGGGATACGGTCGAAGCCCATATCCCAGAAGCGGAAACCAGAGATCTCATTATTGAACTTCGTTCCCTCACTTCAGGTGCTGGAACCTTTGAATCTCAATATGACCATTTGGCAGAACTATCCGGTCGCATTGCCGATCAGGTGATTTCCGCCCGCGCTAGCGCTTAGCAACCAATCTATGACGCGTTGTGCCTCTATACTTAAGGGGCGCTTCGCATCATAGACTACATAATAAGCAAAGCGCGGGTCATAATCTGCAGGCCAGGCTGCCACCAGGTGCCCGTCCTTTAAGTCTCGCTCAACAAGAATATCCCGGGCTAATGCCACGCCATGCCCATCCATAGCCAATTGCAACGTCAGGCCATGCTCATCAACCAAGATGCCGCCTTTCAGTGTCGAAACCTCTAGGCCCGCATTTTGGAACCACTCTCTCCAGGGTTGGTGCTCGCTATTATGAATCAGCGGCAGTCTCGCCATTTGCTCCAAAGTTTCAATCGGCCCATATCTTTTTAGAAAGCCCGGGCTACATACAGGAAAGCTTCGCACATCGGATAATTTATGCGCCGTCATCCCCCGCCAGCGACCCGCGCCATAGCGAATGGCAAAATCATATTCAGGGGCGCTCAAATCTTCTAGCTGCGTTGAGGCTTTGATAGTGATATCAGCCCCCGAACAATCTTGTTTCAACCGCGCAAGGCGGGGGATGAGCCAGCGCGCCGCAAAAGACGGCAAAGTCGTCAAAGTGACAGTGTTGCTTTCCTCCTGGTTTGAAAGCTCCGCCACACCTTGGCGCAGAAGCTCAAAGCCTGCATGAATTTGTGTGAATAGCATTTGCCCCGCATTGGTCAGGCTTAACTGACGTCCATGGCGATGGAACAGCGCTGTTCCATAATCAGCCTCCAGGGTTTTAATCTGGCGACTAATCGCCCCGTGGGTAACATTTAATTCCTGACCCGCACGAGTCATATTCAAGGTTCGCGCGGTTGCTTCAAAGGCCTGTAATGCGCTTAAGGGGAGCCGTTGCATAGGGCACATTATATGTGAAGTTTTCTCACATGAAAGCCGGAAAATTCCTCATTTGTTATTAGAAATCACAATTTATATGGTCCAGCGGCATAGTAATTATCCAGGTGCCCCATGAACAACGACCCCAAAACTCACATCAATGAATTAGAAGCCCTGTTTGACCGCTTTCAATCCCATAGTTCCCAGGTTTTAAACGGCATGGGGAACAGAGCGACATCTATTGCCCCAAAACAAGCACAGGCGGTGACACTCCCCCAAAGTGGTCAGGATTTGGGCGACGTCTTTGATGAATTTCTCCGCGATATCGACCCCCATATGTGTGCTTCAGCAGGCCCTCGATATTTTGGTTTTGTCACGGGCGGCACAAGCCCCGCAGCCATTTTAGGTGACTGGCTGACTACGCTTTACGACCCCAACCCCCAGTCCAATAGCATGGAAGGCGATGTATCCGCCTTTATTGAGCATGAAGCCATGGCTATGTTGCGTAGCCTTTTAAACCTTGAAGACGACTATGTCGGTGGCTTCGTCAGTGGGGCGACCATGGCCAATTTCACCTGCCTTGCCGTCGCACGGGAATGGGCAGGCAAACAAAAAGGGCATGACACAGGGCGCAATGGTATTGGCCCTAAAATCCGCATTCTATCGGCCACACCACATAGTTCTGCTGTGAAGGCTCTTTCAATGTTGGGCCTGGGGCGCGACTGCGTTATAGCTGTTCCCACTTTACCGGGGCGAGAAGCCATGGATTGCACAGCCTTGGAAAAGCTATTGGAAAGAGATACGGACACCCCAACCATTCTTATTTCCAGCGCGGGCACTGTGAACAGCGGTGACTTTGATGACATGAAGGTCATCACCGCCCTTCAAAAACGCTTTGATTTTTGGTGGCATGTGGATGGAGCCTTTGGCGCATTTGCTGCCTCTGTCCCCGGGCTCTCTCATCTTGTTGATGGCTGGGAAGCGGCAGACAGCATTACGGTTGATGGTCATAAATGGCTGAATGTACCTTATGACAATGGCTTTTATTTTATCAAAAAGGCCCACTCCACCTTGCAGATGAACTGCTTTCAAAATGCTAATGCGCCTTATCTGGGGGAGCGGCTGGAAAACTTCTCTTATAGCAATTTTGGCCCGGAAAATTCCCGTCGTCTGCGCGCGTTGCCTGTCTGGTTTGCTTTGAAAACTTATGGTGCTGAAGGGTTTCAGAAGCTCTTCGAGCGCAATATCGCTCAGGCGCAAAAACTTGGCGCACTTATCGAAGCCTCTGAAGATTTTGAGCTTTTAGCGCCCGTGCGCTTGAATATCGTAGCCTTTGCCTTGAAAAATGAGGCCCTTCAAAGTGACTTCACCAAGAGTCTGATTGCCACCCGCCGGGTTTTTATGACGCCCACAAAAATATTTGGGCGCACGGCAACCCGCGCGGCCTTGGTCAATTGGCAGACCAGGGATGAAGATATTGATATCAGCTGGGCTGAAATGCAGCGCGCTTTAAGAGAGGTGACGCGGCTCTGATTTTGCTGGCCAGGGGTCGGAGACATCTTCCAAGGTGATATCGATGACCTCTGTGCCAAGCTTTACGGCGGCCTTTCCTGCAAAGGTGAGCAGTAGAGTGCCATCTTCGCCAGAAAGTGAGAGCATGTTTAACACTAGGTCTTCATCACCAGGTTTGAAGCCTACGAATTGGGCCTTGTCGACGAAATCAAAGCGAAGGGCTGAACGCACCCGTTCAGGACGGCGGGGGCGGAGAAAACGCTTTTTCTTCTCCCAGCGATAGCGATTGAAGAGAATGACAAAGCGACGTTCCTTTTCCACATAGGCAATATCACTTGCCCGGACCAGACCGTCCTGGAGCAAAGAAGACAGGATTTTAATATCCCCTTCGCCCTCTGCGCGGATTTTCAACGGCGTTGTCTTTTCTTCCCGGCTCAAGCACTTACCCTTTCGATATCTGCCCCAACGGCGCTCAACTTCTCTTCCAGATGTTCATAGCCGCGGTCAAGATGATAAACACGGGAAATCTCCGTCGTGCCTTGCGCTGCGAGACCGGCGAGGACGAGACACATGGAGGCGCGCAAATCCGTCGCCATCACCGGCGCGCCAATCAAATGGTCCACACCTCTTATAGTCGCTGTGCCACCATTCACTTTGATATCCGCGCCCATGCGCCCCAGTTCAGGCACGTGCATGAAGCGATTTTCAAAGATGTTTTCAACAATCACTGATGCACCATCAGCTAAGCACATCATGGCCATGACCTGGGCCTGCATATCCGTTGCAAAGCCTGGAAAAGGTTGTGTCGTTGCATTGATGGAACACACTTTGCCTTCGGGTGCAGACACATGCACGCCTTGTTCGCAGTCTTCGATAACCAGACCTGCTTCCCGCATCAATTCAAGCGCGGCGCCAAAGACTTCACTGCTGACACCTTTTAGTTTGAGCGACCCGCCAGTGATGCCTGCTGCAATAGCATAAGACCCGGCTTCAATCCGGTCTGCCATCACTTCATGGTCAGCGCCATGCAATCTGCTTTGCCCTTCAACGACCAACCGTTCTGTGCCTAGGCCTTCGATTTTGGCGCCCATCTTGACCAAGCAGCGTGCGAGGTCAGTGATTTCCGGCTCCCGCGCGGCATTTTCAATAACTGTAGTCCCTTTGGCCAATGTCGCTGCCATTAGAATATTTTCCGTGGCACCCACTGAAATCATCGGGAAACGCACCTCCGCACCCTTCAAACCATTAGGCGCAGTGGCCCGAACATAGCCTTCTGTCAGTTCTATTTCCGCTCCCATTTTTTCAAGGGCTTTCAAATGCAAATCAATGGGACGGTTGCCAATAGCGCAACCACCTGGCAGCGAGACTGTTGCCTCACCTTCCCGCGCCAGCAAGGGGCCTAAGACCAATATAGAGGCGCGCATTTTCCGCACGATGTCATAAGGCGCGGTGGTGGAGGTGATTTTAGGTGTTTCCAGCGTCATCACACGACCAATAGAGCCGTTATTGCCCGCTTCCAAAGTCACTTTCACCCCATGACCAATAAGCAAATCAGACATGGTGTTGATATCGGCAAGGCGCGGCATGTTTGAAAAGCGCAGTGGCTCATCGGTTAGCAATGCGGCCGTCATTAGGGGAAGGGCTGCATTTTTCGCCCCGGAAATCGTGATGTCGCCTTTAAGGGGTTTGCCCCCTTTGATGATTATTTTATCCATAATATATCTTCATTACTGCCGTTGAGCCTTGGTCTAACCCAAGCTTTGGGCAGGCATTGGGCCGAATTGCGGCTATAATTTGGGCAAAGTCACCCCTTGTTGCCCCTGATATTTCCCGGCCCGGTCCGCATAGGACACTTCACAAGGCTCATTGCCTTGGAGGAAAAGAAACTGGCATGCGCCTTCATTGGCATAAACTTTGGCTGGCAAAGGCGTGGTGTTGGAAAATTCCAAAGTCACATGACCTTCCCAACCAGGTTCCAGTGGCGTCACATTCACGATGATTCCACAGCGCGCATAGGTAGATTTGCCCAGACAAATCACCAGCACATCTTTTGGAATGCGGAAATATTCAACCGTGCGCGCTAAAGCAAAGCTGTTGGGCGGAATGACACAGACGTCTGTATCCCGGTCCACGAAACTTTGAGAGGAAAAATCCTTCGGGTCTACGACGGCCGAATCAACATTGGTGAAAATCTTGAACTCTTTAGAAACGCGTGCGTCATAGCCATAGGAGGATAAGCCATAAGAAATAGTCCCGTCACGATGCTGACGGTCGACAAAAGGCTCAATCATGCCTTCTTTTAAAGCTTTTTCTCTTATCCAGCGGTCGGACAAAATACTCATAACGCGGTTTCCCTCCCTAAACGCAGTTTTTCAACTTTTAGGCAAAAGCGCGGACGTCCACAAGCGAGGATTTGCCTAATCTTGCGCGCTCTTATCTTCATCCTGACTATCGCGGGCACGTGCCTGTTCCTTGCGCCGACGCAGATTTGCGCGCAAGGCTTGGGATAGGCGGTCCTTTTGCCCTTGTTTTGAGGATTTTTGCTGCTCTTTCTCAGCCATGGTCACACTCCCTCAAATTTTTACGTTTAGGGACTTGTGCCGCACAAAGCTCTATGGCACAAGCACGGCCACAAAATATTTGCGTCTTTCGCCGCAGTAGCTCAGTGGTAGAGCGCACCCTTGGTAAGGGTGAGGTCGAGAGTTCAATTCTCTCCTGCGGCACCATTTTTTGATTATTTCCGGTACTCGCTGTGCTTATCCCATGAAACGGGCTCAAGGCTGTTTCTTTGAATGTTCCCGGTACTCGCTGCGCTTATCCCATGAAACGGGCTCAAGGCTGCTCTTTCGGGCGCGCAAAAGTGCGCGAGCCACGCTTGTGGCTCGTTAGTGATTTGAGGCAAACCTCAAATCACTTGGATTGTGCGCTTTGGGCCCACTCTTTTGCCAATAAACCGTAGAGAAACAAGTCGTGGAATTCTCCATTGAAGAAAAGCTCGTCGCGTAGGATGCCTTCTTTTTTGAAGCCGAATTTTTCATAGATGTGCTGTGCACGGTGATTATATGAAAAAGTATCCAATGATACCTTGTGGGCGTTTAGTTTCTTGAAGCAATAGTCCAGGATTTCTCTTAACGCTGCTTGGCCTGTTCCAGAGCCGCGCGGGCCAATAATAATACGGCTTAATTCGACATTACGGTCATCCGTATTGACGTTTGATAAAAGTGCGAAACCGACCGCCTCATCCCCATTTTTTATTGTAAGATAAAGGGTTTGCGGGTCATTCATCCGCTTTTTATGAGTCTGTTCATCATATCCGCGGATGAAGCCTTGGGCGCGCGCATCGGCTTCTAAATCCAATATCCAACTCAATTCATCAGCGCCTGTTTGCACAAGAGATATTTGATTACTCATTTTCGACTCCATAGCCCGGGTCTTCAAAAGCATATGTCTCAATAACTTGGCATCACCGCCAATAATTGACCCCGGTCTGTCCCTCGACATAATCCCAATAGGCAGCGCTGAGCTTCAGCGTTATATCTCCCGGCAGACCGGACCCAATCTGCACGCCATCAATTTCCGTTACAGGCATGACGAAGCTGGAGGAAGAGGAGAGAAAAGCCTCTCGCGCGGCCTTAGCTTCTTCCACGGTAAAGGCGCGTTCTTCAAATGCGAGGCCCAGTTCCGGTGCCAGGCGGCAAAGCGTCTGCCGTGTGATGCCGCCTAAAACCTGCGGTCCCAGGGGATGCGTGCGCAACACGCCATGTTCATCCACAATCCAGCTATTTGTGGAGGAGCCTTCGGTCACAATGCCATCCCGCACCATCCAGGCTTCAAAGGCTTGGCTCCGGCGGGCAACCTCCTTTACCAGGATATTTGGCAATAAGGAGACAGATTTAATATCGCAGCGTGCCCAGCGCATATCAGGTGTTGTGATAACAGCCACTCCATGGCGGGCCAGCATCGCTTTGTCTTTGAAATCAAGACGCTTGGCCGTGACGACCAGGCTGGGGCGAGGTCTGAAGGCAAGAGCATGATCGCGGGGGGCCACACCGCGGGTGATTTGATAATAAACAATACCGTCCTTCAAACGATTTTTGGCAATCATTTGTTTAAGAACGACGCTGAAGGCCGCCTTGCTCATGGGCAGGTCGATATCAAGGTCATTCAAGGACCGGATGAGCCGGTCCCAATGGCCTTCAAAATCATGCAATATACCGCCTAAAACAGCGCAAACCTCATAAACCCCATCCGCGAATTGATAGCCCCGGTCCTCCACATGAACCAGTGCGTTTTCATGGCGTTGATAGAAACCATTTACATAGCTGACACGGGGCATATTCCGACCTTTCTTTCGTCTTTCGCGCATATGGTCACAGGATTTTGGCGAAATCAAGCAATCCAAATTCAAGCCCTCGACGTATGAATCTAAACACGGGCTAAAACACGGGGATATCAGCTTGAATTCGAAAACTCAGCTCATTTGGTTTCGTCAGGATTTGCGCTTAAGCGACCAAGGCGCCGTTGCCGCCGCTGCAAAAGCAGGGCCGGTGATTGCTCTTTATATTCATGACGAGGAACTGGGTGGCAACTGGGCTATAGGGGCTGCCAGTAAATATTGGCTCCATCATAGTTTGAACGCGCTTGGCGCGGAACTCGCATGCCACGGGGTGAAGCTTGTTTTACGTCGTGGGCCTGTGGAAGAGACGCTCATGCAGGTCTTGAATGATATCGGCCCTGCAACCATCCATGTGACCCGGCATTTTGAACCCTGGTATGTGGAGCTGGATGAAAAGCTGTCCAAGACGCTGGATTATCAGATTCACCATTCAGGCTTGCTCTATGAACCCGAAGACGTCTTCAAAGATGATGGCACGCCCTTTCGCGTGTTCACGCCTTTTTATAAAGCGCTTTTAGCCAAAGGTCCGGTTCCAAATCCAATGGAAGATGTTCCATCCTTAATCGCTGCAAAAACAGATGCGCGAAGTGACGATTTGGAAAATTGGGGGCTTCTTCCTCAAAACCCCAACTGGGCTGAGAGTTTTGACTGGAATCCAGGTAAAGCCCATGCCGTTTTAAGCGATTTCCAAGACAAATTGCTGTCCTATAAGGCCAAACGGGACCGGCCTGATTTGGATATGACATCTAAATTATCGCCACATTTGCATTTCGGTGAAATCTCAGCACGGCAAGTCTGGCATGGGCTTTTAAAAACTCATGAATTTGAAAGCGCTGCACCCTTTTTGCGCCAGCTGGTGTGGCGGGACTTTTCTTATACATTGCTCACCGCCCAACAGGATTTTGCGGACAAAGCCTGGAATTCAAAATTTAAAGCTTTCCCCTGGGCTAATGCCCACCCGCAGTTGGATGCTTGGAAATATGGGCGCACGGGCTATCCCATCGTTGATGCGGCCATGCGGCAGCTTTGGCAGACCGGGTGGATGCATAATCGCCTGCGCATGATTGTGGCGTCTTTTCTCACCAAAGACATGGGCGTGCACTGGCGGGTCGGCGAAAAATGGTTCTGGGATACATTGGTCGATGCAGACCTCGCCAATAACGCTGCTGGCTGGCAATGGACAGCTGGGTCGGGTGCCGATGCATCCCCTTATTTCCGTGTTTTCAACCCCATCACCCAGGGTGAGAAATTCGACCCTAATGGTGATTTCGTCCGTCAATATGTGCCGGAACTTTCCAAACTGCCTAAGTCCCACATCCACAAACCTTGGACAGCGGATGAAGAGATATTGAAAGCCGCAAACATCACCTTAGGCAAAGATTATCCGCACCCGATTTTAGACCATGGGGAAGCGCGCCGTGAAGCGCTTGCCGCTTATGAAACCACGAAACAAAGGCAAGACGAACATGCGCCCGCTTGATTTTTCATCTTATCCCCATGCGCGCCCGAAAGTGGCCGTCATTGGGTCCGGCATTGCTGGGAACAGCGCCGCCTGGGGCCTCAGTCGCGTTGCGGATGTGACGCAATTTGAGAAAAACGGCTATTTCGGTGGGCATAGCAATACCGTTGATGTGACACTTGGGCACAAGACCATAGCGGTTGATACCGGCTTCATTGTCTATAACCAGTTGAACTACCCGAATTTTACACGATTGTTGGAGTATTTAGGCGTCGAAACCCATGCATCGGACATGTCATTCGCGGTCTCTATGGATGAAGGGCAGTTTGAATATTCGGGAACTGGATTGGGTGGTTTATTTGCGCAGAGGTCCAATCTCTTTCGTCCCTCATTCCTTCGTATGTTGTGGGATTTGAAGCATTTCTATCAAAATGCCACATCCTTGAAAGCGCGGGAGAATATTGAAAATACTCCTTTGGGCGATGTTTTGCGCGACTTGAACTACAGCCCCAAATTTATTGATGGTCATATCCTGCCCATGGCAGCCGCCATTTGGTCTGCGCCTTGTGAGCAGATATTGGCCTTCCCAGCGGCCAGCTTCATTCGCTTCTTCGACAACCACGGCCTGTTTCGCTTTAAAGGTCGCCCGGAATGGCGGACGGTGATTGGGGGTAGTCGCGCTTATGTGCAGAAATTACTCGCCGACACACCCGCCACCCGACACACACAGTCCGCTGTTCGCGCGGTGCAGCGCTTAAATGGTGGCGGCGTGCGGGTCTTTTTGGAAGATGGAAACAGCCATTATTTTGACCAAGCTGTCTTGGCCTGTCATGGCGATGAAGCGCTTAAGCTTCTCATCAACCCAACGCGCGAGGAAAGCCGGATATTAAGCGCCTTCCGCTATAGCGAAAATCGCACTTATCTGCACCGGGATGCGCGCTTCATGCCCAAGCGCCGCCGCGCTTGGTCTAGCTGGAATTATGTCGGCCCAAGCAAAATGCCCCAAGGCGCCAGTGTTCCCGTGACCTATTGGATGAACCGCTTGCAAAAACTGGATACGGATGGAGATATTTTCATCACGCTCAATCCGATGGAAGAACCGCGGGCGGAGCTTATTGAACGCGATATTCTCTATACCCACCCCATTTTCGATCAGGCAGCATATGACGCGCAAAAAGAGCTGCATAAATTACAAGGCCAGGGCGGGCTATGGTTTGCCGGGTCCTATTTTGGCTATGGCTTTCATGAAGATGCGCTGACATCAGGACTGAATGCAGCACGTGCCATGGGCGCGACATTGCCTTGGGATAGCCCCGCTTATCAGGTGGCTGCCGAATGACCGGTTTTCCCAAAAGCTGCTTTTATGAAGGCCGCGTGATGCATCAGCGGTTTTTGCCTAAGAAACATCGCTTTTCTTATCGCGTCTTCTCACTGTTCATCAATCTGAATGAACTGGATGAAAAACGCCCATTCTTCTCCCGCAACCGTTTCAACATTTTAAGTTTCTTTGATAAAGACCATGGGGCGCGGGATGGCAGTGATGTGAAAGCCTGGGCAAAACAGCAGTTCACCCAAGCCAAAACGGGCTGGGACAGCGGCCCCATTTATTTGCTCTGCTTCCCAAGGTTGTGGGGCTATGTGTTCAACCCGCTGTCCATCTATTATGCATTCAATAAAGACGGGGCTTTAAACGCCATTCTCTATCAGGTTTCCAACACTTTTGGGGAAAGCCATGTCTATCTTCTGCCCGCCCATATGGTTGGCGCAAAAGTCAAAAACAGTTGCAAGAAAGACTTCCATGTCTCCCCTTTCCTAGGCATGGATTATCGCTATGACTTCACCTTGAATGTGCCGGGTGATGACTTGTCAGTCGCCATCGATGAATGGGGCAAAGACGGGCGGACATTGGTGGCAACTCAGCATGGAAAGCACCGCCCTATCACGGCTTGGCAGAGCTTGAAACTCATAACGCGCCATCCTTTAATGACCTTAAAAGTCATCGCCGCCATTCATTTTGAAGCCCTGCGCTTATGGCACAAAGGCATTAAATTCCACAAACATCCACAGGCAAAAGTTGCGCAAGCAGAAAATCCACATACAATAGGTGAAGGGGCAATAGATAGAGGGGATGTCGATGTCAGATTCGAAACATGACGACATTTCTCATGCGCGGGCTGCGCAGGTAAAAAAAGCTGCACCCAGCCGCTGGGCCAGCACATTACAGGCTTGGATAAGCGGGGCAGGGCCAAAGGCATTTCTCAAACTTCTTGAAAGCCGCATGCAGATGGGCGAACTGCAGCTCACCCTGCCTGATGGCAGTAAAAAGACCTTATATGGGCGCAAACCAGGCGCAAAAGCAGTGCTACAGATTAATCATTGGCGCGCGGCAAAACGGCTTTTAACCTCAGGCGGGGTTGGTTTTGCGCAGAGCTATATCGAAGGCGATTGGGATAGTCTGGACCTGGCCACATTGATTGAATTAGCTGCGCAAAACCGCAGACAATTGGGCGATACTTTGAGAGGCCGTGGTCTGGCCAAAGCCCTGGCCCGGCTGCAACATCTTTTACGCGCTAACACCCAAAAAGGGGCAAAGCGCAATATCGCCTTTCACTATGACTTAGGGAATGAATTTTATAAGCCCTGGCTTGACGACACCATGACCTATTCGTCTGCCCTGTTTGAAGGCGGGGATAATAGTCTGGAAGCCGCACAAATGAGCAAATACCGCCGCTTGCTGGACTTATTAGAAGTCTCACCCGGGCAGCATATTTTGGAAATCGGCTGTGGCTGGGGCGGCTTTGCAGAAACAGCCGCTAAAGAACGCGGGGCCAAAGTCACGGGTATCACCCTTAGTCAGGAACAATTGAAATTCGCCAGGGAGCGTATTGAAAAGGCCGGGCTGTCAGATCGCGTTGATTTCCAACTCATAGACTATCGCGATATGCAGGGGCGCTTTGACCATGTGGCCAGTATTGAAATGTTTGAGGCGGTAGGTGAAAAATACTGGCCCGGCTATTTCAGCAAAATTCATGAGGTGCTCAAACCCGGCGGACGCGCGGCCATTCAATTCATCACCATTGAAGACGCGGTTTATGATGCCTATCGCCGCTCTGCTGATTTCATCCAGACCTATATTTTCCCAGGCGGCATGCTGCCCACAGCCAAGATCTTCCAGGACGTGGCAAAGGCCGCTGGGTTGGACATGTTGAACGCCAAAGCCTTTGGTCAGCATTATGCACAAACTCTTGGCCAATGGCGGGACCGCTTTAATACCGCTTTTGACACGGGCCAGCTCCCCGAGGGCTTTGATGAAACTTTCAAACGCATATGGAATTATTATCTCGCCTATTGTGAAGGTGGTTTCCGCGCGGGAGGTATCGACGTGATGCAAGTGGCTTTAACACGGAAATAATGGTCTAAAGCGACATATCATTCGTATCAGTTCCATAAGAGCTAAACAGGCGCCAAAACGGAAATACGGATGACAATATATCATAACCCTCTAACCCCCCTTGGGTTTTTTGAGGGGGAAAGCCGCTTTGAGGGATTTATCCAAGATGGTTTTGGCCACATTCGCCGCAGTTACCATGGGCATGCTCATGGTCTTCTGGATGGTGAAAAGCTAAGCCTGGAAGAACATCTGATTTTCAACGATGGGCAAAAGGATGAACGCCTTTGGTGTTTCACACCGACCGATGATGGGTGGCGGGCAACGGCACAGGGGTTAATTGGTGAGGCGGAAATCACCACCACAGGCAATGATGAAATGCGCTGGCGCTATGTGATGGAAGTTGAAGTTTCCGGTTGTAAAATAGGTTTTCATTTTGAAGACGTATTCATACGCATCACACCTAACCGCCTGCTCGCGCACACGACCATGAAAAAATTCGGCATCACCGTGGCGCGGCTTACCAGCGCTTATGAGAAGCTCTAAGATTTACGATGTGGCTGTGTTGCCCGCCCGACCAGCGCAAAATAAAGGGGGTCCGGAAGCAAACTCAGAAATTTCAAAAACCAGGTGAAACGCTTTGGAAAAGTGATTTCAAAGCGTTTAGTTTTCAGACCCTTGGAAATGCGCCGTGCGGCCTCATCCGCTTTCATTAGGAAAGGCATAGGGAAGTCATTTTTGCTGGTTAAAGGCGTTTCCACAAAACCCGGTGTGATAACTTGAACTTTGATGCCTTCGGACTGCAAAGTGAGACGCATGGATTCCGCCAAATAGGTCATTGCAGATTTGGATGACCCATAGGCTTCAGCCCGCGGTAGGCCACGATAACCTGCAACGGATGAAATGAGAGCCACATGCCCAAAATGCCGGGCACGCATTTTGGGCAACACAGCCTCTAGCACTGCGACACAGCCGAATAGATTAACCTCATAAGCCGGACGGAAAGCCGCCAGAGATATGGCACTGACTTTGCTTGGCTCCCAATAAGCCGCAGCATAAATCACACGGCTGATAGGTCCAAATTGCGCTTCAATATCATCGACAGCCCGATGGATGGCAGCTTCATCTGTCACATCCAAGCGATAAGTTCCAATATTTGCTGAATGGTCTTGCAAAGCCTGAAGTTTATCAGCACTCCTTGCACTGACGACCAGCTTTTCCCCCTCATCCGCCAACTGAAGTGCAAGGGCATGGCCGATGCCCGTGGAACCGCCAACAATCCAAGTCACGCCCCTATCGGTCATTTATTTTCTCCGAAGAAGGGCGGCTAAAAAGTAATGAAGGGATTGAGCCACTTACTTAAGGGTCCTGTGAATTTCAGCGGTGCATCCAAGACGAACAAGCACAAACACCCCCTGTCTTTATCAGCCAGCGGCTGGTGGTCAAGGCTTGAATCCGCCAGTTGCAAATCGCCTTTTTCAAAGCGCATATCGCCATCATCATAGGCCCCATCCAGGACAACCGTGAATTCAATACCCTTATGCGTATGCTGCCCAACCGGGCGACCAGGCGCAATTTTCAATAGACCAACTTTATGGGTAGCGACACCTGTTTCAATAAGCGCCTGTTTGATCCCAGGACCAATGGGGCGCCAATTCAAATCGTCATAAGATGTACCAATATAAGCACGTAAAGGTGCTGGAATATTCGTTTCACTTTGAACAGTCGCGGGGGCAGGCTCAATATCATCCAAACGATTGAGAATATCATTCAATGCCCCGTCGAGATATTCCTCTTCCATATCATCCAACAAGGCACCACCAAGAGCATTCAGCTTTTCATACTGCTGTGCAGCCTCGCTGTTCAAAGCCACATGAGTGGCCATAGCCAAGGCAAAAGGCTCGCTTAACGCGCCACTCGCATAATCAAGCATCCATGCCGTATCTGCTGTTTGGGACATGAGCACCTTACTCCTTCACCAACACCCGCATGCGACCCAAGGCCAGGCGAATACGGGACTTTACAGTGCCCAGCGGCAAATCCAACTCTTCAGCGATTTCCGCATGGGTTAATTCTTTAAAATAGGCCAGATGAAGCACTTGCTTCTGTTCTTCCGGCAGCGATTTCAGCATCGAAGCAATCTGGCTCTTATCTTGAGCCTGTTCCGCATGCTCATCAGGTTGCTCAGGCGCTTCCGCCATAAGCCGCCACTCATCATGGTCCAAATCCGGCCTTGCTTCACGACGAAGATAATCAATGCGTTTATTCCTCAAAATAGTGAACAACCAGGTGGAAACAGATGCCTTGTTCTCATCAAAGCTCGCTGCTTTCCGCCACAGTTGTATCATTGTTTCCTGTGCTATCTCTTCCGCCACGCCGGCGCTTAACCCCTGTTTCAAAGCGAAAGCTTTTAATTTTGGTGCAAAATGGCGGTAAAGCGCAGCAAAAGCCTGCTTATCCCGCTTAGTCGCAATATCTGCAACAAGACGGGCTGCATCTTCAGCGGTGAGTGTCATGTCCCCCATCCAAGACCTCTTTGATGCAACAGCCGGGATATAACGCTCCGGTTGTACACTCACCATGTTAGACGCAATCGCCATCACTGTCACTCAAACACCATTTGTGTTCTTTAGTGATGTTTACGGTACTGGCCTCTGTTTGGATCAGCCCAGATTGGAATAAAATATTGGAGATACACGGACTCGAAGCGGCGTTGACTTCGGTTTAGCCCCGAATACCTGAATGCCTAACCGCCCCGATTCACATGTGAATATAGAAAGAACAATTAGAACAACCCCTTGCCATCATAGGATGATGATAAAGCTCCGTATCACTTGACGTTTCGACGAGGACGAGCGGAAGATTCGCCTCAGTAGCGTTATTTGTGGGGGCAATCATGACATTAAAACGCATCGCATTGTCGATCGCGGCGCTTGGTCTGTTTTCAGGACCTGCGCTGGCTGAAGGCCAAGTCAGAACTTATTATATCGCCGCTGACATGGTGGATTGGGATTATGCGCCTAAAAATCGAAATATCTTATTTGACCGACCCTTTGGGCAAGAAGAAGCGCATGCCGTAAATTCTGGCGATTATCGCGTTGGCAAAATATTCAAAAAAGCGATTTACCGGGAATATACAGATGACAGTTTTACCAAGCTGAAACCACGCCCTGAAGCGTGGAAACATCTTGGGATATTAGGACCCTTAATCCGCGCCGAGGTCGGCGACCGGATTAAAATCATATTTCGCAACAATGCGGATTTCCCGGCGACCATACATCCGCACGGTGTTTTCTATCAAAAAGATTCCGAAGGGGCTCTTTATAATGATGGCACCACTGGCAAGGACAAAGCCGATGACAGCGTACCCACCGGCGGCACACACATTTATATATGGGATGTGCCGGAAAGAGCCGGTCCCCCTGAAAATGGTTTATCGAGCGCATTCTGGATGTATCACTCTCACAGCAATGAAGAGCGTGACGTCAATGCCGGGCTGATTGGTCCGATGATTGTGACCGCAAAGGGTAAAGCCAGAGCCAATTTGATGCCAACGGATGTGGACCGGGAATTCGTTGTGGCTTTTATGACAATTGAGGAACATGAAAGCTGGTATTTTCGCGAAAACCTCGATCATTATGCAGCAAAGCCTGGGGAAATTAATGTTGGTATTGGTTTATTTGGGGCAACTTTTGCCATGGGACCGGACAACGCCATTTATCAGCCGTTCATGGAGAATATGAACGGCTATCTTTACGGCAATGGTGAGGTCATGACTGCGAAAAAAGGAGAGCGTGTGCGCTGGTATGTCATGGCCGGCACCGGCTTTGAAGTGCACGCTCCCCATTGGCATGGCAATGTCGTCACCGAGGGCATGATGCGCACGGATATCTTGGAGCTAACAACCATGGGGATGCATGTAACAGACATGATCCCAGACGTTGTCGGCAAATGGCTATTTCACTGTCATGTCGCTAACCATTTCAAAAATGGCATGGGCGCATTTTATGAAGTGACAGCGGAATAGCCTTAAAACCACAAACGCACACCAGCGACAAAAGACAAGCTGCCGGGGTCTCCTCCGGCAGCGCGTGTGAAGTCCGCATTATTCCCAATATCACGTTCCCAGGAGACACCAATATAAGGGGCAAATTCACGCTTGATTTCGTAGCGTAACCGGGCCCCTGCCTCAATCGTGGAAAGGCCAGAGCCAACCTCATTTTCCGGCACATCCTGAAAAGCAAAATTCAACTCTGTTCTGGGTTGAAGGATGAGGCGTTGTGTGAGCAACAATTCATATTCCACTTCCGCACGCACAGAGACGTCGCCTTCACCACTTACAAACAGAGCGGCATCAACTTCGAACCAATAGGGCGCCAACCCTTCGACGCCTAACACCCCAAATGTGCGGTCACTCCCCGGTGCAAAGTCATGGCGAACCCCTGCCTGAACATCGAAATAACGGGAGAAGGCGCGAGACCACAGCGCCTGCACCTCTGCATCCTCGAACTCATCACTGTCAAAATCATATTCGCCTTCGGATTTAATCCACAGCTTGTTTTTGTCGCCGCCATACCAGCCTTGCCCGTCCCATAGAAATTGCGGGTCACCTTCGTTGGAACGATATTCCAATCGTTCAGCGTCGATAAAATAGCCCGTCAAGGCGCCATGGGAGCGTTGAACCTTTTCACGGGCCTTTTCCATTTTTTCCTGACCCCAATATTCGTCCGCCATGAACCAGCCGCCTTGCTCAGCTTCTTGGGCATGAACTTGCAGCGTACTTAGCATCAACATTGAGGCGAAAAGCATCATTTTGCGTGTCATAATCATCAGTGATGCTCCCCATGGTCCATAGTTTCATGAGTTTCATGATGGGGTTTATGCCCATGATGCTCAGCCTTACCCGGCCGGACGGACACAACCTGCATCATGCCCGCATGCATGTGCATCAGAAGATGGCAGTGAAAGGCCCAATCCCCCACATGATCCGCTGTCACATCAAAGGAGAGCTTTTCAGCAGGCTTTACAATGACCGTATGTTTGCGTGGCTTGTGATCGCTATCGTCAGTGACCAAGTCGAAGAACATACCATGCAAATGAATGGGGTGAGACATCATAGTATCATTAACCAGCGTGACGCGAACGCGTTCGCCTTCATGGAAGATAATCGGCTCTTTAACTTCCGAGAATTTCACCCCATCAAAGGACCACATATAGCGCTCCATATTGCCTGTCAGGTGGATTTCCACTTCACGTTCTGGCGCACGCTTATCCGGATTAGGGGTCAAGCTTTTAAGCTGTGTATAAGTCAGCGCCCGATGCGGCACATTTTCAAGGCCCAGGCCCGGTTCATTCAAGCGAAAAACAGGGGCTGAGGCGACCATGTCGACGCCTACGCCGCGCTTATGATCATGACGTTGTGTCGCGTGATGCAGCATATTATGCCCCTCATGCCCTGTCATATGCATGGCATGGCCCATATCGCGCATGGTCAAAGTCGGGCGCGCGCGCAGACCCGGGGCGCGCGCCCGCATCCCTGGCTTGGCACTTAATGTGGCAACCGCCATGCCGGATCTGTCGATGGATTCTGCGACAAGGGCATATGGCCCG
>JASFRS010000017.1:0-21911 GCA_050114795.1 Sphingomonadales bacterium
GTTCGATAAACGAAATAATTTATCGGAACAGGTTGCGGCGGACGTACGGAGCTATTTGGGAGACGTTGTTTATAAAACAATTATTCCCCGTAACGTCCGTATTTCTGAGGCGCCATCACATGGAAAACCTGCGATGCTTTATGATCATCGCTGCGCCGGCAGTAGAGCCTATATCCAATTAGCATCTGAAATGCTGAAACGTTCGCGTGCTGCTCAAGCGGCATAGGGGGTATCATGACGAAAACGAGTGTAGGTGGTAAAAAGACAACCGGCTTAGGGCGTGGCTTATCCGCCCTTCTTGGTGATGATGTTCGTATTCAACCTAATGGGGAAGGACAAACGCCAGATCAAGATGCCGTTAGAGAAGTACCTGTAGAACTCTTGGTTCCAAATGCTTCACAGCCGCGTCGTCATTTTGATGAGGAAGCCCTTGCGGAACTTGCTGACTCCATCCGCACACAAGGCGTATTACAGCCCATTCTTGTGCGACCCCTGCCTTCTGATCCCGGTCTCTTTGAAATTGTTGCGGGTGAGAGGCGTTGGCGTGCGGCTCAACGTGCTAGATTACACCAAGTCCCTGTTTCTATTCATGAATTAAACGATGCACAAACCCTGACTATCGCGCTGATAGAGAATATTCAGCGTGCGGATTTGTCCCCGATGGAGGAGGCGCGGGCCTATCGACAGCTTGCGGATGACCTTGGACATAATCAGGAAAACCTTGCTCAAGCCGTTGGTAAAAGCCGTAGCCATGTGGCTAACTTGCTGCGCCTTCTATCCTTACCATTGTCTGTTCAAAAAATGGTTGATGAGGGATTGCTTTCCATGGGTCATGCGCGCGCGTTGATTAACGCTGAAGATCCTGAACGTGTCGCGAAACACGTTATTGAGCAGGAATTAAGTGTCCGCCAGACTGAAAAGCTCGCGCAACAGAAGCGTGCTGAGAATGCCCGCGCGGGTGGCCGAAAATCACAGGTTAAAGACGCCGATACGCGTGCATTAGAATCTGATATCGCAGCCGCTTTAGGATTGAAGGTCGATATTCAGTATAAAGATAAAAATGGTGGATCGATCCGGGTCTTTTATCAAACACTTGAACAGTTGGACGATGTTTGCCAGCGTCTGTGTAAGGATTAAGAACGACTAATTATTGCGCGCACCAGCCGCCGCCAACCGCAATAACGCACGACTACAGGCTTCTTCCGCAGGTATATGGGATGTTTTGCATTCAACCTCAGCATTCAGCATGAGGTCTAAGGCGCGTTCTAATAAAGCCGGGTTCCATCGCCGTAACTGGCGCTCAAATCCCGCTTTATCTTTCCAAAATACAGGTGGTCTGAGTTGTCCAATGGCCTCAGCAGGGCTACGGCCTTGTTTTACCTGTAAAGCGGCGCGGTGTAATTTCTCTAGTCTCATCAATACGATACGAATGAGCGCAATTGGGGCTATGCCAGATTCAAGGGCGCGTTGATATTCCTCATCACACCTGTTTGTGTCCCCATCCAGCGCTGCCTCCGCCACGCGTTCAAGGGTTAAAGCACCGGTATCTCCAATCAACAGCTCGACATCTTGCAGGGTGACCTGCCCCTGGCCCTTTTTATAAAGTGCGAGTTTCTCTATCTCTGATCGACTGACCCCCCTATCTGACCCTAGATTATGTAAGAGAAATTGCCGAGCATCTGCCGCTATTCGTAGGTCACCTGCGGTCAGAATTTGGTCGATTAACGCATCAATAGTTTCACTTGTGTCAC
This sequence comes from Sphingomonadales bacterium, assembly GCA_050114795.1. Taxonomy (GTDB): domain Bacteria; phylum Pseudomonadota; class Alphaproteobacteria; order Sphingomonadales; family CAKZYD01; genus JASFRS01. Next base: position 1,752 of record JASFRS010000017.1, read on the forward strand.
TATAGCAGGCAATGGCCAGTGCATCTTTGGCCTCTTCCGCTAATTTACGCAATTTTGAAGAAGTACTGAGATTACTGGCTGTTAGGACCACAAGATTATGGGGCTGGGTACCTTCAAGAAGGTCATTTAAGCCACTTAACGTTGTATCATCTGCTCGATCTATCCGTATAACCCGCTTTTCCCCGGTTAGAGGCGGCTGACACGCCTCATCATAGACAATGGTCGGGTCGTTCTTCACCGTTTCTATAGCGATATCACTTAATAAAAAGGGGTCATTACTATCGCCAATGACCTGCTTTATCAGCCTCTTAGCGCGCTCTTCGACTAATCCGGTGTCCGGACCATAAATAAGGACAAAACGAACGTTCGGACCAAGAGATTTTAGCTGTGCTGCAACCTCATGAGGACGGAGCTTCACTGCCCGCCCTCAGCCTGTTTCTCTTTTGCCCGAAAGAAAAGAGCGATACGGGTTAAAATCAGGTCTGACACCCGTTGTGCGTTGCGTTCCCGGGCTTTTTCTTCAGCAGCGACTGTAGCGAAATCACTTTGCACCACATCAATGCTGGTATTAGCACTGACAACATCATCAAAAACCGTCTCGCCTGAGCGCACATCAATAAGCTGATAGCGCGCAACAAGGCGCACGCGCTCCCGAGTGATGGATTCATCCGATCGGAAGCCAAAACCCTCCAATGAAGGATCTAATGCTACATCCAAGCGATAGGTCGTTTGCCCCCCGTCATCAGGGCGCACGCCCTTAGACAACTCGTTATGTACCAATTGGCCCAGCCGATCGGGAATAGGTGAGACCTGGACGCCGCTTAACTGCTTTTGAACATTGGAATTCGGCTGGGTGCCATAAAGCGGTTCAAATCCGCAGCCTCCCAGAAGCAGCAGCAACAACAGTGCAATTTTCAGCGGCAACTTGTTCATATTCAAACCACAATATTTACAATACGATTTGGAACAACAATGACTTTTCTAACGTCCTTACCATCAATGGCACGTTGAACTTTCTCCGACGCTAAAGCCAGCTTTTCTACCTCAGCTTTGTCCATATCTTTGGCGATTTCAAGCTTGTCACGAAGTTTTCCAGCCACTTGAATAGCGATGGTTACACTGTCCTCCACTAAAAGGCTTGGGTCCGCTTCGGGCCAGGGTTGGTTGACGATCAAGTCTTCGTTGCCTAACAGATCCCAAAGGTCTTCCGCTAAATGAGGCATCATTGGTGCGATAAGCATAGAAAGGGTTTCAGCTGCTTCGCGCTTTACCCATTCGGCCCCTTCGCCTTTGACTTCTTCCGAAAGGCTATTAACGAGGCTATGGATTTGAGCAATGGCTTTATTAAACTGCAGACTTCCTAAAGCCTGTGTTGTAGCAGCAATGGATTGGTGTAAAGCACGCCGCATCTTCAATGCACTATCGGACAACGTCTCCGGCTTTACTGCATCAGATCCTGATCCACTTTCTAAGAGTTCCGTTGCGACACGATAGAGGCGGTGACTGAAGCGCCAGGCGCCGTCAATGCCAACATCCGACCACAGAAAATCCCTTTCTGGTGGGCTGTCTGACAAGACAAACCAGCGTACAGCATCTGCGCCATATTGCTCGACGATATCATCAGGGTCGATGACATTTTTCTTGGATTTGGACATTTTTTCAGAACGGCCAACGTCGACGGATTGACCCCCGTCCCGTAAAACGTATTGACTGTCTACCCGTTCGACCTCCTCAGGAAAGCGCCAATTGCCGTCTTGGTCCTTATAGGTCTCATGGCAGACCATGCCTAAAGTAAACAGGCGTTTGAATGGTTCTGCCTCCTTTAATTTGCCCATGCTTTGCAGTGCGCGGGTGATGAAGCGCGCATAAAGAAGATGCAAAATCGCATGTTCGATACCGCCGATATATTGATCGACGGACATCCAATAATTGGCTTCCTTCTCAGCATAGGGTTTTTCTGCGTCCGGCCCCGCAAAGCGCAGGAAATACCAGCTGCTATCCACGAAGGTGTCGCATGTATCGGTCTCCCGACGCGCTGCCTTGCCGCAAGACGGACAGGTCGTTTGAGACCAATTTGGGTGTCGTTCCAAGGGGTTGCCGGGACTATCAAAACTTACATCTTCCGGCAATATGATGGGCAGGCTGGACTTGTCCACGGGGACAACGCCGCAATCATCACAATGCACCATGGGGATAGGACAGCCCCAATAGCGTTGTCTGGATACCCCCCAATCGCGCAGACGATAATTTACCGTACGCTCACCAAATCCGCCTTCTTCAGCGCGTTGTGCAATTTCGGCTTTGGCGTCTTCTATGCTCATTCCGTCAAGAAATTGGGAGTTTGCAATATGGCCTACACCATCAAAAGCTTTATCGCCGATTTCAATCGCTGATGGATCTTCGTCTTTCGGCACAACAACAGGATAGATGGGTAAGTCATAAGCGCGCGCAAAGTCTAAATCACGCTGGTCATGAGCCGGGCAGCCGAAGATAGCGCCGGTGCCATAGTCCATAAGGACGAAGTTGGCGATGTAAATGGGAATACTTGCACCCTCCTGGAAGGGGTGTTTTGCACGCAGTCCTGTATCAAAGCCTTTTTTCTCCGCACGTTCTAAAGCTTCTTCAGTCGTGCCAATTTTCCGGCATTCCTCTGCGAACGTTTTTAAACCATCATTTGTTTCTGCAAGTTGCAGTGCTAAAGGATGATCGGCTGCTAGGGCAATGAAGGAGGCACCGAAAATCGTATCAGGCCGTGTGGTATAGACTTCAACCCGCTCGTCGCGCCCTTCGATATCGAATTGGAGCTTTAGCCCTTCCGAACGTCCAATCCAATTGGATTGCATCAACCGGACTTTTTCCGGCCAATCCTGGAGCTGTTGCAAGGCTTCATTTAGCTCTTCTGCAAAAGCGGTAATTTTGAAAAACCACTGCGATAATTTACGCCGCTCTACCTGCGCGCCGGAGCGCCAACCTTTGCCATCAATGACCTGTTCATTAGCTAATACCGTGTGATCCACCGGATCCCAGTTGACCCAGCTTTCCTTACGATAGAGAAGACCCGCATTATAAAGATCAAGGAATAGCGCTTGTTGTTTGCCATAATAATCAACATCGCAGGTGGCAAACTCCCGTGACCAGTCAATCGCAGGGCCCAAGCGTTTTAACTGGGCCCGCATGGCGTCTATATTGGCATAGGTCCATTTAGCTGGGTGCGTCTTCTTCTCAAAAGCTGCATTTTCTGCAGGCATACCGAAAGCGTCCCAACCCATGGGGTGTAATACGTTATACCCGCACATGCGCTTAAACCGTGCGACAACATCGCCTTGGGTGTAATTGCGCACATGCCCCATATGGATGCGCCCCGATGGATAAGGGAACATTTCCAGGACGTAATATTTTTCGCGGGCTTCGTCCGGTTTGGCGTTGAATACGCCTTTCTCTTCCCAAATACGCTGCCATTTAGGTTCACTGGCCTGGGGGTTGTAACGGGTCATTGAGGAAGATAATCCTTAATCTAAATCGGTAATTATACTGTGCTGGAAAAGGTCTTATTCACCGTCAATCGTGGCAAGCCGCAATTCACGCGCGCGCCGCAAAATGGCTTCTTCAATCTTTTGCGTCGTTCCCTCACGCACTGGTGCGGATACCCAGCCGCTGGCTTGTGCCACTTCGCGGAAGGTATTCACGGTGATAGAATCTGCGCTTAAGCGACGGTCTAAAACATAGACTGCAACTTTTAATCGCTCTGTCGGAACGTCAGGATTCACGTACCACTCTGTCAGGATTGTACCGCTGGCTCCATCGACCTGCGCCATGGGCATGAAGGACAAGGTGTCGAGCGCCGCACGCCAAAGATATCCGTTTACACTAATTGCATAAGTCTGGTCTTCAATGGGTTTTGCTTTGTTACCCCCACCGCAGGCGGACAAGCCTAATGCTAAAATGCCCCCAGCGATAAGTTGTGCCCATTTGATTTTTCTCATTGGCCGTAACTCCATCCTTTTATAATGAGCTGCCCTTGTTTTTTAAGCGACTCAGCTCTTTGTAACCGCCACAATGCCTCTAGTAACCCTCATAAACGCCTTGTCCAATAGTTTTTCTTGGATTATGACGCTTCCGGTAACGATTCTTTGTTGCCTTAGTACAACATTGCGGCGGGAAAGCGGTCGCAAATGCTATAATATAGTGTTAACAAAGCGGATGTAGATTAAGCTTATTGTGAGCTTGAAAGTCACTATGCGATGAAACCTGATAACAAAAAGCACAGCTTAAAAGTTATCCTTGCATCTGTTCTAATGATGCAGGCGGGTAGTGCATGGGCGCAGGGCACAGACCAAGCTGATGAAGATGGCTTCCTTTATTTTAAAGACGCACCTGAACAAGAAAGTCCGCAAAATCTGAATATCGATGCTGCAACCTTGGATGCGGAAATTCAGGCTCTGGGTCAAAGCCGAAACTTTATCGATATTGATCGCGATGGCTCTTTAGCAGATGAAGCGGATAAGGATCGGTTTGTTGTTCCTTTCACACCGCGTAAGCTTGATACGCAAATCACATTACTTTTCGCGGATGGTAAGCAGGATAACGATAGCTTCCAGGGCCAATTTAACGATTATATCACCCCTGGTGGTAGCGGTATCGAACTAGCGCTTAAATCCCAGTTTGAGCAGCAGGAAACTCCGCCACTTAGTCTGGCTTTCAATCCTGGGGCTCAATCCTCTTTCATTGAAAGTAGATCAAATGTGGCGCTTGAGCTGAGTTTCTCGAACCTCAGCTTTGATGCAGGTGTCAACCGTCGTCATACGGCCTTTGATGATCTTTATTATGGCGTTGATCTTGGCCTCCGCTATACAGCAAAATCCTGGCGGACGAGCCTGCAAATCACAGGCCAACAAGCTGAGCGGACAAGTAATTTCATTGATTTAAGTGGCACCCATGATCGGTTCTTTGCTGTAGAACTGGGTGCGGCCTATGATCTGACACCAAGTTGGTCTTTAACTGGTGGGCTGCGCTATTCAGGGTTTAAAGACAACTTAGATTTTGGCCTGGATGATGGCTTGTCAGATGGGCGTGTCTTCATGGGTACGGCGCTGACTTTCTAAGTCTTTTCCAAAAAATATCCAATTCCAGCAAAGCCAGTAACGCCAAGATCTGCTATTTTTGGCCATGTCTTGGCATTAATACCACCCATGGCGTAAACGGGTAGGTTGGTTTGAGCCATTAAGCCCTTCAGACCTTTAATGCCAAGGGTGTTACTGCCTTTATGGCTCTTTGTTTCGAAAATTGGAGAAATAATAACTGCTGATGCGGACATTTCCTCTGCATGCTTCAGTTCACCTTCATCGTGAACAGCATAAGTTGAGATAAGTGGCGGGTTTAATGGTGCCGAATCCGCCCATTTTGGCCAATGTACGCCATCCGCGCCACAGGCTATTGCCAGGTCCTTATCAGCGGCAATCAAGACCATATGCTTTGCATTATGTGCTGCCTTCACGACCTTTAATGCCAGGTCCTTGCGGTTCGGGTGATTGTAATTTCGGAAAATCACACCGCAGTTTTTGGGGAGCGTATGAATGACACTGATCGGATCGGCCACGCGTTCATCCGTTAAAAACCAAGCGGATGGAAGTCCTATTGTCTTTGATGTTTTGACTGTCATCGGATTTCCCGCATTGAACAGATATTCTTCAACAGGTATAGACTGCCATATAATGACTGAACACAATTCTATTCATAATGCATTGGATTTAATCCACCGGCGTATCGCCATGGCTGCTGAAGCTGCGGACCGGAAGCCGTCGGATATCCAATTAATGGCTGTGTCCAAAACGAAAAGTGCTGAACAGATCGAACAGGCCATTTTAGCTGGGCAAAAGCTCTTTGGTGAAAACCGGGTACAGGAAGCCCAGGAAAAATGGCCATCCTTGTTGGAAAAATACCCAGATATCGAACTCCATCTGATTGGACCACTGCAAAGCAATAAAGTGCGCCAGGCTGTTAAGCTGTTTCACGCCATTCATACCTTGGACCGCGCAAAGCTTGCTAATAGTCTTGCTCGTATTTGCAAAGAGGAAGGGGTTTCTCCCCAGATTTTCATTCAAGTTAATACAGGGAATGAGCCGCAAAAAGCAGGTGTTGCCATTAATGAAGTGGATGATTTGGTTGCGCTGGCCCGAGATGAGTTGAAACTGGATGTGCGGGGCTTGATGGCTATTCCACCGGTTGAGGATCACCCAGGGCCGCATTTTGCTCTTTTAGCCCGTGCTGCTAAGCGCCTGAACCTTGATGAGCTGTCTATGGGGATGAGTGGTGACTATGAGCAGGCCGTTCAATTGGGAGCGACTATTGTGCGGGTTGGTTCAGCAATTTTTGGCGCGCGCGACTAAGCTTCAATGTGGACCTGAGAGCCAGGCTCAAGGTCTTTCAAGATTTGAAGCAATATGTCTTTGTTTAAAGCAATGCAGCCCCGCGTCGGTTTAAACACATCATTTTCAACGCGCGCTACATGGATGAAAATCGCGCTGCCGTAATTCGATTTTACCGGTGTATCATTGTGGCCAATAACCAAAATCAGGTCATAGAGATGGTCCTCACGCCATAAATGCTCAGCACTGGCAGGGTAGGGGTGTAGAATGAATGTGTTATAACGCCGATCTTCCACGTCATCGCACCAGCCATCATTTGGGGTTAAGGCCTTTACGGGCAATTTTGTATCAGGCTTTTCCACTCGGTCAGCACGGTAATAGACTTCACGAAGGGGAAAGACGCCTAGAGGCGTTGCGTCATCACCTTCGCGTTTATCTGCTTCATCTTTCCACCCACCGCGCCCATAGCTGCAGGTGGTTTGAATGGCGCCACAATACAGGCGTTTATCTTGCAGGTGAACGAAGATATCGCTCATAAAAGATGACCTGTACGGTCCCTCTTGGTTTTGAGATAGGTTTCATTATGGCCGTTAGACGGGAATTTATGCGGAACCCGTTCTTCGACTTTGATGCCAAAATGGCTTAAGGCTTCGACCTTGTCCGGATTGTTGGTCAGCAACAGAATGCGTTTAAACCCAAGCTTTTTCAGCATAACGGCTGCGGGTGCGAAAAATCGCTCATCAACGCCAAAGCCCAGCCCTAGATTCGCATCAACCGTGTCATAACCTTGGTCCTGCAAATTATAGGCACGCAGCTTATTGACCAGACCGATGCCGCGCCCTTCTTGCGCTAGATACAACAATATGCCACCACCGGCTTTTGAAATGGCGTCCAGGGCACCACGCAACTGCTCACCACAATCGCATTTAAGGGAGCCAAGGACATCACCCGTCAGACACTCCGAATGCAGTCGGGTTAATACGGGTTTATCGGGATGTGGTTGGCCAACGATAATGGCGAGATGTTCAATGCCACCATCAACGGGGCGAAAGACAAACACCCGTGCGTCTTCAGCACCCTTTAATGGTAAGTGGGCATGAACGACAGGGCGTAATCCTTGAGCTTCAGTCGCTGCAAATGCTGTTATCTGATCGGCATTCAGGACAAGAATATCGGCGGCTTCAAGAGCCTCTAAGGCGCATGTAACAATAAGCCCGACGGGAAGCAGCTGTGCTTGTTTCAAAAGTTGAAGCGCAGCTACTTGTACGGATTGGGGCGCGCCACTATCACAAGCTTGAAAAGGACCCTTTAAGGGTGTGGCAAGATCTTTTGTCGGGTCGCCCAGGGCAATCAGCTCATCCAGTGGAACCCATTGCGGCCAGGCCAGGCAGGTGGCATCCTGTGCGAATGAAATTTTCAAATGTGCCGCACGTTCCCGCGTCAAAAGGATTTTGGGGCGCTGCCTGCTGAGATTTTCAAGTTCAGCAACATTTTCTTCCAGAGCTAATTCAAGCGAAACAACCAGCAAGGCCTGGTCATTGAATTGAATGGCAACAGGCACGCCGCGGCGCAGGTCAGACAAGGCGCGGTAGTGATCACGCCAAATCATAGTCCCTTCACGGGCGTTCACCATTTCTTGCTCCATCGTTTCTAGTCGTTGCCGACGATGTATTTATGTTAGATATAATCGCTAAACCCTAGTCTTGTAAGCCATGATCTCAAGTGGCAAATTAGAACTATGGGTAATAGTTGCGAAACATGCATTCAATAAAGGATGGAAGTGCCGATGTCTGCTGCAAAACATGTACTGATCGTCGATGATGATGTGGATCTGCGGGAATCTCTGGCGGAACAACTGGCACTTCATGAAGATTTTACCACAGACCAGGCAGGCACGGGGTCTGAGGGTCTGGAGGTGTTGAAGCATAAAGCCTTTGATCTCATTCTATTGGATGTGAATTTACCGGATATGGATGGTCGGGAACTATGTCGGCTCATTCGCCGTAACGGTATTAAAGTGCCGATCATCATGTTGACGGCTATGGATACAGATTCAGATACTATTTTAGGCTTGGATTCAGGGGCAAATGATTATGTTCCCAAACCCTTCCGCTTTGGTGTGCTGTTGGCACGGGTACGTGCCCATCTTCGCCAGCATGAGCAAAGCGAAGATGCAATCTTCACCATTGGCCGTTATGTGTTCAAACCATCTGCAAAGCTGCTATTGGACGAAAAAGCGAATAAGAAAATTCGTTTGACTGAAAAAGAGACGGCGATCTTGAAATATCTCTATCGGTCTGGTGACCGTCCGGTCGGCAGAGATATTCTGTTAAATGAAGTCTGGGGTTATAACGCCAATGTGGCGACCCATACGCTGGAAACCCATGTCTATCGTCTGCGCCAGAAAATTGAGGAAGACCCCTCCAACGCTACAATATTGGTGACGGAAGCTGGCGGTTATCGCCTTGAAACTCAAACCCCGGGCGGGGAGGCGGGCTAAGACGCTCTAAAAGTCGAAATCGGCAATGACCGGTGCGTGATCTGAGGGTTTTTCCCAGCCGCGCGCTTCTTCAATCACCCGGCAATCTTTCACATTATTTTTCAAATGAGGGCTGGCCCAGACATGATCCAGCCGCCGCCCGCGGTCAGATGCCTTCCAATCCCGTGCGCGATAAGACCACCAACTGAACAGTCGTTCGGGTGCCGGTGTAACATGGCGCATAACGTCCAGCCATTCATGGGCGGCGATCATATCCATCATCTTATCTGTCTCGACGGGGGTGTGACTGACGACTTTTAAAAGCGCTTTATGTGACCACACGTCTGATGGTAAGGGGGCGACATTCAAATCGCCCACAAGAATGGTGCTTTCCTTCAAATTCGAAGACCATTCTGTCATTTCATCCATGAAATCCAGTTTGTGGGCAAATTTGTCGTTCACCTCTGTATCCGGTACATCCCCGCCTGCGGGGACATAGAAATTATCGATATAAATACGATCAGACGCCATATCCAAGCCAATGCGAACATGTCTGGCATCGCCTTTGTCGCACCAATTTGTCTTATCTTTCGCTGCTAATGGAATTTTGGAAACTGTCGCAACGCCATGATGGTTTTTCTGTCCGTGGATCGCTTGATGGATATAGCCACGTTCTGTAAAGAAATCGCGTGGGAACAAGTCGGTTGCAACTTTGATCTCCTGCATACAAAGTACGTCAGGCGCATAGTCTTTTAAAAACCGGTCAATGAGATCAAAGCGGGCGCGGACAGAATTGATATTCCAGGAAGCAATACGCACAAAAAACTCCTTTAAAAGAGATTGAAGCTTGATCCCGCGATGCCGATGGGCCAGTGACCCGCTTCAAACAGACGGAATTTATGGAAAAAGGGGTGGTCTTCCAGATCTTCATCCCCACTAAGCAACACAAGTGCCGCAAGATGGCAAATCTGTACGGCGGCGCCTATTGCAGCGCGTACGATTTCTTCATCCTGTAGGCGATGTTGATCCATGATATTAAGCGCTGCCTCGTCTAAAACCTGAACGGCAACCGCTTCAATCGGCTGAAGCAAATCAGCCACATGGTCTTCGCCATAGAGCGCAACAACATCTTCAATCAGTGTTGCGCGGGCCTGCTCCTCGGTTTCCCAGGCTGGATTGTTCAAATCAAGGCTCTCAGCCGCCGCAGCTGCATCTTCCCAATGGTCGATGGGAGTGACGTAAATATCGGGGAAACCAAGGCTTGAAAGATAATCTTCTGCATGACGTGCCACCATGGCGTCAGGCGGGGTACCAACCCTTGAAAACCAATCAATGCGACGGATTAAGGATGCAAAACGAGACAGGGCTGCAACAGCGGGATCATTGTCCTCGCCATCAAAATCATCACCGTCCCATTCTTCATAAGCTGCCATGTGTTTTGACTAAGCCGCTTTCGCTCACCCTGCAAGCGCTTTCCCACTTAGAGCGCGTTGTTGTGTTCAAAATAATGTGCGCCCGGCCAAGGGGGCTGTTTGACCGGGCGCTTATGTCGCTCGTCACGCGTTTGGCGTTTGTAAACGCCGGAGCCGGTCTAAATGAAAACAAAAAGGGGCACTTTTCACTTAGCGAGCGTTTTACCAGCTCAGTCTTGCAAATAGGCTTTAGCCTGATGTTTTTCAAGATTTCGGGGATAAATCGTGATGAAGCTGCGTTAAAACGTTTAGCCTGCGCGACGAGGGCGCTGAACGGGTGATTTGCGCGGGTCTTTAAAAGTAAAGACCTTATCATCCACATCGATATTCAACTCAGCTTCTGCCAATGTGACAGTGGTGGTTAAACCCTGGGCATCCATAACCCGCCAAGCTTTAAGCTCTATTTCATCTTGATCAACACGGCTGAACAAAAAGGTGACAGTGCCATATTCCGGTCGTTTGGGGTCTTCCGCACTGACCGCAATAGTGCCAGCCAATGGCCCGGCCGCAGGTTCTGAGACTAAAATATGATCCTCTAAATCCACATCACTTTGAAGAAGCAGGGCCAAAGGCGTGTCTTTCACTGGCCAGCTTGTCACTTGATCGACTTCATAGTCGATAAGATTAAGGGTTTTACCGTCGGCAACGATGAGGATCTCGTTATTCCCTTCATATTCAAAACGAATTTTACCAGGGCGCTCTAAATACATAGTTCCTGATGTTGTGCGACCATCAGGTCCGATCTGCACGAAGTTGGATTTTAGCGCTTTGACGTCACGCAACCATGTTAGTACATCTGCTTTTGCGTCACGCTCATGCGCTAAAAGGGGTTCTTTTGTTAAATCAACGGTTTCAAGAGTCTGGTCCTGGGGTAATTCCGCTGCATTCACCATTTGCAACAGGCCAAAGCCTAAAGAAATGCCAATAACCAGGCTGAAAACCACGATTAAAGTGAGTTTGAAGGCGTTGCGAACCGATTTCATTGGCCTTTCCTTCCCAATCTGCCCTCTCACCGCGCGTTTTTAGTATTGCCATTTAAGCTGAACCGGCGCTGAACATGGCTTTAATCTTAGCGTTCGTCAATCAATACCTCACGACGACCCACATGATTGGCGGCGCTGACCACGCCTTCTTTTTCCATTTGTTCAATTAAGCGGGCGGCCCGATTATAACCGATCTGCAGATGGCGCTGGATAAAGCTAGTTGACGCTTTTTGTTCTGTGGCCACCAAGGCAACAGCACGGTCGTAAAGCTCATCCCCGGTTTTTTCAGGTCCGCTGGAAAATGGATCACCGCCGTCTTCGGTTTCTTCAGTGACATCTTCCACATAATCCGGTCGGCCCTGGGTTTTCAAATGAGCGACAACCCGTTCGACTTCTTCATCTGACACAAATGGGCCGTGAACCCGGGTGATGCGCTTACCATTCTGCATGAACAGCATGTCGCCGCGGCCAAGCAGTTGTTCCGCACCCATGCTTTCCAATATGGTTCGGCTGTCGATCTTTGACGTCACCTGGAAGGAAATCCGTGTTGGTAGATTGGCTTTAATCACACCGGTAATGACGTCAACAGAGGGCCGTTGGGTAGCCATGATGAGATGAATACCTGCGGCGCGCGCCATTTGGGCGAGGCGCTGTACGGCGCCTTCAATCTCTTTACCGGCGACAACCATCAAGTCTGCTAGCTCATCAACCACGACGACAATCAGGGGTAGAGGTTCGAATTCAAATTCCTGCGTTTCATAAATGGGGTCCCCGCTTTCAGGGTCATACCCTGTGTGGACCCGGCGTTTAACGCTTGCCCCTTTGGCGGCCGAGACTTTTTCGTTGAAGGCACCGATATTCCGCACTGACAATTTAGACATTTTGCGGTAGCGGTCTTCCATTTCCCGCACGACCCATTTTAAGGCGACAACGGCTTTGCGTGGGTCGGTGACAACGGGTGCCAGCAAATGCGGAATGCCGTCATAGACGGAAAGTTCCAGCATCTTGGGGTCAACCATGATGAAACGGCATTGCTCAGGGGTTAAGCGATAAAGCAGCGATAAAATCATCGCATTGATGCCAACCGACTTACCCGAGCCCGTTGTCCCTGCAACGAGAAGATGCGGCATGGGCGCTAAATCGGCAATGACGGGTTCGCCACCAATGGTCTTCCCAAGTACCATCGGAAGCTGGCCACTATTCTTTTCAAATGCGCGGCTGTCTAGAAGCTCTCTTAAAAAGACCATTTCACGGCGCGCATTTGGCAGTTCAATGCCAATAGCGTTGCGGCCTGGAATAACGGCCACACGGGCGGAAATCGCACTCATGGACCGGGCGATATCATCAGCCAGACCAATGACGCGGGATGATTTAATGCCAGGCGCGGGCTCCAACTCATAAAGTGTCACAACAGGGCCTGGTTTGACGTTAATGATTTCACCTTTAACGCTGAAATCATCCAGCACGCCTTCCAACATGCGGGCATTAGCTTCCAGCGCATCTTTGGTGAGTGCCGGATCTTTCTCCTGGACTTTGGCTTTAGCGAGAAGCGTGAGGGCTGGGAGTTCAAAGCCATCACCTAGCGGTAAGCGCATCTCACGTTCTTTGACAGCACGTTTGCTGGTCTTGGGCGCCTTAGGCAGTTCAACTTCAACAGGTTTATCTCGCTTCATGCGGTGTAGTAATTTGCGCGGTTTCTTTTTAACGGGGGCACTTTCAACATTATCCTCATCCATGGGTGCAGGTGTCGTGAAAAGAAAACGCATCAAGCGCCATGTCGCTTTGGTAATGACGGAGAAAACGCGATAACTGCGCAGGGTGAGAGCTGTCCATTGGACCTTGGTCAAGGCCATGGCATAAACCCACGTGGGCAAGCCTAAGACCGCAAAGACAAGAGCAAAAGCCCACCAAGGGGCAATAATGCTTAGGTTTGCCAATATTTCATTCAACCAGCGATAGCCCATTAAGCCCAAAGTACCGCCCGCACCCGGTGCGACTGGCCAGCCTTGTGCAAAAGGAAAGGCGGCACATAATACTGCAAGCAGGGGCGTGGCAATGATCCAGGCCAGCAAATGCAGACGCCATCTCACCGGCGCGTCCAATGTCATGATACGGTAACCGAAGCTTGCTAAGGGCAGAATAATCAGGATTGCTGCAATTCCAAAGATTTGCAGCAAGAGATCGGCCATGGACGCTCCAAAACTACCCAATAGATTTTCGGCATTTTGCCCGGTCGCGCGGTTAAAAGTCGGGTCCGCAGCGTCATAGCTGATGATGGCAATGAGTAGGGCAAGCGCTAAAATCAGGAGAAAGGCACCTGTTCCCCGTACACTTCCCCGGCGTATTGCACCGACCCATCTTTGCGGTAATACACCCCCGTTTTTCTGAGCTTTAGGCTTTTTAACAGCGCTTCGCGTGGCCAAGGCTTTTGAATCCTTCTTGAAATATCCCTGTAAGGGGGATTCTGGCTAACTATCGTCCAGCATGCAAGTGCGGATAAAAAAAGACGCCAGGGATAAACCCTGGCGCAAGTCGGGACCAAATGTCTTGGGTCCTGAGGGAGGTGTCCATCAAAACAGGTGTTTTGATGAGATTCCTAATAGGATAGCTTCTGCGAACCCCGGCCAAATTCGGGATAAGCTTCAAGGCCAAGCTCAGCCATATCAGCGCCCATTTCTTCATCTTCAGCATTTAGACGTACGCCGATAGTCAGCTTCAAAACGGTCCAGGCGGCATAAGAGGTCACAAAGACAAAAGCGCCAATAGCAAGTACGCCCAAGGCCTGTGTGCCAAAGCTGATGCTTGGGTCATGATTGGTGATGGGAACCGCCAAAGTGCCCCAAATTCCGCAGACGAGATGCACGGAAAGCGCCCCAACCACATCATCGATTTTAAGCTTATCAAAGAAGGGGACGGCAAAGACGACAAGCACACCACCCAAGCCACCAATTAGCACTGCCCAGCCCAGGGTTGGGGTCAGAGGTTCTGCAGTGATGGAGACCAGTCCGGCTAAGGCCCCATTGAGCGCCATGGTCAAATCGACTTTTTTGAACACCCATTTCGATACAACAGTTGCTGCCAGACAGCCCGCCGCTGCCGCTGTGTTGGTGTTGGCAAAGATATTGGCGATGGATGCAGCGTCAACAGCACTGCCCAAGGCCAGTTGGGAGGCGCCGTTAAAGCCGAACCAGCCCAGCCACAGGATGAAGGTGCCCAGGGTCGCAAGCGGCAGGGATGACCCCGGCATGGGGCGAACCCGCCCGTCTGGGCCATATTTGCCACGCCGTGCGCCAATGACCAGTGCACCCGCCAATGCAGCCCACCCCCCGGTCGCGTGTACCAATGTTGAGCCAGCAAAATCCGAAAATCCGCGGGCATCCAACCAGCCTGCACCCCATTCCCATGCGCCCTGGATGGGATAGATGAAGCCTGTCAAAATTACTGTGAATATCAGAAAGGGAAAAAGCTTAACCCGTTCCGCAACCGTTCCGGAAACGATACTGGCGGCTGTTGCGACAAAGGCCATTTGGAAAAACCAGTCGCTGGATGCGGAATAAGTGGCCTCAACACCTGAAAAATCCCCGCCTGATGCAGCAAGAGCTGCGGCGTCATCTGCAGACCAAAGGCCCAAAGTGCCTATAAATCCGCCATCAACCCCCGTATACATGAGGTTATAACCAATGAGGAAGTAAAGCAGGCCCGCGGCGCTATAAAGCGTGATGTTCTTCAAGCAAATCTCAGCGACATTTTTGGACCGTACCAGCCCGGCTTCCAACATGGCAAAGCCTGCCGCCATCCACATGACTAGAAAGCCGCCGATGAGAAAAAGAAAGGTGTTTAAAACATAGGCGGTTTCCGCCTCCACCGCTGCATAAGCGGGGGTTGTCAGGAGAAGTACGGCAAGCGCTCCACCTGAAACGGATTTTAATGGGAATTTGACTCGAAGCATGACCCTCATCCTTGATATTCTCAGCCTCTAAAAAGCTGTTCATTCGGCATATTGACCGGATGACAGCATCAAGAACTGTGCCAAGTTAGAAAATCGCGAAAGTCTGCGGTATTTGCCCTTTGAGGCTATGTTGCGATGCACAAATTTTGAACAGTATAGTTTATATGTCTAAATTTTAGGCAGTAAACTGCGGCAGTATCTCCACTGGACAGTTGTGGGTGTTAGGGATACCCCTGTGCTGTGCAGGAGAAATGCAAATGGCAGAAACGGGTTCAAAGCAAGTTCAATCTCATGACATCGCAATCGTCGGTGGTGGTCTCGTCGGATTGACGCTTGGGATAGCGCTGGCGCGGCATGGGTTTGAAGTCTTGGTCGTTGATATTGCTCCACCTGAAACGACCCTGGCCAAGGAATTTGACGGCCGCTCGTCAGCCATTGCCTTTGCCGGTTATAAATTGTTCAAAGCCATTGGCCTTTGGCCGCATTTGAAAGATGTCGCACAGCCCATAAATGAAATTCGGGTCTCCGATGGGCCCAGCCGCCTGTTCGTTCATTTTGACCATAAGGAATTGGGTGATGAGCCTTTGGGCTTCATGCTTGAAAACAGACATATCCGCTTAGCTCTACATAAAGAAGCGGCTGAGGTTGAGGGCCTGACTTTAAAAGCGCCATGCAAAGCAAGCGATATTGAACGCGATAAGGCCTTTGCGCACCTCAGCCTTGATGATGGAACGCGGCACCGCGCCCGTTTATTGATCGCTGCTGATGGCCGTGGTTCCCGTATTCGTGAAGATGCAGGCATTGGTAAAGCGGCCTGGTCCTATAATCAAAGCGGTATCGTCGCAACGGTTCATCATGAGCGTAGCCATGACGGTATTGCCCATGAACGGTTTTTGCCGTCGGGTCCTTTTGCGATTTTACCTTTGACGGGAAACCGGGCGTCTATTGTTTGGACAGCGACGAAGCAGGAAACGCCTGCCATCATGGGCCTGTCCGACCGGGCATTTGAAAGTGAAATGGCCCGCCGGTTTGGGAATTTCCTTGGGCCTATTCATGTGGAAGGGCCGCGCTGGTCTTATCCGCTTAATTTTCAGCATGCGCATCGCTATGTGCTGCCGCGCTTGGCTCTGGTTGGGGATGCGGCCCATGGTATTCATCCCATTGCAGGGCAGGGTTTAAACCTGGGACTTAAGGATATAGCGGCATTAGTTGAAGTGCTGGTGGATGCAGCCCGTATCGGGCGCGATATAGGGGATGTAGACGTCCTGGAACGCTATGCCCGCTGGCGCCGCAGTGATGTTATTTTAATGTCAGCAGCGACAGATGTGTTGAACCGCCTGTTCTCTAACGACATTGCGCCGATCAGAGTGGCGAGGGATTTAGGGCTTGGCATCGTCAATAAGCTCCCCTTTGCGCGGAAGATGTTTATGGAAAACGCGCGTGGTTCGATGGGTAAATTGCCGAAGCTTTTAAGGGGTGATCTGGTTTAATTGCGGCCAAGGCCTTTGGTTTTCAAAGCTTCGTAATAGGCGTTGAGCTTGGCCTCTTTATCAGCACCCAATTCAGCTAGATAATTCCACGTATAAATACCGCTATTGTGGCCATCTGAAAATGTCAGCCGAATGGCGTAATTACCCACGGCCTCTATGTCTGTGATAGTCACATCGGCTTTCCCGGGAACAATTTGCTTTTGGCTGGGGCTGTGGCCTTGAACCTCGGCGGACGGGCTTTCTACGCGCAGGAGTTCGGCCGGAATGGCATAATGTGACCCATCATCAAAGCTGATATGCAATTGCTTTTCACCGCTGTCATAATGGATATCTTCGGGCCATGCGCTCATGCTCAATCTTCCAGGGGTCGTGCTTCGTCCACCAGCATGATGGGAACGCCGTCTCGTATTGGAAAAGCGAGACCGGCGGCTTTGCTGATAAGCTCCTGCGCTTTGCGATCATAATGCAATGCGGTTTTTGTGACGGGGCAGACCAATATTTCTAATAATTTAGGATCAACTTCTGTGTGCGTTTCAGTCATAGTTTTTCTCCGATCAGCCCTTAATGGGCGTGAGCATCGCCTGCATCCAAAACGGCGAATTGTAGCAAGGTCTGCGCAATTTTTGTCCGCTCAGCCAATGTTTTAGCTTCCAATAGCGCTTGTTTTTCAGCCGGGTCAAATGGGGCCAATATCGCTAATGCATTGACGATGGCCTCATCATTGGCGGCTTCAACCTCATCCCAGTCGATACGAAAGCCAATATGATCCAGATAGCGCCGCAAATCCTCAAGCAGCGTCGCACGCTGTTCAAAGGACAGATCGGGACTAACTGCTTTATCCGCGGAAAATGGTTTGAAATCTGGGATGATTTGGCGATAGCGATTGTCGCTAATCAGTTCCTGTGCAACTTTAAAACGCGTAATGCCCACCAAGGTGATGATATAGCGCCCATCTTCTGTTTCGTTAAATTCACCAATCCGACCGAGACACCCGACATCGTAGATATCGGGTGGATTGCTCTCATCGCGGGGCTGGATCATTCCAACCCATCCCCCGTTTTTGCGCGCGTCTCGCACCATGTCCAGATAGCGTGGTTCAAAGATATTTAATGGCAGCTGTGTACGCGGCATTAGCAGCGCGCCACTTAAGGGAAAAATCGGAATAATGTCGGGGAGGTCCCAACCTGATCCACTCATTTCGGATTCAAATCCCATATCACTCACGCGAATATCAATGAGGACAGCCGGCGACGACCTTGAATAGCAAGCGGATTATCAAAACCAAGTGCATCAAAAATTTTCAACAGCTCCGTTCGGGCCGCACCGTCTTCCCAGTCTGCATCCTTGCTGATAATATAAAGAAGATCATCTATTGCTGCCTCGCTTTGCCCGGCCCCGATATAAGCTTTAGCGCGGTCAAATCTAACTTGATGATTATTTTCATCCGCATCCAGGGCGGCATTCAACGCGTTCAGATCCGCACCATCGCCTGCATCCTTGGCAAGCGCCAATTGTGCTTGTGCGCTGCGGACTTCGCTATCCTCTTTCTTATTTGGTGGTACCAGGTTTAAAACCTGTTCCGCCTGCTCAAGATTACCGCCTGCGATATGACATTTGGCCAAACCAGCCAAAGCGGTCACATTCTGGCTGTCGGCTTGGAGAAGCTGTGAATAAATCTGTGCGGCTTGTTCATGGGCGCCTTGCGCCAGGCTTTGTTCTGCGGCTTGCACGAGATGATCCAGGTCTTGATCCAGACCATCAGCGCCAGCGTTGGTTTGCGATAAAACCTTGGAAATGAACTGCTGCAACTGGCTCTCTGGCAAAGCCCCGGTGAAATAGTCCACGGGACGGCCATTCCAAAATGCGAAAACGGCAGGAATGCTTTGCACGCCCATTTGGCTTGCAATCATCTGGTTTTGATCGACATCGACTTTGACCAGGCGAACTTTGCCTTTTGCGGCCATAACCAGCTTTTCCAACGTCGGGCCAAGCGTCTTACACGGTCCGCACCAGGTGGCCCAGAAGTCCACAAGAACCGGGACATTTTGAGAGGCTTCAACCACGTCAGCCATGAAGCTTTCGGTCGTGGCGTCTTTGATCCAATCCTGCGACTGATTATTTTCGCCGATAAGGCCGTCCATGTTGTGGCTCCTGTTTTTGGTTCTTGCCATTCATATGGCGCTTCATTGCCGGTTCGTCGAGGGCTGATCTATTATTTCAACGGCAATTCGCGAATGGCAGGTTCAATTCCACATTCAGCTATGAATTTCAACAGATCATCCGGTGCGATAGCGCAGGTTGCCTCATTGTGAAGCGGGTGATAGTGCAAAGGATCATTGCGCATCATTTTCGCATCTAAAATCATATGTAAATGAAGGTCTTGTGGCCAGTTCATAACGGCAAAAGGTGTGACAGCACCTGGTGTGACGCCAAGTTTCTCCAGCAAATGTTCGGCTGATGCAAAGGATAAGCGGCCCACCCCTAACTCTTTA
Source organism: Sphingomonadales bacterium (assembly GCA_050114795.1). Classification (GTDB taxonomy): domain Bacteria; phylum Pseudomonadota; class Alphaproteobacteria; order Sphingomonadales; family CAKZYD01; genus JASFRS01. Next base: position 20,982 of record JASFRS010000017.1, read on the forward strand.
GAGAGGGTATTGACGTCGAGTCGACCTTCTTCATCCATCACAACAAGCACCCATGCCTCGCGCTTTGATTTGAGAAACAGGGTCTTGCAATGGCCACCAATCATGTCGCCGCGTAGGGCTTGAGCGTCAGCGACGGTATGAAAAGGCGGATGATATGTTGTTTTTATATGAATATTAAGAGCTTCAAAACGGCGGAAAAGCGCCATTTCGCGGGGGTCTTGGTCGGTTTTTTTCATAAAATCACTCATATGGGTGTTTTAAAATGCGTTTTCCCTCTTGCAAAGTCTTTCCTCTTCGCTATAGTCCCGCCCGCATCCGACGCCGTGTCACCCAAACGGTGTTTTTGTTGAGCGGGCGTAGCTCAGGGGTAGAGCACAACCTTGCCAAGGTTGGGGTCGTGAGTTCGAATCTCATCGCCCGCTCCATTTTCCTAAATCCATATCCAATACAGACTTTGAAGAAACTGCTCTGCAGGGTCTTTATTGTGATATCATCCGCTTTTCATCCACGAGTAGCGTTAGTAGCGATCTGGACCACTTACCGAATTGGGAGGGGAATATGAGGATTGCTGCATTTAACGTCGAAAATCTATTTGATCGCACCAAAGCCTTTGGGATGACGATCCGCAATTACACAGCCGGTGATAAGAATAAGATGTTGGATTTGATGGACCAGCTTGGTGTTCTAAATAGGGACGAAGGGCGGTTTGTTCGTATTCGGAAAATACGAGGCCAATTGATCAAGCGGCCACATGACAAAAACAAGCCGCGCGAAATTGTTGCTAAAGGCCGTCAGGACTGGGCGGGGTGGTGTGAATTAAAGACTGCCTCAGTTAATGAAGTCGCGGTGGTTAATACCGGCAGAGTGATGAGAGATTTGGAGGCCGATATCTTGGCGGTTGTCGAAGTTGAAAGCCGTCCGGTCCTTTAT
>JASFRS010000018.1:0-21844 GCA_050114795.1 Sphingomonadales bacterium
GCTGGCTCTAACCGCAAGCATATTGGCCAATATTATTGCAAACTTTAACCTCTGGTACCGAAGCCAGCATGGCTGGATTCAACAAACAGCTTACAGCGGTCTCGCACTGATTTGGGCGCTTGCAATATTGCCGCTTTGGGAAGTTGGTTTGATTAGTTGGACGCCATAGGTTTGGTGAACTTCAAAACAAAACGCTGTGATACGTCCCGCTCTTCAAATTCAACGCGCCAATAATTAGCCAGGCTATCTTCAGCATTGGCCAGAACCTCTGACGCCCCGGCAAATTCAAAACCGGCTGCAGACACATCATCAATAGTCATCTGTCTGGGACTGCGATGCCAGCCCGCTGCCGTCGCTCGACTAGAACCCTGCACCGCCTCATGCTCAACAATCGCAAGTACACCACCTGGTTTCAGCAGCCGCATAGTGTTCTCAAGAAAAACCTTGGTTTGTTGAGGCAATTCTTCGCTGTTATCTTCATATTGCATGTGATGCCAAATTAAGGAGACCATCACCATATCAACAGAATTGTCAGGCAGCTTCAGCTTCTCACGCTCCCCAATGTAAGGGACAACATTACCTCTTGATGAAAAACGCTTTGAAAAGCCCGCCTTGCTATTGTTCCAGCTAGACTTTGAATATTGCGCAAAGACTCTGCCATTTTGCCCCACAATCAATGACAGAAGATCGGTGTAATACCCGGACCCTGCACCAACTTCATAGACATTCATCCCTTCTGTCACACCATAGAAAGCAAGAACCTCGGCAGGCTTTCGTCCAGCATCTCGCGCCCGGTCTTCAGGCGTGCGGTAAAGATTTGAGACGGCAAGGAAGATATTTTCAGGCACCACAGAATTGGTATCAATATTCTGACCATCACAGGCAGATGCCAGCGGTGCAAGAAGCAAGGACACACAAATGATTTTAAAAACGGACAAGAAACGGGTCATCAAAGATCCTATCAAGGGAAAATTATTTTAAAGGCCGGTACATAAGCCGCCGCCGGCTGGGTTCAAATCCAAGGCGCAGATATAGCCGTTCTAATTGTCTTGCTGGCTCGCCCTGTTGCGCAATCACAAGAGATATTTCATCAGCCCCCTGCCCTTTGCACCAATCCATAACCTCCACCATCAGGCGGCTGCCGATACGTTTGCCGCGAACAACGGGAAGGACGAATAAATCTTCCACCTCAGCCATAATGCCGAATTCCAACCCGGTACGTATGGTTGCCGCAACGAAACCCTGGGGACCCCCCTCATCTTCAGCTAGGAAAACAGCGCTTTTTTCATCCTGCAGCATCTTCTCAAGATGAGACAGCAGCGCTTCTGCAGGCGTGCTATATTCCGGCCCTGCATAAAACTCCTCCACCAAGGGTAAAAGAGCCAATGAATCATCTAGTTTAGCCTTGCGAATAGGGATGTCTGATTGTTCAGTCATTAATCCAATTTCCAATAACCCCTCTCTATTCGAACACAAGGGGCATATAACACCAAGCGCAAAATGAACCCGCAGTTTCTCATCGGGGAAACTGCGGGTCAATTGATAAACTTGGGTCTAGCCTATTTCTTCAATCGCATGGATAATGTGCGCTGTAACGCCTTTCCATATGGTGGCCGGGCCCCGATCAAAGAAGCCAAGTCAAACTTGGTCTGACGATAAATTGCCTTTTGATGGCTCACCGCTTTAAACCCTTCAATCCCATGATAAGCCCCCATTCCGGATGGACCGACACCGCCGAAAGGCAAGTCATCTTGAGCCATATGGAAAATCACGTCCTGAAGCGTCACACCACCAGATGTGGTTTTATCAAGAACCTTGCGTTCTTCGCTTGAATCATTGCCAAAATAATAGGCCGCCAAAGGGCGCTCATGTTCATTCACATAATCAAGCGCTTCATCGAAATTGTCATAGCCTTTGATAGGCAGAATAGGGCCGAATAGTTCATCCTGCATCACAACCATATCATCGTTTACATTTCTTATGATCGTAAGCGGCATCATGCGTGTATTAGAGGTGCTAAAATCCTCATCAGCCGGGTTTACAACACGTATATCGGCACCCTTGGCACGCGCATCTTCAACCGCATGGTTCAACCGTTCAAAATGCCGATCATTGATGATGGAAGTGGCATTCGGATTGCCATTCATTCGCGGATACATCTGCGTAGCCTTATCGACCAACGCATCCGTTACCTCATTTTCTTTTTCTTTTGGCACAAGCAGATAATCAGGTGCCAAACAGACCTGTCCGGCGTTCATCATTTTACCCATGACAATCCGGTCTGCGGCCTGATCAATATTTGCATCGCGCCCGACCAGAACCGGGGACTTTCCGCCCAGTTCCAACGTCAAAGGTACCAAGTTATCTGCCGCTGCCCGCATCACATGACGCGCAATGGATGTGGCTCCCGTAAAGATGAGGTGATCAAAGGCCAAAGCGGAAAATGCCTGTCCAACTTCCGGCCCACCCGTAATAACCGCTACCTCATCTAAATCATAAGCTTTTTCAAATAAGCTCTTCATTAAATTAGATGTTTCAGGTGTAAATTCGGAAGGTTTAATCATTGCCCTATTACCAGCGGCAAAAACGCCTGCCAAAGGCGCAAAGGTCAAATTCACTGGAAAGTTCCATGGACTAATGATGCCAATGACACCTTTGGGTTGATATTCAATCCAAGCGCGCGAGCCTAAAAGCCCCAATGGAAACTCCATCGCCCGCCGCTCAGGCCGCATCCATTTTTTTACATGTTTACGGGCATATTTAAGCGCACTCACGGCTGCCAGAATATCCGTAAAGCGTGACATTTCCACAGCGCGCTGCCCAAAATCCTCAGACATGGCCTGAGATAATTGCATCTCATTTTCAATCAAAATGTCGATGGCGCGATTAATACGGTCAATACGCACTTCAGCGGAGACCGGAGACGCTGCAATATGCGCCTTCTTTTGTTGCTCCAATATTGCATTCATATCTGCGTGCACGGGTTTATGCTCCATGACTCTCTCCCAAAGGCGCTTTTATATTTTCAAACGATACTATGGCGACAAGCCGAGCCAAGCGCAAATATCATTCCTGAACGCGTGCTATGCATGCTTTGCGGAACAGCCTCACCGTGTTAAACGGAATTAGCGTTTTCAACAGGGTTATAGATTTATGCGTATACTTATAACGACATTACTCCTGACAGCCACTGTATCATCTGCACACGCGGACGAAAACATGTGGACTGAAGCAGGCAAGGCCGCCATTCAAAGCAGGCTTCAAGCACAGACTTTTCCAAACAAAGCCAAAAATGTGATCCTATTTATCGGCGACGGAATGGGCATTTCCACTGTCACAGCAGCTCGCATTTTTGATGGGCAAAGCCGTGGCGAGTCGGGCGAGGAAAATTTTCTCTCTTTCGAACAATTCCCACATGTTGCACTGTCAAAAACTTATAATCATGATGCACAAGTACCTGATTCAGCCGGGACTGCATCAGCGCTGCTGACAGGTGCAAAAACTCGTATTGGGGTATTGGGCGTTTCGCATCACCAGCCTCATGGCCAATGCGAAGGTGCTTCGGAACATTATCTTCAAACCCTTGTCGAAAAAGCCGAAATTGCAGGCCTACGCACCGGCGTCGTGACGACGGCTCGCCTGACCCATGCAACGCCGGGATCTACCTATGCACACTCGCCATCTCGTGATTGGGAAGATGACAGCCAGCTTACGGACGAGGCTAAAACGTTTGGATGCAAGGATATAGCCCGACAATTTATTGAATTCCCTTATGGAGACGGCATCGACGTCGCAATGGGAGGGGGACGAAAACATTTTCTCCCCAACACAGCCACCGACCCGGAATACAAGTTAAAAATGGGAGGGCGTCAAGATGGTCGCAATTTGATCAAAGAGTGGCAGAGTAAAAACGCGAATGGCGTCTTTGCGTGGAATAAAGATGGTTTTGACGAAGCAGACACCTCCGCTTCAAAATTCCTTGGCCTCTTCGAACGCAGCCATATGCAATATGAGACCGACCGCGCTGAAGACGGTGCCGGTGAACCCTCTTTGGCGGAAATGACAGAAAAAGCGATTCAGATGCTATCAAAAGGTGACAACGGTTATGTGTTGTTAGTTGAGGGTGGCCGGATTGATCATGCCCATCACGCAGGCAACGCACGGCGCGCCCTAAAAGAGGCACAAGCTTTTTCACAAGCGGTAAAGATGGCCCAAAATATGGTTGATTTGGATGAAACACTCATCATTGTGACCGCAGATCATAGCCATGTTTTTACCATGGCCGGTTATCCTGCGCGCGGCAATCCGATCCTCGGGCTAGTTCACAGGCCTGACGGACATGATGGTCACCAAGTCGAGCCGGTAAGTGCCAAAGACGGCAAACCTTATACAACGCTTGGTTATTATAATGGACCAGGTGCTGTGTCTGGCGAACGTCCTGACCTGACGGAAACGGACACGACCGATAAAGACTTTAAACAACAATCCTTGGTGCCAACCTCATCAGAGACCCATAGCGGAGAAGATGTAGCAATTTATGCGACCGGTGCGGGATCATCCCTCATTAGCGGCGTGATGGAGCAGAATGTAATCTATCATGTGATGGATTATGCACTTCGCGAAAAGTGGCAATCACTGAACAAGGATTGAATCCTGCACAGTGCCTCGAAGCTTTGAAATATCCGGCGGAAAGGCGTCCAAAATATCGATCAGCGCCAGCGTAAAAGCCTGGCGCTGATCATTAGTTTCATAAGCGCTCAAACGGCTATAGCCATGCCAAATGGCATTTCCGCTACGGGCATCAAAGACATCTATAGCCAGAGTATCGGGGAAGTAGCGACCTCCAGTCCTTGGGTCGCGGCTCCAAAGCCAGCCTCTGGCTCCCAATACGACATAGTCTCGGTATAGCGTGATGTCTTTGCGCTCTCCTAGTGAAAGCGTGACCATAACCAAGGCATCTTCACGTTTAGGCCGAAACGCCCAACCTTTGGCTGAAAGAATTGACTTAAGCTGATCTTCCACCTGCTCCCGCTCAAGGCCAAGGGTTTGAAAAACATCGCTTTCCTTATTAAGGGCCAAGGGATGGTCAAGTATCAAAGAAAAGCTATCTATGCGGTTATAATCTATAGCGAGATTAACATCCTGAGAAACTGGCGATGTGGCGGCACAGGCTTGCAGAAAAGTCACAGCCATAATTGCAGCCACCCGTTTCATCATGATCTCAATTTCTCCAATACAGCCCTCAGAGCAGAGGTAAGTTGAATGCCAATTTCCCCGCCATCACCTGAGATTTTATCCCGCATTACGATAGCCATAGCATCAATATGTGCTTTAATGACTTCAAGGTGTATATCGTTTAAATCAACCTCAGACCTCAAAAGCTTATTGAGACCATCCGCGATTTCCGTGATTAACGGATATCCGAATGTACCCCCCTGCCCTTTCATATCATGGGCGATAGCAGTCATACGTTCAACCGTTTCTATTCGCGCCTTCGGCTCGTCCAAATAACGACGAAATAGATCTTCTAATTCTTTGATCAATCCCATGACAAAATTCGGATAATCCGCTGCCATATCATCAAAGATTTTCTGAGCTTTAGCCAAAACCTCTGGATCAATTTTTGATGCCTTGTCCTTTTCCCCCATCGGATCAAGACTAATTGATTTTTCCTTTAAAATACTTTGGCGACGACTATGCACTGTCGCCCGGGGGTTATCCTCCATTTACAATACTCTCTGTTGCCTCAACTGTTTAAAACAACTTGCTCCTTAGATACTTTCTCGCCAAATTTTTCACCCCCATGATGTCTTTGGTTCAGCTTTTTTGTTGTATAAGCAAATGTCTTATTTAGCATCATCACATTCATCAGCTTTTCACTCAAGCTTTTGATAGTAAATGGTTTGATGAGTAGCTCATTCGCACCGCTTATCATGACTTCTTGAGCATGCTCTTTATCGTCATAAGCCGTCATCATTAAAGCTAGAGTAGAAGCGATTGAATGTTTTTCATGGCTCCGCATCCAACGCAACAAAGACAAACCATTTACAGGAAACATCTCCCATCCCGTAAGAACAAGGTCGATATTTGTTCCATTTTGAAGAACTTCTATTGCTTCGGATCCGTCTTGAGCGATCAGAATATCGCCCGCATTTAAAATTCCCAGACAATCCATAAGAAGTGATCGGGTAAAGGGGCAATCCTCTACCAACAGGACTGTCACCCCTTGAAGGTTAAAATAGCTCATTAATCCCCCCATATGAGCTTTATTTTCTCATTTTAAAACCGTGCGATTTGAGCTTCAATCCGTTCAATTAAATCTATCATTCGCGCGAATAATTTTTCTTTTTCGTCTTCACCCATTTCGGGGTTCTGCTCCGCCGCTTCACACCAATCCGCGATAGACCAGACACCAACGGCTTTTGCAGCGCCCTTCAAACGGTGAAACGCCTCACCCCAACGCAGTTCAGGGTGCGGGCTGTTGATATCTTGAATGCTGGACCGAACATTTGCGCAAAATTCCGACAGGATCATTTTTTCAAGCTTCCGGTCTCCCTGGGTAAACCCAGCGAGATGCACGGCATCGAACAGCGGCGCAGTCCCGGCATTTTTCGTTCCAGCGATCATAGGTAAATCACCTTTCCCCCTCTTTCTTCATGCAATGAAAAAGATTAAAGAAGCCTTTAACCTTGATAATTTAACTTGCGCAGAACCTCCCGCCCAAGATCCGTCAAACGACAAACCAGCCAATCAGGCTTGATCGGATTACGGAACCATGGCTCGCACCACCCTTTATCTATACAGCTTCTAATCGTGCGAACAGGGATTTCCTGGCCCTCAGGATCAAACAATGGCAATTTTCCACCTGGTTGGTTAAGCCCCAGTCTGAGATAACGAAGCTGCGCTTCGCTGGGTCGTGCCTGCGCAGGCATAATCTCAAGCTCCGCCGCCGGCCTTTCATATTTATATATTTTGCCCAATAACTTACCCCCAATGCCCCAATTACCTACCCGGTTTAAATGGTTAAACTACCTTGAAATCGGGCGTTTTTTGCCCTTAAACCGCCCGAATGAATTTCAATTATAGCATAAGACTTTGCCCTTTTCCTTTTGCTTGGAAAATTCTAAACAAAGGGATTGGGGGGAACTATGCCAAAACACAAACCAACCGAGGCACGCGTGAACCAGCCTGGTGATAAAGAGTCCAAAGCGGGAATGAAACAAAGCACCAAATCTTTACAACGGCGCTGGCCGGTGACTTTGGCCGCCCTGTTAAGCCTTGCATGGCTAAGTCTAGCCGCCTTTCTCGCTTATGACGCACGCCAGAAGGGTCTTATTCCTTCTCTCACACCAACCGACATGGCCGTATATGTGGCTGGATTATTTGCACCTATCATGGTGTTTTGGCTTATGGCTCTTGTGTTTCAACGCGCAGATCCCCTTCTTGAGCGCCGTCTGGCAGTCGCTAAGACACTGGACCGCGCCATTGCGCCAGTGGATGCCGCTGAACAAAGAATTACCACCCTCATTCAAAAATTGAACAAAGACGTTGAAACCATCGAAAAGACTGTTGAACTGGCGGATAGTCGGCTTGGCGTTTTAGAGGATAGATTTCAAAAACAAATAACCGGACTGTTCGACGCTACAACTGATGCGGAAAAGAAAGCCGAGAACATCCGGCAAAGCCTCACACAAGAGCGAGAATCCTTAAACAATATGTCCCAACTGTTGGAGAAGCGTGCCCAAGACATTCAGGCAAGTTTGGAACTAGTCGTTGCAAGCGTTGAGAACACGAGCGATGATGCGCGTGAAACTGTGCGTCAGGCGGGTGAAAGACTAAATGATGAAGTCAAATCACTGAGCGAAAGCGCTGAAGCAAGCGAAGAGCGTATTAATACCCTTATTTCTGCCTTGGCAGGTCAGGCGAACAGCTTGCGTGATACTACAGATGCGGCTCACTCTCATCTCCATCAACAAATCACTCAATTACAGGAAAGCGAAGCTTCATATCGTGATGTTGTCGAGAATTTAACGTCATCTATTAGCGCTGCTCATGAAGCATTAAGTAAAGACAGCAAAGACTTCGACGCCTTGGTGCGACAAACGCAAGAACACAGTGAAGGATTGCAAGATTCTTTGAAATCACAGGCAGATGCTCTCGCTTCATCAGCCGACGAAGCCGTCTCCAGGACGATTGCAGCCGCCCAGGGCTTTAGAGATGAAGCCTCATCTATTGAAGAACGTGCACTAGGAACAATCGGCGCAATTGAACGCGCTAGCCAGGAATTGGAAGATCGTATTACCGCCACTTTAGGCGAAGCGCAAAATCATGTCACTCAATTGCAGGATACCGCACGAAACGCTGAACAGCAGATTAAAGCCGCACTTCAAGATGTGAGCGATAACAGTCAGGCAAAATTGGATACTCTTAGCGGTGAACTGAGTGAAAAAACCGGGTTGCTTAATCAAAATGTGGATGCCTTACGGACTGAGCTTGCTGAACTCGTAAACAGCTTCGGCGCGCAAATCAGTCATCAAACCCAAGAATTGAGCAGCACACTGTCTACCGACAGGGAAGCGCTTAGTCACCTGACAGCAGACCTTACACAAGCGTTGAGTGGCATTGATCAATCATCCAGTGGTGCAAAAGAGGTTCTGGACGCGACCTCTCAACAACTCAACGCGCGGACTATTGAAATGCAGCAAGCCATTGAAAGCGCCAGCAGTCGTTTGCAGGATGTCGAAACACGGCTTGCAACCCAGCAAAATGCTTTCCAGACTTTACTGTCCGGTTTAAGCGAGAACTTCAGCTCCGCCATTGAAGAACTGGGCCGCAAATCAGCGGACTTGTCAAATATGACAGAAGGCCATCAACACCATATGGCTGAAAATACCGCTTCGCTAACAGAGCAAATAGAAAGCCTCAAATCCGTACTTGAACAGGCTAGCGGTCAAATTTCCGGTATGGGGGGTGAATTCAGCCGCACTGCGGAGGAAATTACCAGCACATCGGAAGAACATAGTGAGCGCCTGGATGCATCCCTGCAAAGACTGACAGGACAACGGGTGCAAGTCATGGAGGAATTGGAGCGATTAGCCGGTGAACTCACCTCTGCCTGCGACCACGCTATGGAGAAACTTGGTCAATTGAACACTGAGCAAGGCGACATCAGCTCTCAGGTCAATGCCTTAAGTGCAACTTTGGAAGACCAGTTGGGCCAGATCCGCGATACGGTTAAGACTATGGAAAGCAGCGCCCAAGATGGAGCTGTCCAAGTCGGCGCAGCTTATCTGACTGCCATGTCCAAATCCCGCAAAGTTGCGCTTGAAGCTGTAGAAGCCGCAAGAGAAGCCTCTGGCCATGTCGCCGATGCCATCGAAGAAAAGATCAATGCTTCCATTGAACGTTTGTCCGAGAAAGAAAAAGAACACAGCTCACATTTAGAGCAAGAGTTGCAAGAGGCAGCACAACGTATTTCATCCCAGCTTCACTCAACTCTCGATGATGTTGCTAAGGCAGCAATGCGAACAAGCTCTGCAGCAGAAAGCGCCGCGGTAAAAGTCGGATCACATGCTGAAAGTTTATTGAAACAAAGTGACGATTTGACATCTCGAATCATATCCATTCAAGACAAGATCGAAGATTTATCAAAATCAGATCTAGTTCGAACCTCTTCGCTGATTATTGAGGGTTTAAACTCAACAGCCATTGACCTCAATCGCGCACTCTCAACGGAAGTGCCGGACGAATTATGGTCTAATTATCTAGCGGGTGATAAGTCAATTTTCACCAGGCGGACAGTGCGCATCGGAGATCGCAATGTGCGTGTGGCGATCTCAAAACGCTATGACAGTGATAATGAATTTCGTGACAATGTAAGACAATATCTGAAAGACTTTGAGCTTCTCATGTCCCGAGCAATGGCAGATAAGACGCCCTCTCCTCTTTCCATCACTTTGGTTTCAAGTGAGCTTGGGAAATTATATGTCTTGCTGGCTCAGTCTTTGAAACGGCTGAATTAAGCCTCTGTTTTTCTTCAACATAGCGTGTATCAGAATCCAAGACCTTGTCCTTAGAGCTCTTCACCGTTAGCATGCGCCAAAATTAGAGCGCATAAGCGTTAAAAATATGTCTTATTTGCAAAGAAAAATGCCACGGGCGGAACGGGATATATGACAAAAAAACTCACGCAAATATTAAGCGCAGCCGGGATGCTAGCCGCCGCGCTGTTCTCACAACAGGCGCAAGCGCAAGGGGCAAGCACTGACTTATGTCCGGTCCCCACTTTCGCTGAAAGCATCAACGATGCTGTTTCTCCTGTTACAAATTTCATTGCTAATGACATTGTATTTTTTGAAATACCCGTTGTCGGCGGAGCGGATGTTGCTGAAGGCAGCCTGCAATTCACAGACCAGCCCACGGACGGTGTAACCTTCACAGCTGCAGCGGGTGACCGCAGCGTGACTTACGAATTTGACTCCGATGGCGCCTATTGTGCCGATTATGCGGCCATTCGAATTGGCGAAAATGTCGAAGAAAGTGCAACAACCTTATATGAGGTTTTAAGCGCCGCCTTTGCCGATACACCCCTCCAAATCTCCCAGGATGGAACATTATTGAATTTCAGCATCGAAGGGGGAGCCAGCGCCTCTATCTCTGCTTCCGGAGAGGGTTTGCTCGCAAGTGACCTGGACAACGGTGCTGTTGGGTTGCCATTTGTTGTCATCTGGCTGTTTACCGGCGCGACTTTCTTTACCTTGTTCATGCGGTTCGTTAATTTACGAGGGTTTCTTCAAGCTATTCGCATCGCTAAAGGGACCTACGACAATCCTAACGACCCAGGCGAAGTTACACATTTCCAAGCTTTAACCGCAGCAGTGTCCGGGACTGTTGGGTTAGGGAATATTGCTGGCGTTGCTGTTGCGATTGCAGTCGGCGGGCCTGGGGCTACCTTCTGGATGATTTTGGTAGGTCTGCTGGGCATGACCAGTAAATTTGTTGAATGTACCCTTGGTTTACACTATCGCCAATTTGACGAAAATGGCGTCGTAACGGGCGGCCCCATGCGTTATTTGCAGGTCGGTCTTGCTGAATATGGCCGACCGAAACTTGGTCGTTTTCTTTCCGTCTTATTTTGTATCCTATGCATCGGCGGTGCTTTTGGCGCTGGCAATATGTTCCAGGTCAACCAATCCTCACAGCAGGTCATCAATGTCCTCGTGCCCCTTACCGGCGGCGAAGACAGCTTTCTTAACGGCCGCCCCTGGATGATTGGTGCATTATATTCAGTTTTCGTTGGTCTTGTGATCATCGGCGGCATCCGCTCAATCACACGTGTCACGGAATTCCTTGTTCCCATCATGGCAACAATTTACCTGACCGCTGCCATCGTAGTACTGGGTGGGCATCTTGCAGATATACCTGCAGCCTTTGGTGCCATTCTTTCCGGCGCTTTCTCTCCGGAAGGTATAACAGGCGGGTTCATAGGTGTGCTGGTCCAAGGCATGCGTCGTGCAGCATTTTCCAATGAGGCAGGCGTTGGCTCCGCCTCGATTGCTCATGCGGCTGCGAAAACCAAGGAACCTATTGCAGAGGGTATGGTCGCATTGCTTGAGCCTTTCATTGATACAGTCGTTATTTGCACTGTCACTGCACTGGTTATCATCGTTACAGGCATGCATATGGACGCAGGCGGACGGGATGGCATTGCCCTGACATCCGCAGCTTTCGCTACGGTTATTGACTGGTTCCCCTATATCCTCTCGGTTGCCGTGGTATTATTTGCTTTCTCAACATCCATTACTTGGTTCTATTATGGCCATCGATCCTTCCTTTATCTCGTTGGCAATAAACCTAAAGCTGACTTGACGTTTAAGGTTGTTTATCTGCTGGTACTTATTATCGGCTCATCAATGACATTAACAGCGGTGATGGATTTCGCAGATGCGATGATCCTCGCTATGGCTTTCCCGAACATGATCGGCCTTTATATTCTGGCACCGAAAGTAAAAGGGATGTTGGATTCATATCTCACCCGTTTGAAAAGCGGTGAGATTAAACAATATGTAGCGGAGCCTGCTGAATAATATAAGGCTTAGGAAAAGGGTGGCTCACACGTTCATTTTATGTTCAGCCACCCTGCTCTATTGAGCCTTTGAAAGATCTTAGCACGAAAAGGAAGTAAGAGATCATGTCTAAGACCCCCATTTTAATCGCAGCCTTGGCGATGGGCTTTGCCGCGGCTACCCCCGTTTCTGCGTTCGCAGACGAGGCCGTAGCAATGGGCACCGCCTTATCGTCTCAAGGCGATGCGTCAAACGGCAAGAAAATCTTCAATCAATGCCGCGCATGCCATAATGTATCCAAGACTGCGCGTCATAAAATAGGCCCTAATTTGTACGATATTTTTGGTCGTGAGGCTGGAAGTGTTGAGGACTTCACCCGTTATTCCAAAGCTCTTGCGTCCGCAGAATTCAAATGGACCGAAGAAAAAGTGGATCAATGGTTGGCAAATCCGCGTAGCTTTCTTCCAGGGAATAAAATGAGCTATGCCGGCTTACGCAAAGAACAAGATCGTAAAGATGTGATCGCTTATTTGCGTCAAGCCACGCCAAGTGAGGCGGACAACGAATAAAAAGCAAGGATTTGAGCTATGACTGCGAACACATATCGCGCCATTGCCTTTGATAGTAAAAGCTTTATCAAAAAAGCGATAACCGCGCTAACGCTGACACTTATTACGACGTTGGTCATCTCCTCATTCGCGCCTGTATGGGCCAAGGCAACGAAAGAGCAAGAAGACGCAGCATTAGTCTTTGTCACCGACATTTCCGATCGTGCTTTTGAAGCACTACGTGATCCAGAACTAGAGGGTGACGCTCAACGCCAACGGTTCCGCGAATTGCTTTTGGAGGGTGTAGCGATTGATTATGTGGCCCCTCTCCTCTTAGGCCGCTTTTATCGCACAGCCGACGAAGAGCAGATCACGGAATATCGCCGTATTTTCCCGGAATATATTATCAGCTTCTATACGGATCAGCTGTTGAAAATCGGGGATGAAGAACTGCGCGTGATAGGCACCCAGCCTGTCGGTCGTTCAGATGTTTATGTTCGTACAGAACTCTTGCGTCCCAACGGCGGTGATCCAATTGCCGCAGACTGGCGTGTAAAACATACGAAAGAAGGCTTACCAAAAATCATCGACTTAAAGGTAGAAGGCATTAGCATTGCCGAAACTAAGCGCGATGAATTTGCATCCCTCATTTCGTCCCGCGGCTTTGATGGCTTTTTAAAAGAAATTCGCACCCAGGCCTATGGCGATAAGATGGAACCCGCAGAATAATATGTCTTCTCGATTTGGGCCTGGTGTCCAGCTAAATGACCCCGCATTCATCCATGATACGTCCCTAATTTACGGGTCCGTCGTGGTAGAGCGCGGGGCTTCTTTATGGCCCTATTCCGTCATTCGATCAGAAACTTCACATGTTCGCATTGGTGAGCTGACAAACATCCAGGATTTTGTGATGATTCACACATCTCCTGGCAGGCCGACAATCATTGGTAAAAACTGTTCAATCACCCACCACTGCACTATTCACGCAGCTCATATCGGTGACAATTGCCTGATTGGCATCAATTCCACACTTTATGACGGCTGCGTTATCGGAAATAACTGCATCATAGGCCAGCACACATATGTCAAAGAGGGCACAAAAATTCCCGATAATTCGATTGTTGTTGGCTCCCCTGCCCGTATAGTTGGGACACGGGACAATCGCCTGGCAAACATCATGAATGCCCGCCTCTATTATTGGAACGCATTATCCTATGCCCGTGGTGACCACCGGGGCTGGAGCGGAGACGAGTTTGAGACCTTCCTTGCATCTGAACTCAAAGCGCTCCAGAAAGAAATAGATGATGGTCTACATGGTGAAGCCCCATAAGGCGGCTCTAGACAGGTCGGCAGGCTTTCGCTACAAGGCCCCCCATATTTTGCCAGACATCACGGACATTGAACATGAGCGACAAGCAATTATTACATCTTGTATTCGGAGGGCGTGTGAAAGACCCACGCGGCCTGGAGTTTGAAGACCTAAACAACCTGGATATTGTGGGTATCTACCCGGACTTCGCGACTGCACGCGCCGCATGGCAAGGCGCTGCACAACAAACAGTTGATGACGCCATGACAAAATATGTAGTTGTTCATTTACACCGGATGTTGGAACCGGCTGCAGAATAAGCCTCAACTGTGCTTAGGATGGCTTTTAAAATAGCTATCTACAGCTTTGCGGGCAAATTCCGCGCCTGAGAAATAGGCGCCCATACGAGCGTTTAAAAGCTTATGAGCGCTTTCCTTATTCATAGGATGGCGCTCATTTAATATATGCCCGGCAACACGGGCTAAACCTTGGTTATCAAGGGTCTGTCTCATATATTCCTTACCTTTTATCATCATGTGATCAAGCATAGGCCCAAATGTTTAATTTTTATTAAGCATAAGAGAAGCTTTGGCGACTTGAAGCCACCGTGGGTAGGACGCAATTCTAAGAATCAAAAGTCCCGAAATGGATGGTCGGGGAGACTGGATTCGAACCAGCGACCCTCTGCTCCCAAAGCAGATGCGCTACCAGGCTGCGCTACTCCCCGTCCAGGGACATGAGGGGTTTACAGATAAGACCTCCATGGCGCAAGGCGAAATTTAGCATTGAGAAAAGATTCTTTTCTCAATGCTATTTCTTGGAAAATTTGGGCTCTATAGCTTACGGAGCTTTGATCTCAACGACCAAAGGCCCCTTTTCCCCCTGCCCGATTTTTACAAGCAGCGGGTCCCCCGGTTGAACATTCAATATTCCTGCCTGTCGCAATGTTTCCATATGGACAAAAATATCGGGCCTATCTTCCCCTTCGGTCACAAAACCATAGCCTCGGAGGCGATTAAACCATTTCACATTGGCAGACACAAAGTCTTCAGAAATGTCCTGCACAATGGCATTATTCCGTCGTGCATTAGAGTTTTCTGAATCCATATCGGGTGCCACAGCAGTTGCTAAATCCACCTCGTGAATGCCAACAGCCTGCAATCCTCTAGGACCTTGAACGGCGGTACAACTTACAGTCGTGCCTTCCGGTATAGACCGGCGGCCAATATCCCTGAGGACAGTAAAGTGAAGAAGGATATCTCCTCCGCCATCCTCAGGAATTATGAAGCCGTAGCCTTTTACAGCATCGAACCATTTGACGGTCCCAGTAAATGAAGTCACTTCAGATGCGTCCACATCCTCCGTGCCGGCACGCGCCAAGACATCCGGCATTTTATTCCCTCCAACTCATGCTCTTATTTTGAGAGAGACTGGCCCTCCCCTTCCAGTAACGCGTGTTAAAACTAGCATGAATGGTATGTAGACACAAATATTCTTCACATAGGCGCCACAACAAAGGACTTATGGTGTTAAAAATATATTCATTACAACCATAAATTAGTGTCCGTTATCGTGCTCAGTTTCAGCACCTACCCCATCTGTAACTCTATGATGGTTAATCAAATGTGCATCATAAAGCATATCAGTGGCCGGAGTGAGGAAGTAATAAACCGCAATCAAGGCAGTGGCTGACATGGCGATTGTATAAGGCAACGCCATGACCACCATCCGCATATAAGAAAGGCGGATCAAGGGCGCGATTGCAGATGTTAGCAAGAACAGGAATGCGGCTTGACCATTTGGTGTCGCAACGGAAGGGATATTCGTTCCCGTGTTAATCGCAACCGCCATCAAATCAAATGCGTCGCGGCTAATTTGGCCACTCAGGAGTGCGGCTTTGGTTTCACCAATATAAACAGAGGCGACGAACACATTATCACTTATAGCGGACAATATACCATTAGCGGCAAAGAAGCCCGCGACCTGGTGACCAGGTTCCATGCCCAGAACCAGACTAATGATTGGATCGAACAAACCTTGATCTTTAATCATGCCAACGATGGCGAAAAATACGACGAGTAAAGCTGTAAATGGCAATGCCTCTTCAAATGCATGGCCGATCTGATGCTCGTCAATAACGCCAGTAAAAGATGTAGCCAAAACGATGACAGAAAGGCCAATCAAACCAACAGCCGCCAAATGAAAAGCCAGACCAATGATGAGCCAAAGACCCACGATGGCCTGTACGGTTAAAGCAGCACGATCTTTTGCAGTACGCTTGGAAGACTCATATTCATCATATTCAATCAAAATGGCGCGAACCTCTTCAGGAAGCTCCGCGCCATAGCCGAATAATTTGGTCTTTTCCAAAAACACAACCGTAAGAAGGCCAACAGTAAAGACTGGCCCCGTCACAGGCAGCATACGTAGGAAAAATTCAATAAAATCCCAGCCCGCCTGGCTAGCGATAATGATATTCTGCGGCTCACCAACGAGGGTCATCACCCCACCCAAGGCCGTACCCACAGCAGCATGCATCATCAAAGAGCGTAAAAACGCACGAAATTGTTCCAGATATTCACGACGGTGGCTTTCCAACTGCGCATCATCCAGATGATCATGATCATCTGTAAAGCGCTTACCAGAAGCCACTTTATGATAAATACCGTAAAAGCCCGTTGCGACCGCAATCACAACTGCTGTCACCGTCAATGCATCCAAGAATGCTGACAAAAACGCGCCCATGAAAGAGAAAATCAAGGACAGCAAAATCTTGGAACGAACCCCTGTCATGATCTTGGTAAAAGTGAACAACAGCAAGGATTTCATGAAATAAATCCCGGCCACCATAAAGACCAGCAATAGGATGACTTCCAGATTCTGTAGAATCTCATGTTCGACAGTGCCGGGAGAAGTCAGGCTCAACACAATGGCTTCAATTGCCAACAACCCACCGGGCTGTAATGGATAGCATTTCAGCGCCATGGCAAGGCAGAAGATAAACTCCAACACCATAACCCAGCCGGTAATATAAGGTCCGGCAACGGCCAACAGACCAATATTGCCGATCAACATGCCGATGATTGTCAGTTTGAACCAATTCGGAGCATTACCAAGAAAATTTGACCCATAAGCTCCAGAGAGAACGCGCTGCATGCCGACCCTACCTTTTAATTTCCAACTGAGGTTTCTTCATTACTTTCGCCATCCTATATGACAGCGACGCAATGTTGTAGGGGCTGCATGGCCTGCAAATCAAGCGAAACTCGTTTACATTATAAGAATGCTGCCTATCTTTGACGCATCAGTGTAGAGATTTTGACCAAAAAAAAGGATGTCACCCCATGAATCTTAAAGGGGAACAGCGTATTGCCGCCAGCCGTGAAACTGTATGGGAAGCGTTGAATAACGAAGATATTTTACGCGGTTGTATTCCGGGCTGTGAGAGTCTGGAAAAAGAAGGTGACGATGGATTCACCGCAACAGTTCGTGCTGCCGTTGGCCCGGTAAAAGCGAAATTCAAAGGCCAGGTTACATTGGAGAATCTCGACCCACCAAATGGCTATACCTTGAAAGGTGAAGGTAAAGGTGGTGCCGCCGGATTCGCAAAAGGAAGTGCCGATGTACACCTCGCGGAAGATGGTGATGGCACTTTGCTGACCTATGAGGTTAAGGCCAATGTCGGTGGGCAACTTGCACGCATTGGCGGGCGTTTGATTGACGCAACAGCAAAAAAGCTTTCAGACGAGTTTTTTACAAAATTCCGGGAAACAGTGGAAGGGCCCACCCAAGAAGCTGAGATCAAACCCACCGCTACACCCGAAAAGCCGACAAAGGCCGCTCGCAAAGGCCTATCCCCGATGATTTGGGGAGGCATTCTGGTAGCTCTCGTTCTTGGATTTCTTTGGTATATTTCAAACTGAGATGACGAAACACACCGCATATGACACGCAGGACCCACTTGAAACCGCATTGCAGTGGGCGGATGAAGGCCATGGGGTGGCGCTCGCCACGGTTATTGAAACCTGGGGGTCGGCCCCTCGCCCTGCGGGAAGCATGTTATGCATTCGTGATGACGGACTATTCGCGGGGTCTGTCTCCGGTGGTTGTGTCGAAGGCGATGTGATTGCAGCAGCAGAGGACTCGATAAAAGAGAAGCAAGTGCAAAAGCTGAGCTATGGCGTTTCCAACACAATGGCCTGGGAAGTTGGCTTGGCCTGTGGCGGCAAGATTTCTGTGCTGGTGGAAC
Source organism: Sphingomonadales bacterium (assembly GCA_050114795.1). Classification (GTDB taxonomy): domain Bacteria; phylum Pseudomonadota; class Alphaproteobacteria; order Sphingomonadales; family CAKZYD01; genus JASFRS01. The sequence goes on from JASFRS010000018.1 coordinate 18,172, forward strand.
CTTTGAATAAAGAGCTTGTCCAAAAAGCGCAAAGCTTGCGTTCGGATAAAATACCCTTTGCGATGCTTTTATCTGAACAAAAAGGCTTGGTAGATTGCTGCAAATCGAAAAATAACTTGCCTAACGAAGTTGGTGATATTTTTGATAAAGCGCTTCGAGACGATAAGCTTCAAAGCTTCGACCTTGAAGAGGACCGAGTAGCACTCATTCCCTTTAATCCACCACTGCGGCTCATCATAATTGGTGCCGTCCATATCAGCCAAGCCCTTGCGCCTTTAGCAGCTATTACGGGCTATGGCGTCACTATTATCGACCCGCGTCAGACATTCGCTCGTACAGAGAGGTTCCAGAATCAGACAATCATCGAAGACTGGCCCGACGATGCTCTCAAAGACCTTGGAATCGACAGCCGCACAGCAATTGTCACCCTCACCCACGATCCAAAGCTGGACGACCCAGCCTTGCATATCGCGTTAAAATCCAAATGCTTTTACATTGGTTGCCTGGGTTCAAAAAAGACCCATGCCGCACGACTGGAACGGCTCACTAATAATGGATTTTCACCCACAGAGCTGAATCGCATTCACGGCCCGATTGGCCTCAAAATAGCCGCACGCAGCCCGCAGGAGATTGCCGTCTCAATCCTTGCCGAAATAACTGCCGTTCTACGAGGTGCTGCATGAAGTTCGGCCCCGTTCCCATTGTGGAGGCTGAAGGTGCGCTGTTAGCGCATAGTATAACGCTACCAAACGGCCGCCTGCCCAAAGGCAAGGTTCTTGATAAGGAAGACATAGAAAAGCTCAAAGAAGTTGCTATGGCCAGCATTACAGTGGCCCGCTTGGAACGCGATGACGTCCACGAAGATGAAGCAGCCAAAACTCTAGGAGCGGCATTTCAATCACCCAACATCAAAATCAGTTCGGCACAAAAAGGCCGTGTGAACATCTACGCAAACAAAGATGGTTTGGTCACCCTGAATTCCAAAGAGCTTATCGCTTTCAATCTGGTAGATGAGGCCATCACATTAGCAACCCTCCCCCCTTTCACACCAGTCAAGGCGGGGCAGATGATCGGCACTATTAAAATCATTCCCTTTGCCGTGAACCGGAATTCTTTGTCTGCCGCTTTGTCACACGCAGGTGCAACTACATTGGGCCTTGAATCATTCAAGCCACAATCTGTCACTTTAATCATGACTCATGGGAGCGACTCCGAGACTGCCAACAAGCTTAAAAAGAAAACGATCGAAGTCATTCGCAAAAGACTAAATAACCGCGGCGCACAGCTTGAGCAGATCATTGAAACACCTCATAATAGCACTATCGTCGCGAACGCCCTTCAAAACAGCACCGAAAAAAACAAGATCATTTTGATGATTGGCATCAGCGCCATTATCGATAAGCGTGATGTTTTGCCCACAGCGCTTCAAGAGGCCGGTGGCCACGTTGAACATTTTGGCATGGCTGTGGACCCAGGTAATCTCACAATGCTTGGCACCCTCGGCGATTGCACTGTGATTGGATTACCAGGTTGCGCTCGCTCTCCTAAATTAAATGGATTTGACTGGGTTTTAGATCGCCTTTGCGCCGGGCTTGAAATGAGTAAAGAAGACTGGGCCTCTATGAGCATTGGCGGCTTGCTGCAGGAGATCGAAAGCCGCCCACAGCCACGTGCGCGGCGATCTGCAAAACATCTCTCTGTTTCTGCTATTGTTCTAGCTGCCGGACTATCGCGCCGCATGGGTGGTCAAAACAAATTGCTGAAAAATTATGAGGGGAAACCCTTAGTCGCTCATATTCTCTCAACTCTCAAAAGCAGCACAATCGAAAATCTTGCAATCATCACCGGCCATGACCGCGAAACGATAGAGAAACTGGCCCTGGAATATGAAGTTCCCAGCATCCACTGCCGTAACTTCTCGAAAGGCATGGCAGAAAGCCTAAAAGCAGGCGTCGAACATTTTTCTAATAGCGATGGCATCATGATTTGCCTTGGCGACATGCCGCATATCAGACTTAAACACATCAATGCCTTATTGACTGCCTTTCGCGCCCATGAAGGGCAACGCATATGTATCGCAGCTTATCATGCAAAACGCGGCAATCCCGTTATTCTCCCCAAGGACATATATCCTTATATTGCCGAATTAGAGGGCGATCAGGGCGCACGCGTCCTTTTCTCCCGCTTTGCCGACAGGGTTGAGTTGGTGGAAATGGATGATTCAGCCGTTATCGAGGATTTCGATGATCCCAGCGCTTTTGAACAGCACTAGAATTCCAGGGCGATTTTTCCAAAATGCTGCCCAGAACCCATATACATCAAGGCCTCAACTAAAGCGTCAAAGCCAAAGCGCTTATCATCAATGACAGGATGAAGATCATGAAGAGCTATAGCACGTGTCATCGCATCCATATCATCCCGGCTCCCAACAGTGATGCCTTGGAGTCGTGCATGCTGCATTAAAATGCGGGTTAAAGGAATATCACAAGACGCCCCTGCCAGAACCCCAATAACGCCTATAAAACCGCCAAACTTTAAACAGCGTAGTGATTGATCCAATGTCCCTGCCCCACCAACTTCCACGACTACGTCAACACCGCGGCCATTGGTGATCTCTTTCACGACTTTCGACCAATTCGGATGTTTTTTATAATTGATGAGATGGTCAGCCCCTAAGGCCTGTGCTTTCACCAATTTCTCATCGCTGGACGATGTCACAATGGCCTCAGCACCCAAGGCTTTTGCAAATTGCAGAGCGAAAATAGAAACGCCTCCTGTCCCCTGGATCAAGACTGTTTGACCTGCGCTTAAACCGGCTTCGCTAACCAAAGTCGTCCATGCCGTCACTGCAGCACAGGGCAGTGCGGCACCCTCCGCAAGGCTGAGATGCCCGGGCTTTTTAACCAGACCCCGTGCTTTAAAGACGCGCTTCTCAGCCATTACACCGTCAATCGGACTGCCCAATGTTCCCGTCAGTCGCTCAAAACTAGGCGGTCCGCCCATCCATTTTTGATTGAACAAAGGAATGACTTCATCACCAACATTAAAGCCGTGCACACCATCGCCAACAGCCTCAACCACGCCAGCGCCGTCTGAAACGGGGATAAGAGGAAGCTTCTGTTTTGGGTTATAAGCACCTGAAATAATGAGCAAATCTCGATAATTCAAAGTCGCTGCTTTCATGGTCACTTTGACTTCACCTGGACCAACAATCGGTTCTTCAATCTCGACCTGTTTTAAATTCTCAAATCCGAAACCGCCGTCTAACTGATATGCTTTCATGCGCCTTCTGCTTCCTCCAGCCAGTTGAGCAATTGCTCTTCATCCCCTGCTTCTATCACATGTTTTGCGTCTTCCAGGCCATGGCCCAATCGCGCGAGAGCCCCCATCTCTCTTTGAAACTGTTTTTCCTTTTCACTTTCCCAACGCTCCAAAGATCGTCCCGATCGAAATGGTCCAAGGCGTTTCTTTCTTGCAGCGATAATAACAGCCTCCCGTCGGGCAAATAGGCTGTCATCCACAGTGCGGGTGACGATCTCCTCATCCACACCGCGAACGGCCAAGTCTTGCCTGATCGCGCGCTGTCCCATGCCGCGCCGATGTAACCCCCCCGACCGGATTTCAGCAAAACGGCTATCATCAATTAATTTAAGGCGGCACAGATCATCAATAA
>JASFRS010000019.1:0-21252 GCA_050114795.1 Sphingomonadales bacterium
AAAGCGCCGATATCTCCGGCTCAACGGAGGTGCTAGGCGCAATTGATATCCCGGTTATGATGGCGACAGCGGGGCGGGACTATTATGTCCAGACACTCGTGGCACAAAATGGTTGTGATGAGATGCAAAGCTGCGAACTTCATCATTATGAAGAGGCGATGCATTGCTTGTTGGAAGAGACGGATGAAATCCGAGGCGATGTTATGACAAAGATGCGTGCGTTTTTCGCCCAGCATTGATCTATTTATTGAATTTTCCCATCAGACTGATGAGTTCATTGAACTTTTCTTTTTGATCGTCCGGGTCGCCGCTTTCAATAGCTTGGGCAATGCAGTGATCGGCATGGTCTTTTAGCACTTCTTCCTCAGCCCGCTTTAAAGCGGCTTTTACAGCCTGAATTTGGGTAAGTATGTCGATACAATAACGCTCCTCTTCCACCATGCGGGAGAGGCCGCGTACCTGGCCCTCAATCCGGTTCAAGCGTTTTATAATCTGATCGCGACGTGGATGATGTGTACTCATAAGCCTAATCTATATAAGCTTTCGTCGGCTGCCAATTGTTTCTCATGCTCTTAAATCTTTTGAACTGTCCATTACAACATGGGATGTGATGGACATGACCTGCTTCACGACGCCTAAAACTTCTGTGTGGAATTTTTTATAAGCGGTTAAATCCGGAACCTCGACCCGAAGGATATATTCGATGGTTCCTGACACATTGTGACATTCCTTGACTTGTGAAGCTGATCCCATGGCGGCCTCAAAGGCGATCTGGTCTTCTTTCAAATGGCGTGACAGGCCGACGCCAACATAGACCACAAGGCCATTTCCAATAGCTTCTGCGTCTATAACGGCGCGATATCCTTTAATGATGCCCGTTCGTTCTAATTCCTGAACACGTCGCAGGCAGGCTGATGGCGATAGCCCAACCCGTTCTGCGAGCTCTGAATTACTTATGCGACCATCATGTTGAAGGATGTGCAATATATTGGCGTTTATATGGTCTAAATTCGTCATATATTGTGAAATATATTAAAACGCGGCAAATAAAGCAAGAAGCTTGATCTTTTCTTGCATTATTATTGCCTTTATTAAAATCGGTGTTTGAGGAATTACCTGTGTTGTTTGAACATGTCACTGCACTTGCGGCTTTTGCCCTTGTTTCTAGCATTACGCCTGGCCCCAACAATTTAATGCTGATGGCCTCTGGTGCAAATTTTGGGTTCAAACGAACCTTGCCACATATGCTGGGCGTAACCTTCGGTTTTACGTTCATGATTTTGGCTGTCGGTGTGGGCATCATACAAATTTTCAGCATCTTTCCTCAGGTCTATGAGGTCATGAAAATCTTAGGCGTGGCTTATTTGCTTTTTCTAGCATGGAAGATTGCAAGCGCTGCGCCGTTCCAGAAAGAAGAGCAGTTTGAGAATGTGAAGCCGTTCACCTTCTTTCAAGCTGCATTGTTTCAATGGGTCAATCCCAAGGCCTGGACGATGGCTGTGACCGGGGTCACGGCTTATGCGTTGCCCGAAGACCCGGCTCTTGGCTTGGTATTGATTGGACTCGTATTTGCTTTAATCAACCTGCCGTCCGTCTCGACATGGGCTGTTATGGGCACGCAGCTCAGGCGCTTTCTTAATGTGTCGTGGAAGTTGCGCGTCTTCAATATTACGGCGGCTTTGCTTTTAATTGTTTCTCTTTACCCGGTGGTGTTTAACTGAGCATATCTTCAATAACGCATATAATATTGATGCCAAGATTATCGCATTGTTCTGGATAGAGATAGGGTTCAATCAATTCCAATTCCATTAAATAGAGGGTCCCATCTTCGCCACGGAGCATGTCAACACGAGCGTAAAGAGTATCTTCGTCCAAATGTTTCAAAACCTCCTGCGCGCTTTGGATGTCCGCAGGAGAGGGGGTGAGGTGGTGTTCTCGACCGCCATAAGCTGATTGGATGCGGTAATCGTCTTGAGCCGGCGTCTTTAAAACAGCATGGCTGAACCTGTTGCCGATAAAAATAAAACTGATTTCTCCCTCGCTTTCAATTGTTGGCATGAAAGGTTGCAGCATCATCGCTTTGTTGAATTGGGGAAGGGGGGCGTTCCGCCTTAAGAGAAATTGCCCTTCGGAACTGGCTCCAACTTGGCGTTTGACTACAAGTTGGCCGCAGTCAAAGTGTTGGAATGCGTCTTCGATATGTTCAGGCCTCAATTGAGAATGAAATAGCGTTGGGATTATGCGGGCGCCGCGCTGTTCCAAGTCTTTAAGATAGGATTTGTCCGCATTCCACTTTATTAGTGAAAGAGGGTTGAACAGTGCCGTTTGTTGGCTGATGCAGTCGAGTTTATCCAAAAATTCGTCAAAGCGGTCCTGATAATCCCAGCAGGTTCCAATAATCACCGCGTCAAATTCAGACCAATTGGCATCATCATCCCAAGCTATGTCTGTGACCTGAGCTCTTCCTGCTTTGTTCAATGTCTCCATCATCAAATCATGTTCAAAGGCGTCAACGCGGCGGTTCGGCGCATTTGGAATCGTGATTTGAGATGCGAGATAAGCGATTTTCATGGGGCTCACCGAAGTTAAAACTCAGCGAAAAATAGCGGGGCTTTGAGGGGTTTAACAACATCAATCTGCGTTCCTCTGTCACAGCTCGAAATGTTTCGCAAATAATTCTCATTTCCACTTGCGATCGCTGGGGGGAGGGAAGCGGGTTGAAAACCGCACGGTCTTTGATCTGGCCGCTCATTATGATCTTTATGAAGATGCGCGCTTGTTCTTCAGTGTCGAAAATCTGTTCGACAACAAATATGCGGTTGCGCGCCAACCTTCACAGGCGGTATTTCGATCAGCTTCTAAAACTTCTACTGATCTAAAATCTCTCGAGAAGGGCCGGACCAGGGTGTCCGGCCTTTTTTATGCGGTGAATTGCGGCTTGGCTGCGGTAAAGCGTTGGCCTTTTTATTCAAATATAGATAGCTTGAACCCTTCGAAACCTTGAGGAGGGTAACATATGAAACGCCTTTTACTTGCAGGCGTATGTTTGGCTATTTTAGCGGGCTGTGACGCCCGGAGCAATTCTGAAGAAAATTCGGCCAACATCAGCACAGAAGTTGAAATGGCAGCGCCAGAGCTTGGCGCATTTGGTATTGATTTTACAGCAATGAAAGAAACAGTCAGACCGCAGGACGATTTCTATCGTTATGTGAATGGAACCTGGCTTGATACATTTGAAATTCCTGAAGACCGCTCCAATTACGGGTCTTTTACACGTTTAGCGGAGCTATCTGAAAAGCGCACGCGTTCTATCATTGAAGGCGCTGCTGAAAACCCTGGTGCAGCCGGGAGTGAAGCTGCGAAAATCGGCGCTTTATATAAAAGCTTCATGGATGAAGAGCGCGCAAATGCATTGGGTCTTGAGCCCATCCGCGCTGATTTGGATGCCATTGCTGCTTTGGATAGCCTGGAAGGCGTTGCAAAGGTCATGGCAAAAATGACGGTGGAAGGCGGGACTTCCCCCATCAATTTCTTCGTTAATCAGGATTCCAAAAATCCGGATGTCTATATTACCTATTTTACACAAACGGGTTTGGGCTTGCCGGATCGTGACTATTATCTTGAGGATAATGAGCGCTTCAACGATATCCGTGCTAAATATATCGCCTATATCACGGCGATTTTGACAGAAGCCGGTGTTGATGGGGCCGCTGAAAAAGCTGATGCCATCATGGCTTTAGAAACCAAAATGGCTGAAGTCTTTTGGACGCGTACAGAAAGTCGTGACCGGGATAAGACCTATAACAAGTTAAGCCGTGAAGACCTGGTTGCTGCAAACAGCAACTTTCCCTGGGACGCATATTTACAAGATGTGGGCCTCGCAGATGAGCAGAGCTTTATTGTACGCCAACCCTCATCACTGAAAGGTGTGACAGATATCTTTGCTGACACCAGTATTGATGATTGGAAAGCTTATTTAACATTCCATCAGCTTGACGGCGCAGCGCCTTTATTGTCGCAGAATTTTGTCGACCTAGCTTTTGATTTTAATTCAAAAACGCTCTTTGGTGTGCCTAAAAACCGTGATCGCTGGAAGCGGGGTGTTTCTTTTGTTGAGGGGGCCTTGGGTGAAGCTGTCGGCAAGCTCTATGTTGAAAAATATTTTGCACCTGAAGCGAAAGAAGCGATGGATGAGCTGGTTGCTAATCTGATCACAGCCTTTGACGTTTCAATCAAAGAATTGGATTGGATGGGCGATGAGACCAAAGAACAGGCTTTGGTGAAACTGTCCAAATTCACGCCGAAAATCGGATATCCAAGCAAATGGCGGGATTATTCCGCGCTGGAAGTCAAAGAGGGTGATCTGGTCGGCAATTCGCGCCGTGCAAATACATTTGAATACTGGCGGAATATTAAAAAGCTCGGCGCACCGGTTGATAGAACTGAATGGTTTATGACTCCACAAACGGTCAATGCCTACTACAATCCACCGGCAAATGAGATCGTCTTCCCTGCGGCCATTTTGCAACCACCATTTTTTGACGTTAATGCTGATCCGGCGGTGAACTATGGTGGCATTGGCGCAGTCATTGGCCATGAAATCGGGCACGGTTTTGATGATCAAGGCTCAAAATCCGATGGGGACGGTATCTTGCGTAACTGGTGGACGGACGCAGATCTGGAAGGGTTTAAAGCCCGTACAGATGCGTTGGTTGCCCAATATGATGCATTTGAGCCGTTGCCGGGTGAGCATGTAAATGGACGATTGACCCTTGGCGAGAATATTGGCGATCTTGGTGGTCTGACCATCGCTTATGAAGCTTATAAACTGTCATTGGGCGGAAAAGAAGCGCCTGTGATTGATGGTTATACTGGAGATCAGCGGTTCTTTATGTCCTGGGCGCAAGTATGGCGGCGTTTGTACCGTGAGGAAACTTTAAGCAATCGCTTGAAGACTGACCCGCATTCACCGTCTGAGCAGCGCACAAATGGCATCGTTCGTAATATTGACGCCTGGTATGATGCCTTTGGTGTCGGCGAAGAGGACGAAATGTACCTGCCACCGGAAGAACGCGTTTCAATCTGGTAATTGCCGAACAAAAGAAAAGGCGGGGCTTCAACACCCCGCCTTTTTTCATGGGAAAAGTTGGTTTATTATTTTTCCAGCTCTTCCAGTCGATCTTCCAGAGTTTTGCCTTCTTCGTCCGCTGTTGCGGCCTCAATTAATGTGGCAGTGACTTCTGCGCTGTGGCTGGCTTTTTTGATGGTTTCAAGGCGGTCCAATATCCGTTTGAATTTGGCAAAGGAGCGTTCATGGGTGTCCCCATAGCCTTTGACCAGAGCTTGCGCCCGGGCAAGTTCCAAAGCGAGAGCATAATCCTCACTGCTGGTATTCAGGATCTGGATACACCAGTCATGCAACATTTTTGCTTCGCGATGATGGCGATATGTCCAGCGGCGAAAGGGGCGCATCATGGCAAACAGCCTCAAAAATAAAAAGCCGCTGATATGATGGGTATGAATGTGCCGCCCTTTATGAAAAATCCGCTGCAATATTTTTTGCAGGATAGAGGAGTGGTCAATCCATTGCCCTAAAATACGGGGCATGAGGTCCCGAATTTCCTCCATCCTGGGGTGGAGATAATCTACGGTTTCAATGATTTGCCCGTTTGTTGCTTTGGCTTCTTGCCGAATTCTTTGAAATCTTGCTTTTCGGGTTTTTAAGTCCGCGACGCGAATGATGTCTTCATAAGACATCCAGCGCGCGACTGCCGCCGCCATTTCCCGCGTTAGTGCATAATTCAGCGCCTTATCATCGGTTTTCAATATAGGACGCAAATGGGCAATATAGTCCTCGACATAACGCCGGTCTTGATAGTCTGAAAGGCGTTGCGCGCCTGCAATCACCATGTCATGGCACTGGTGCGGAAACTCCCGCAGTATTTTGGTGATTAATGGGTCTTGCTTAAGGGATTCGGTGCTTTGCTCAACTGTCATCTCAGCAGCATCAAAGCCTAAGGCAAAACCTTTGAGATTGGCCTCAACGGCCCGCCCGGTATTGCTAATGACGTCCTCATAGCTTGAGCGGGGGAAGGGAAGGACAGATGAGCAAGCCAAAGCGCCGAAAAGGACCGCTGATAAGGCGCATCCCGCCTGTTCAGCACATGCCGCCATATTAAATTGAATGACGGATCTAGCGTGTTTTTCAAGCGCCTTTTGTACAGTGTCTGCATCAGCGCGCCCATCAGCTAAATCGGATTTTTCGCCAATGGCATAATCCCGGTGCGTTGACGCAATAACGGTCGTTTTGTCGGGGGTGACAAAGCCGCGACTTATTGCGCGACCGGCTTCCATCCATTCAGAGGCAATGACGATATCGACATCGCCAGGAACCGGCATGAGAGATAGAACCGGCGCACCGCTTTTCTCAGTAATCGCGGATTTAGGAAATAATTCCACGCAATAGACGGTGGCTCCTGTGCGCTGGGCAACGCCTGGCACGGATGTTGCCTGTGCGACATAGCCTTCTGCTTCTGCCAGTGCGATAATCCAATTGCTTAATACGCCGCCGCCCTGGCCGCCTAAAGCATTGATGGATATCGTAATAGGGCGTGTTTCTTTGTTCATTTATAGCGCCCGTTTTAATCGCCGCCGTTCAGTAAGGCTCTGCAGTGCGCCGATAAATGCGCTGCGCAAAGCCGCTTTTAAACGGTCCCATATGTGCGGATTGTGAATGATGTTTGTCTTATAAAAATTGGGGCAAAGTATAGCTGCATGGGCGACTTCCCCACAATGCCCACAACCTACGCAATGGTCATCAACTTTCGCCTTGGGATGGCTGCGAAGTGGGTCCGTGGACTCTGTTAAAGTCAGTGAAGGACACCCCGATAAACGCATGCAGCTATGGTCACCCGTGCAGCTTTCTTCATCAATGCCAAAGCGAGAGGCTATGACACGCTCCCCGGCATTTTTTGCGTGCGACAGTAGGGGGCGAATGCGCCGCTGTTTGTTCAGCATGCATTCGCCTTCCGCCACAATGACTTTAGGCCCCTTGGTTTTTGATGTGATAGCGTCTTTCAGCGCATCGCGCATCGCTGTCACATCATAGCTGCGTATGGTTCGCAAAGAGCGCACGCCCATGCCTTTTAAGGCTTTTTGAATACTGTGTTTTGTGGATTTGGTCGGGTTTGTGAAACGTGAGGACAGCAGGTCCTGACCGCCCGTCGCGGCGCTGTAATTATTATCCACAATCACCAACACATTGTCGGATTGGTTAAATACAGCGTTACCAACACCGGACGTCAGACCATTATGCCAAAAGCCGCCATCGCCCATGACGGCAACGGCACGTTTGTCGGCTTCACCTGCGAAAGCTGCAGCACCCGCCATGCCAAGTCCGTACCCCATGGTCGTATTGCCAATATTAAATGGCGGCAGGATTGAAAAAAGATGGCATCCGATATCACATGACATATGGAAGGGGCCAATGTCCCGTTCCACCAGCTTCATTGCTGTGAATATGGGGCGTTCGGGGCAGCCGATACAAAAACCTGCGGGTCGCGCAGGCAGGGTCTCAAGAAGCTCTTTTTCCACCTCGGGGTGATTGAGTGCTTTATAATCCTGCAATGCATTCGGTGCATTGCGTTTGAAAAACTCTAATGCGCCATTCTGTAGGGCATCAGTCGTATATTCTCCGGCCCAGGGGAAAACGTCCTTACCATGCAGCGTCGTCTGCAAATCATGTTTGCGCAGGATTTGGCTAATGGCTTGTTCGATAAAATCCGGTTGCCCTTCTTCAACAAGCAAAACAGCTTTCTTGTCAGCGCAAAACCCAGCAACCTCCTCATCCACTAACGGGTAAGTGACATTAAGCACATAAATGGGAATGTCCGTATTCCCATAACAGTCGCTCAACCCCAAAAGTTCGAGCGCGCGAATGAGGTTATTGTAAAGCCCGCCTTGAACAATAATGCCAGTGTCACCAGCATCGCCGCCAAGGAATTCGTTCAGTTTGTGGGTTTTGATAAAGTCCAAAGCCTTCGGCAAGCGCTCGCGGATCTTCTCCTGCTCATGAAGGAAATTCGCAGGGGGTAATACAATCCGGTTGGTATCTCGAACCGGGTTTTCCAAAGCTTCTTTTACAGTGAATTCAGGGCGTTTATTGTCTTTCGCAGTAAAATGGCCATAGACATGGCAGGCGCGGATGCGCAATTCCAGCATGACAGGTGTCTGACTGGCCTCAGAAAGCTGGAAGCCATTTTCTACCGCCTCAACGATGCTGGTCAAATTGGGGCGTGGATCAAGCAGCCACATCTGAGATTTCATAGCAAAGCTGTGGCTGCGCTCCTGCATGATTGAGGAACCTTCGCCATAATCCTCACCAACGATGACTAAAGCCCCGCCTGTCACGCCGCCTGATGCCACATTGGCTAAGGCGTCAGAGGCCACATTGGTGCCAACCGTTGATTTCCAGGTCACAGCACCGCGTAATGGATAATTGACGGATGCTGCCAGCATGGCTGCCGCGGACGCTTCGGATGCAGAGGCTTCAAAATGAACGCCTAGCTCACCCAAGATTTCCTGCGCATCAGAGAGAACGTCCATCAAATGAGATATGGGCGCGCCTTGATAACCGCCTACATAGGAAACACTGGATTGGAGAAGAGCTTTGGTGACTGCTAAAATGCCTTCACCCGCAAAGTCTTCCCCGTTGCCTAAACGGAGTTTTTTAACCTGTTCTTTGAAACTGCGTTCGGCCATTGGCTGATATCCTTAAGCCGGGACCAAAGCGATGACACGCAGTGGACTGCCGGACCCATTTTCAAGCTTCAATGGCGTTGCAATGATAATTGCGCCTCTGGCCGGAAGTTGATCCAGGTTTGTCATGCATTGCAGTCCATATTTACCCGCACCATGCATGAAATAGTGACAGGGATATTGCGGTTCAAACAAAAAGGCCTGCCCTGCATCCGTGCCGATAGTCTCCGTACCAAAACCCAAGACATCACGCTCTTCAATCAGCCATTTTACGGCTTCGGTGTCAGGCCCGGGGCTGTGGGCGCCATCGTCCTGCATATTGGTGAAATTGTTTGGGTCCGCTACATGACGCCAATCAGAACGTAAAAAGACCCAGGATCCGGCTTCGATTTTGCCATGCTCGGCTTCCCAATTCTCAAGAAATGCGCGGGTCAAAATAAAGCCCTTGTCCTTAGCGACCTCCTTTGAACAGTCAATGACATTAACTGGGGCGATAAAATGCTCAATCGGCATGGTATCAACTGAATTATTGGGTAAATCCTTACCGCTAATCCAATGAATGGGCGCATCAAAATGTGTGCCGGTATGTTCACTCAAAGTGAAGTTATTCCAATACCAAGCTGGCCCCCTCTCATCATAACGAGAGATGGTTTCCGATTTAAATGGTGAGGCCTGTGCAAATTCCTCAGGTAATTGAATGATGGGATAATCGGGGGTCAATGTCTCAGTTAAGTCAACAAATTTTACCGCACCTGAGGTGATACTACCCATCAATCCATCCAGGCTTTGGTTACTTCTTATTGCGTCCATTGATTTTCCCCTCTGTTTCTATTCCGGTTATGGGATGATGACTAAAACTCTCAGCACATTTTTCTCAAACTCAATTCGGTAGGACTGCCGTCACTTCGATTTCCAACAAGGCTTGTTTTTCAACCAGTTCCTGAACACCAATGACAGACATGACTGGAAAATGCTTCCCCATATGGCGGCGATAGGCTGAACCGATTTCTTTGCCCATTTGGCGATAGGCGTCCATATCCGTAACATACCAGGTCATCCGTGTGATGTGTTCGGCTTTGGCTCCAGCTTCATCCAGCAAGGCTATGATGTTTTTCATGACCTGTTCAAATTGGCCCGGTAAATCTGAATGCTCGAATTGCTGCTCGGCATTCCATCCGATTTGACCGGCTAGGAATATTGTTTTGCCTTCAGCTTCAATGGCATTGGAATAGCCTTTAGGCCGCAACCAGTGCTGCGGCTGAAAAATACGCATTTCTTTAACCCTTCAATTGACCCGAATGGGTCGTAAGCAATTGTCGTGCAATGATAATCTTTTGTACTTCGCTTGCCCCTTCATATATGCGAAGGGCACGAATTTCACGATATAATTGCTCAACCATTTCCCCCGATACTACACCTTGCCCGCCAAAGAATTGAAGGGCTTTGTCTATCACTTTTTGTGCACTTTCCGTGGCGTGATATTTGGCCATGGCGGCTTCACGCGTCACGCGTTCCTGCCCCATATCCTTTGCCCATGCCGCACGAAAGACAAGGAGCGCCGCCATATCCACATCAAGCGCCATTTCCGCTAAAGCACCTTGCGTCATTTGCATATCTGATAGTGGCGCGCCAAAAAGCTGTCGAGTGGTTGTCCGGTTCAAAGCCTCATCCAGGGCGCGGCGCGCAAAGCCTAAAGCGGCGGCGCCTACTGTCGAACGGAATATGTCCAGCGTTGCCATGGCAATTCTAAAGCCGTCCCCATTGCTTCCGATTTGCGCGGATTTTGGCACAAAGCAATTTTCAAAACGCAAGGTCGCAAGCGGATGAGGGGCGATGACATCAATGCGCTCGGCAATAGACAAGCCATCTGTATTAGCATCCACTATGAAGGCGGAAAGGCCTTTGGCTCCCGGTGCACCTCCCGTGCGGGCAAAGACCACATAGAAATCTGCGATGCCGCCGTTCGATATCCAGGTTTTTTCGCCGTTTAAGAGAAAGCCGTCTTCTGTTTCTTCGGCAGTGGTGGCGAGGGCGGCAACATCAGAGCCTGCCTCTTTCTCAGACAAAGCAAAAGCTGCAATCTTTTGTCCTGTTGCAACAGCCGGCAAATAAGCTTGTTTCTGAGCTTCTGTACCAAAAACGCTAATGGCACCGGAACCAAGACCCTGCATCGCAAAGGTGAAATCCGCGAGGCCGCTGTGATAAGCAAGCCCCTCACGCATGAGACACAGGCTACGCACATCCAGATTGTCATTCGCACCGCCATAAGCGGCGGGGACACAATGTTGAAGCCAACCCGCATCACCTAAGGTTTTGACTAAATCCCGGCACGTCTGGTCCACATCCTGATGATGTCCATCCCATAGGTCTTCTTTTTGGCCCGCCCAGGCTTCAAACTTCTGTTTTAAAGACCGGTGCTCATCATCTAAAAACGGCCATGTCAAATAGCTTTGATCCGCCATTTTAATCTCCTTCAAACTTTGGAGTTTGTTTGGCGACAAAAGCGTTGTAAGCGCGTTTGAAATCCTGTGTCTGCATGCAGATAGCTTGGGCTTGGGCCTCAGCTTCAATGGCCGTGTCCAAGCTCATGTCCCATTCGATATTAAGTTGGTTTTTCGTCATGCCATGAGCGAAATTTGGTCCATCTGCTAGAGCTTTAGCGCTGGAGATGGCTTCATCCAATACTTTATCTTCAGCGCATAAGCTATTGAAGAAACCCCATTTTTCAGCTTCCTCGCCAGATATGGAACGGCCTGTGAACAAAAGTTCTGATGCGCGGCCCTGGCCAATGATACGGGGCAGAATGGCACAGGCCCCCATATCGCACCCGGCCAAACCCACACGTGTGAACAAAAAGGCGGTTTTGGACCGAGCCGTGCCAAAGCGCATGTCCGACGCCATGGCGATGATGGCGCCAGCGCCAACGCAAATACCATCAATAGCTGCAATGACAGGTTGAGGGCAGCCGCGCATGGCTTTAACGAGGTCGCCAGTCATGCGTGTAAATTCAAGCAGCCCAGGCATGTCCATTTTCGTTAAAGGCCCTATGATTTCATGAACGTCCCCGCCAGAGCAAAAATTCTCACCGGAGCCTGAAATCACAAGCGCCTTAACGGTTGTATCCCGTTTGAGCGTGAGAAATAAGTCTCTTAACTCCGCATAGCTTTCAAATGTCAGCGGGTTTTTACGCTCAGGCCGATTGAGCTCGATATGGCCTACGCCCTCATTAAAAGACCAGTTAAAATGCTGGGGCGTAAATGTGTTGGGCTGGAATGTCATCTACATCCGCCTTTCGCTGTGTTCAATAGAGGTCCGTAACCGGGCCAACATATTCATTAATTGCTCTATTTCCTCGGTATTTAATTCGCTGAACATATGGTCCACCCAGTCTTCATGGATGCGTGCCATTTGGGAAAATTCTTCAACCCCTTTTTGCGATAAGCGAACCCTGGCCGTACGTCGATCTTTAGGGTCGATTTCCTTAATAAGAAGCCCATCGTTAATCAGGCGATTTACAACGCCTGTGACATTGCCATTAGAAACCATGAGCGTTTCGGACATTTCACCCATGGTTAAACCATCGCGCTTGCGTTCCAAAGCCGCGAGCACATCAAAGCGCGGCAATGTGATATCAAATTCGCGAGATAGCCGGTTGCGAATGCGCTTTTCAATCACTGTCGAGCAGGATAATAGCCTCAGCCATAAACGTAGGGATTGTTTGGAGTGGGGGGCACCGCCAAGTTTTTCTCTAATTTCTACGATGTCCTTATCGACACTCACATTATTTCTCCACCAGCGATAACAATAGCCTGGCCTGTTATAGACCGGGTCGCATCTGAGATTAACCACAATACGGTTGAAGCGATTTCATCGGGATCGATTAATCGCCCTTGGGGGTTGTTTTTTTCGAAATGTGCTAATGCTTTGTCTTTGCCGCGCCCCGTTTTGGCTGCGATTTCATCCACAGCACGATCGATGATAGCGGTTTTGCTATAGCCCGGGCAAATGGCATTAACTGTTACTGGAGTTTTTGCCAGCTCCAGTGCGAGTGCTCGGGTCATGCCCAGCAAGGCATGTTTGGCAGCCACATAGGGTGCAACATAGGCATAGCCCTTTAGCGATGCCGTGGATGCAATATTGATAATGCGTCCACTTGCATCTGTTTTTATCTGGTCAAGGCAAGCGTTAATGCAGGATACTGCGCCCAGCAGATTGACATCCAAAGCATCCTGCCATTGTTCTTTTGAGAATTTTTGAAATGCGGCTGTTTCTACAGCACCCGCATTGTTAATCAGAATTGAAACAGGCGGAAGTGCGTTAAAGGCTTGGGAGACCTGCATGTCATCGGTGATATCACATTGCGCAATGCGCACCTTCGGCATCTGTTTTCTTGCCGCTACCAGTTTTTCCATGTCGCGGCCTATAAGGCTCAACTCATAGCCTTTTTCATATAAGGATTCGGCAATTGCTAAGCCAATACCTGACCCGCCACCCGTTATGACTGCGTGCTGCATAGCCACCACCTAAACCAAAAGCGCCATTTGACCGGCCCGCTCGAAATTGCGTTTCATCTGGTCAAACCCGGCTTGATATTGTGGTGGGACTTTAACGCCGTCATAGCCCTGTTCGGCAGCGGCTCTTAGCGTCCAATAGGGATCCATCAAATGCGGGCGGGCCATACAGACCAAGTCCGCGCGTCCCGCTGCTAAAATCGAGTTTACATGGTCAATTTCATAAATGTTGCCGACTGCTATAGTCGCTAACCCGGCTTGATTGCGAATGCGGTCGGAAAAGGGTGTTTGAAACATGCGTCCATAGACGGGTTTAGCGGATGTGGACGTTTGGCCTGCAGACACATCAATGATATCGGCCCCAGCATCAACAAAAGCCTGGCCGATTTTCATGGCCTCGACATCATCAATACCGTCTTCTGCGACCCAATCATGGGCAGAAATGCGTACAGACATCGGTTTGTCTTGTGGCCAGGTGGCACGAACAGCCTCCATGACCTCTAGCGGAAAGCGTAAGCGGTTTTCCAGGCTGCCTCCATATTCATCATCCCGCTGATTGCTTAATGGGGTTAAGAAAGAAGACAGTAAATATCCATGGGCGGCATGGAGTTCGATAATGTCAAATCCAGCATTTACAGCGAATTCCGTTGCCCGAATATAGTCTTGAACAACCCGGTCCATATCAGCGCGTGTCATTGGAATGGGAATTTGATTCTTATCTGACCAAGGGATGGGTGAAGGGCCGTATATGGGCCATGCACCCTCGTCTAAGGGCTCGTCATTGCCTTCCCATGAGAGCTTTGTTGCTCCCTTACGCCCCGCATGTCCCAATTGCATGCCGATTTTGGCTTTTGTCTGTTCATGCACGAATTTTACAATAGTGGCCCAGGCGTCTGCATGTGCCTGCGACCAGATGCCTGCGCAGCCGGGGCTTATGCGCGCATCAGGAGAGATGTTGGTCATTTCAGTAAAGACCAGCCCTGCACCTCCCATGGCACGGGATGTCAAATGGGTGAAATGAAAGTCATTGGGCATGCCGTCTTGCGCGGAATACATGCACATTGGTGATACGATGATACGATTTTCTAGCTTCATATCGCGTAGGTGAAAAGGCGTGAACATGGGGGGCGTTTTGACATTAGGCTTATACCCAGTCGCATTTTCATAGAACCAGTTTTCCACACCCTCCAGCCATTCCGGGTCTCTTAAGCGCAAATTCTCATGGCTGACACGTTGGGAGCGTGTAAGCAGGGAATAAGCGAATTGAACCGGCTCCATCTGAGAATAACGTTCCATATTCTCAAACCATTCTGTGGAATTGCGTGCAGCAGACTGCAATTTAAGAGCTTCCAGGTGCCGTTCATCCTGATAGAGCTCCAGGGCTTCTTCAACAGGGACATCGTGTCGGCACAACACCTCTGCCAGCTTTATAGCGTCTTCAAATGCCAGTTTTGTACCGGAGCCGATTGAGAAATGCGCGGTATGGGCGGCATCACCAAGGAGAATGATATTCTTGTAATGCCAAGTCTCACACAGCACTCTGCGGAAATTCAGCCAGATTGCAGCGCCTCGTAAATGGCTTGCGTTGGATAGCAGCTTATGCCCGTCCAATTCGTCTTTAAACACGTCTTCTAATACAGCGATGATTTCATTTTGGCTCATATCCGCGAAGCCAAAACTATCAAAGGTCTGTTGTGAACATTCGGGAATGAAAGTGGATGTGTCTTCATTAAACCGATAGGCATGCGCCCATATCCAACCATGCGGCGTGTGCTTGAAAATAAATTTGAAAGCCTTGAACAGCTTATGGGTGCCGAGCCAGACAAATTTGTTCGCTCGTGTCTCAATATCGACTTTGAATTGAGAAGCAAATTCTTCCCGCACTTTCGAATTAATTCCGTCAGATGCAATGATAAGGTCGTAATCCTTCAGAGCCTCATCATGGATAGACACCTCATGGGCGAATTGGATTTGAACGCCTAACTCTTCTGCGCGTTCGGCAAGGATATCAAGAAGCCGTTGCCGCGATATACCACAAAATCCATGGCCGCCAGATGTTATAACTTGGTCTTTGAAATGAACATCAATGTCGTCCCAGTGGGCAAATTCATCGAGGATTTTCCTGGCTGAAATTTCATCATTTGTTCTGAGGTAATCCATCGTCTGATCTGAGAAAACGACGCCCCAACCAAATGTATCACCACGCTTATTGCGTTCGAAAACAGTGATTTCATGTTGAGGTTCTCGCAGCTTAAGCGAAATCGCAAAATAAAGACCCGCTGGCCCACCACCCATACATGCAATTTTCATCTTCTACTTCCTCTGAAGAACTCCCCCATACGTTACTCAAAAATAGGCCGCAGAGTCAGATATTTCAAGTTTAAAATAAATGTCGCAACTTTTAAGAATTATAAGAGTTATATGAGAAGCATACGCGCATAAATAGCAAATATCATTCTGCAGAAACAGTTTTTAGGAAATATTGTTGAGATGGGTTGTGGCAGAACTAAATTGTATGTGCAGGCTACTTCAAAGTACCATTCAAGGCGATTTTACAGGGGCTTATAAAAGTAAGCGTTTGAGTCCTTGAATATAGAATCAGGTGCTCAATATCCCATAAGGGCGAGTGCTTCCCGCCGCGCTTTCTCATCATCACGGAACAGACCGACCATCCGGCTTGTTGTCATTTTGACATCGGGTGTTTCTACTCCTCTGCAGGTCATGCAGCCATGGGTGGCTTCGATAACCACGGCAACGCCCACCGGTTCCAAGACCTCCTGAATGGCATCGGCGATTTCTGCTGTCAGCCTTTCCTGGACCTGCATGCGTCGGGCAAAACCATGAACAACCCGTGCCAGTTTTGAGATGCCAACAACGCGATGAGAGGGAAGATAGGCCACATGAGCTTTCCCAATAATCGGCGCTAAATGGTGTTCGCAATGTGAGATAAAGGGAATATCTTTCAGCAATATGACTTCATCATAGCCACCGACCTCATTAAAGGTACGGCGCAGGTGTTGAAGGGGGTCTTCGTTGTAGCCGCGAAAATATTCCTTATAGGCGCGTGCCACACGGCCCGGTGTATCGCGCAGACCCTCACGTGAAGGATCTTCACCTGCCCAGCGGATCAGTGTTTGAACCGCACTTAATACATCCGCTGGAATATTTTCGTCTCTATTATCAGTCACGCTGGAAATCCTACCCCAAAATACACCATGCAGCTTTACATAGTCTCTGAAAGTCGGATCGGCAACTCCCCAGCCTCTAAAGCGACAGGAGAAAAATTAAGCGTTTTGCGCTTTCTTCTCCATCCGCACCAAATGGGTCGAAGTGTATGATGAGGTCATCTCTGCCATTTTCATCAATATCTTCAACTTGTACGAATTGACCGTCTTGCGGAATTTGCACTTTATAGTCCTTAGCCCTTCGGCCAAAAACTTCATTCCGTTTTGGGTCTTGAGAGAAAATCCGAATGCCTTTTTTCTCATCATCCAAAATAAGTTCTTTTCGCCCATCTCCGTCCAAATCTGCCAATTTGACAACCGGGATTGATATATTCCCGGATGAAAAGTCGAAGTCGAGGCGGATTTTTTTGACTGAATTGGGTTTTTCTTCAAACTTCCTTTGATCGTTGATTTTGTAAATGCTCAGATCAAATTTTGTGGATCCGGTGAGCAGTGCACTAATTATTTTGCCAAGGCCAATGTCATTTGTTGCGGTAAAATTCTCAAACCGCCCGTCGCCTTCCACATCGCTGAGGCTTTGAAAGAGTGAGAAGCCTTTAATAGAAGAAAGTGCATCCACCTCTTTAACAAATGAAAGGCCTTCGGGCGTTTGTCTGCCAAAATGAATGCCATAAGTTGTTTTGCGATCAAAGGTCCCTTTCGCTTCCTCTTCAAGTGTTAGAATGTCAGGAATTTTATCGCCGTCTATATCTTGTATTTTTGAGATACGGCGCTCTGTGAAATTAGCACGATTTGAAGAAGACTCCTCAGAGCGTAAGAATTCAGCCATAGAATTTCCAACGATATCAAGCGGAATGTCTATGGTTTGGGCCTGCGTGCTGAAGGTGCCATCCGGTAATTGTTCAAAGACATAGAGCGTTTTGTCTTTCAGGAAAACGATATCGTCCCGCTCATCAAGAGTCATATCGAGGTTGTAAATGGGAAAACTCTCATAACGCGGGGCGGATGCGTCATAATAAGGGGCACCGCCAATTCGCATTTCAACAGGGAAGGGAAGGAAAACTGGATCCTGAAATCCCGCCTCTGTGTGGATGAAGAGGTGATAGCCGTCGAAGTCCTGAACAATTATATCCTCCCACCCGTCTCCATTAAGGTCGCGAGCAAAATCTAAATGTGAGAAATTGGGGTTTGATGGCAAACGATAGATACTTTGTGTTTTTAAAGTTAAATCCGTCTCTCCATTTTCTGGATCAACGAAAGTCACGCCGTCCCTTGTCAGAAATACCAAATGCTCTTTGCCGTTCTCTCCATCGCTTAAAAAGTCAAAAAAGAGGGCATCTTCCGGAACAGCAAGGACTTGGGCATCACCGTCGAGCTGCTTATAAATGGAAAAGAAAAAATGCTGCTTTTCGTCTTTGCCAAGAAGCGTCAGTGCTTTCCGGTCTTTGGAAAAGAGTTTGGGAAAATAAGGCTCTGCAATAATTGGGTGTTCGGCGGTTAACTCGACCTGGTGGAAAACGGTGTTTTCTTGAGCAAGTGCTGGCGAAAGCACGGGCAATAAAAGAAAATAGGTCAGGAGGCGGTGCATCATTTTCTCCGTTTTGCTGAGCGAAGGCCGATAATATCGCTTTGGCTTTATATAGCAATTCAATATATGAATTTGCCGATCACTTTGATCTGATACAAGACATGTTCTGCTTTCCTAGGTATAATGATTGGCACTTGAGGGGAGAAAAGCATGGCACGGGGATTGGGGTTAGACGGCAAAGTCGTAGTAGTTACAGGTGCGGGGAAGGAAGGGGGCTTGGGCCAGGGAATATTAAAACGTTTCGCCGATGAGGGATGTAATTGTATCGTTAGCGACATTCTAGACGAAGCTTCAATGTCGCCCATTGTTGATGAATTGCGTTCGAGGGGGGCAGGTGCTCATGCGATCAGTTGCGACGTCACCAAAGAGGCAGATGTCGAGCAGCTTATAAATGCATCAATAGAAGCCTTTGGTCGCATTGATATTTTAATTAATAACGCTGGCTTTGATAATTTGATGAGGCCTGTTTTTGATATGAGCGTTGAGGAATGGAATTCGGTTCTCGACGTCAATGTGAAGGGCGTGTTTCTTTGCACAAAATACGCTGCCGCGCAGATGGTAAAACAGAATGAGGTGGATGATGATGAGCGCAGAGGGGGGCGGATTATCTCCATCGCCAGTCAGGCCGCGAAATCCGGTCTGATGCACATGTCCGCTTATACGGCTTCAAAGCATGGTGTTTTAGGCTTTACGCGCTCCGCTGCTTTGGAACTTGGCGTGCATGGCATCACTGTAAACGCAGTCTGTCCCAACCGCCTTGCAACGGAGACAGGGGAACGACAGCAGGACTATTTCTCCACATTCTTTGGCTTAAGCGTGAAGGAATATATGGCCGAAATTGCCGCTAAAAACCCTATGCGCCGCATTGGTCTGGTGACAGACACGGCGGCGGCTTGTGCGTTTCTGGCATCCGATCAGGCGGATTATATCACCGGTGAGGCGCTGAATGTCACAGGCGGGGAGGAGATGCATTAAGCAGGCCTAGAGCAGCAACAAGCTTCATATCTATAGGCCTGCGATTTTTGCGCTGCGTCTCGATCCAGCTTTCAACTTCGCTCAAGGGGAGAAGATGGACCTTAATATCTTCAGACGCAGTCCCGCCACCCGGACCGTCTTTGCTAAGACCGCTGGCGAGAAAAATATCAGTGAGCTCGCTCACCATGCCTGGCGATACGGCGACTTGGCCCAAATGCTGCCACCGGCGCGCGCGATAGCCGGTTTCTTCCCATAACTCCCGTTCAGCAGCGCTTTGCGCGCCCTCATTGGAGATTTCCTCTTCATCACCAACCAGACCAGCAGGCAATTCCCATAAGCTGGACTGAATGGGTATGCGAAATTGCTCGACTAAAACGATTTCAGCATTTTCTGTTATGGCGAGAATAGCAGCTGCGAAGCGACCTTTGTGACGGTCTACATATTCCCAATGCCCATCCTGCATCGCCCGCAGATAGGTGCCGCGCCAAAGTTCTTTCATAAAAATACACTCACCAAATCAGGGAAAATGACAATCAAGACGGCTAGTCCTGCCATCAACAGAAAAAATGGTAAAGAGGCGCGTGCGATCCGCCCGATGCTCTCTCCTGTTAAATCACGTACAATAAAGAGGTTGAAGCCGATGGGTGGTGTGATCTGGCTCATTTCAACGGTGATGACGATGAAAATGCCAAACCAAAGAGCGCTAAAACCTGCGTCCTGCACGAGTGGCAAGGCGATGGGAAGTGTCATCACAATGATGGAAAGGCCATCCAATATCATCCCTAGTAAGACGTAAAATAGAAACAAGAGAGCGATTAGGCCAAAGGGGCTGAGGTTATATTGCGCAATGGTTTCAGCCACCGCTGTGGGGATGCCGAATATCGCTACGGCTTTTGACAGGAAAAACGCGCCAACGATGATAAGTCCGATCATTGATGTTGTGCGAACAGCCCCGAACAATGCCTCGACAAAGGCTTGTTTGGTTAGAGATTTTTGACCGGTGGCAATGGCAAGAGCGCCAGCAACACCTAATGTTGCCGCTTCGCTTGGGCCTGCAAAGCCTGAATACATACTGCCGATGACAAGGGTGATGAGAGCTATAACGGGCATTAATGCGACCATTGCCCGACGTTTGCCGCCTGATTTTGAAACTGAAACGCGGGCCTGCGCCAGGCTTGGATTTAAGGTCACACGGATAGCGATGTAGATCATGGCCGCCCCGGCCAGCAAAAGGCCTGGCAACAAACCGGCAATAAACAGGTCGATGATAGAAATATCCGCTAGAACACCATAGAGGATGAGAATGATGCTGGGCGGAATTAAAAACCCTAAAGTCCCGGCGCCGCATAATGACCCCATAGCCAGATCCCGATCATAGCCTCTTTTTTCCAATTCATCCAAAGTGATACGACCAATTGTGGCGGTTGTTGCTGCGGATGACCCTGAAGCGGCAGCGAATAATGTGCAGGCTAAGATGTTCACATGTAGATGTTGGCCTGGCATGCGCTTTAAAAAAGGGCTCAGGCCTTCAAAAAAGGCGCTTGAGATTTTTGTCCGAAACAAAATCTCCCCCATCCAGATGAATAATGGCAGGGCCGCCAATTCTGCGGCATTCAAGCTACGCCAGATATCGCCTGCTAAAAAAGCAGATATATTCATATCGCGCAGCATATGGAGACTGATCACTCCACCACCCAGTAAAGCAAGGCCGATCCAGGTGGCGCAACTCAGCAGGAAGATTAGCAAAAAGCTAAGCAGATAGGGCGCGGCCATTATACGTCCTCTCGAAGGATTAGGCGCAGGAGCCTCGCTAGCAGCCCGAGGCTCAATAAGATAAAGCCTAAAGCCAATAGGGATTGTGGGCCAACCAGGGGTGTGGCGCTTGGATAATAAGACGCCTCATGCCTTGATGCTGTATGGAGTGTGTAAGCTGTAAGTGCCTGTGCCGTGTAAACACTGATGGCCAGCCCAAAAATAGTTGCGACCAAATCAAGCGCCCGGGCAAAAGCGGGAGGGAGTTTCTCAAGCAACAGAGAAACGCGAATATGAGCATTTTGTCCAAGCGCCCAACCGCTGCCGCTTAAGAAGGCAGCAGCGACCATATAACCAATATATTCCTGAGCGAAATCAATGCTGATATTGAAGAAGTTTCGAGCGAGAATTTCGCTTAGGCTTAAAAGAAATATCCCTGCCATTAATATTCCCGCCAGCCAGGCGCCCATGTGACAGATCAAAT
>JASFRS010000020.1:0-21086 GCA_050114795.1 Sphingomonadales bacterium
CACGCAGTTCACCTTGATCGACACCCGCACCATGCTGTGTTGAAACAACGATGGAGGTTGCGCCGACGGGCTTGCCGTCCACATAGCGCAAAGTCACCTGGCTTTTGGAATCTGGCTCAAGTTGCGGCGCTGCACCACTGTGGCGCGCATCAGCCAAGGCCTTCAAAATACGATGGGAGTAATGAAGAGGGGCTGGCATCAATACATCTGTTTCATTGGTCGCAAAACCAAACATTATACCTTGGTCGCCCGCGCCTTCATCTTTATTGCCAGCAGCATCCACACCCATGGCAATGTCTGCGGACTGCTCATGCACATAGGTTTCAAAAGCGGCTTTGGCCCAATGAAAACCATCCTGTTCATAGCCGATGTCTTTAACGGCACCTCGCGCTGCGTCTTCAAGAACCTTCGCATCAATACCACCCTGAGCACGAACTTCACCGGCGAGAATGATGCGATTGGTTGTGACCATTGTTTCCACGGCAACCCGAGCCACCGGGTCTTTACCAATAAAATGGTCAAGGACTGTATCGGAGATACGGTCCGCCACTTTATCAGGATGTCCTTCAGAAACAGACTCACTGGTAAATAAATAGTCTTTGCGTGACACAGCCCGTCCTTAATTTCTTTGATCAACTTGCTAAATCAGGTTCAGGTAAAAAAATACCCATGACGGCGCCATGAGTGACGCGCCTTATAGCAGGCTTGAAGGGGCGACCTCAACAGATGATTGCCCCTTAAAACCATATAGCGCACAAAATATAGTGAATTGCGCTTACTCAGCCTTATTGCTGGCAACCGCTTTTACAAGTTCAAATATACGCTTGCGAACGGTTGGCTCGGTAATTCTGTAATAAGCCCGCACTAATTCCAGAGTTTCCCGTCTTGCCAATTGTTCCGCTTCAAATGGCTCTGCATTTGCATCACTCATCCCGCGCGCAGATGATGCTGTTTCCATATCGTCAAAGAAAAAAGATACGGGTACATCAAGGATTTTAGATAATTGGAACAGGCGAGATGAGCCAATGCGATTGGCACCACGCTCATATTTTTGTACCTGTTGAAATGTCAATCCCAGCGCATCGCCGAGTTTTTCCTGACTCATGCCTAAAAGCGTGCGGCGCAACCGAACACGTGATCCTACGTGTACGTCTACCGGATCTGGCTTTGATGTCACTGCTATGGCCCTTTTTGTTATTAGAACTCCAACTCACACGTCATTGCCGGCCAAACGACAAGGATTTATGCAACAAAATGCACGCTACTCTCATCAAGACCGAGCCCCGACAGTGCCGCAGGTCTTTGTAAGCGCATCCTACAGTCATGTCTAGAACTCGCATACAAATTAAGACACGGCGATGCATACTAAGTTGAGAGAAGTTTTACCACAACTTTTGCACGAAGTATATGATAACCAGGCCCACTAAGAGGAGGAGAAAAGAGAGATCATTAACACGACTATAAACCGTTTCCGTACCCAGAGACTTTGGTAGCGCAGATTGCAATACCCCTGTTTCCCCTAAATCCAACCGGGCAATTTCACGGCCCAACGAATCGACGACAACCGAGATACCTGTCGGTGTTGAACGTACAAGAGGGAGGCCCTCTTCAACCGCCCTCAATCTTGCAAGTGCATAATGCTGATAGGGGCCAGCAGATGCCCCGAACCAGGCATCATTTGAAAGGTTTACCAACCAATCAGGACGCGTTTGCGCATCTTCTTTTACGGAACCAGGAAAAATACCTTCATAACAAATCAAAGGACTGAATGAAGGAATGCCATCCAGGCTTAATGTACGCGGGCCTGGACCAGCACTGAAATCCGCCAAGGCCTCGACTATCCGCTCTATTCCAAGGACACTTAATAGTGATTTCAAGGGCACATATTCACCAAATGGAACGAGATGAAATTTGTCGTATTGGCCTGCGACATTGCCAAAGCGATCAATCGCGAAAATGCTATTCCAGGCTTTATAGCTGCCATTATCCTGCCGTTCATAGCGGGGAGCACCGGTGATAACATAGCCAGGTCGATCCAGAATTTTGGAAATTAGATAGCGCGTCCCAGGCTGATCCCCGACAGGATAAGCCACCGCCGTTTCAGGCCAGAGAACCAGAAGCTTCGATGCATGAGAATGCGACGCCGCTAAAGTCGATGAATCTATATATTGATGGAAGTGCCTTCGGATTAACTCAGGGTTCCATTTATCCTTTTGGCTAATTCCTGGTTGAACAAGAATGAGAGAAATATCCTCGCGCAATGCGATAGAGTGTTGTTCAAGCCTCCAAAGTCCGAAACCCCAAACGACCAAGGGTATAGCAAGTAACGTGACAATTTGTCGCATGTACTTTGTGCCAGGCCAAAGAAGCACAGCCGCAGGAATTGATGCCGCCAAAGTAACAAGCAAAGACAGTCCGTAGCCACCCACCCATGCAACACTTTGGATGAGCGATGGGAAGGCTGACAAAGATGCCGCATGAATATTCCAGGGAAAGCCTGTAAACATATGGCCACGCAGCCATTCCGCTAAGCTCCAGAACACAGCGAAAAGAATGACTTGGGCCATACCACGTCGCGCAAAACGCCATGTCGCCAGAAAGGCTAGGGCAGGGTATATCGCCAAGGCGGCGCTTAATAAAAAGACGGCACCCATCCCTTCGCCATAATTAAAACCTTCTCGGACAGAAAAAGCTTCAGCAATCCAGAACAAGCCCAATAAAAACTGCCCAAAGCCAAAGGCCCAACCTAAAGCTAAAGCACCCTTCCAAGACGGCGCACCCTGAAGAAGCCACAGCGCCAAAGGCAGGCTTACAGCTAAGAGCGGAAAAATATGAAAGGGAGAAAAGGCACCAACACTCAAAGCACCCGCAAAAAACCCAAGCCCAATGCGATTGGCCGGGCGTTGGCGGTCCAGCCACGCTTTAACATCTTTAAAAGGCTTAATCGTCCCTCTCCCGGTCCTGCTCTATGTAGATGCGCAAACGTTTTAAACGCCGAGGGTCGCCATCCACAACTTCAAACCGCAGACCGGATGGATGTTCAATCGCGTCACCAATCATCGGCACTTTACCCGCCAGCCGCACAACGAGGCCGCCCAAAGTGTCAATATCGTCATCTTCATCATCAGGCAGGAAATCAAGACCCAGTTCCTGCTCCAACTCAGGTATGGGAAGGCGAGCATCCGCATCATAGACTTCCGGACTTATTTTCCGCAGCGGGTCCTGCTCCAATTCATCATGTTCATCTTCGATATCGCCAACGAATTGCTCAACAAGGTCTTCGATGGTTACGAGACCATCCGTTCCACCGAATTCGTCAATGACAATCGCCATATGGATACGTCCAGCTCGCATTTTCGCCAGCAGATCCATAACCCGCATGCTTGGTGGCACATAAAGTACTGAACGGAGTAATGCAGCAACAGTTGGCTTTGTTGGCTCTTGCCTCGACAAGGGTTTAATAACGTCCTTGATATGGACCATGCCAATCACATCATCGAGGCTTTCCCGGTAAACAGGCAAACGGCTATGTTCTGCCTGACAAAGTAGTCGCACTAGGTCTTCAAAATCATCTTCAATATCAAATGCCGTGATGTCGGCGCGCGGCACCATCACATCATCAACACGCAGATGGCCATTGCTTAAGATGTTTTTCAACATCATCAGCTCATCTTCACCTAAGTCAGATGTCAGTCCGTTTTCCGATGTTGGGCCCTCACCTTCTGTTGCAACAATGGCATCAGCGAGGCTGCGGCGTAGACTGCGGTCTTTATCGCGGCGAAAAATGATAGATGTCAGTCGTTTAAACCAGCCCGAAGACGGACTCGAAGAGGGGCCATCATCGTTAGACGCGTCCGAAGACGAGGAATAAGTCGAGCTTTGCGATCCCATCAATTGGATTCCACTTGCCTCACATCACTATAAGGGTCTTCAATTCCTATAGTCTTTAAAACCTGACGCTCCAAATCCTCCATGATTTGTGCGTCCTCGTCATTTATGTGGTCATAACCCAAAAGATGTAAACATCCATGAACACATAAATGCAAAAGATGATTAAGCGGCGTCTTATTTTGGGCCACAGCTTCTTCCATCACAATACCATAGCCAATAACGATATCGCCAAAATGAATAGGCACACCCAGTAAGGCATGACCATCAAAACCTGGAAAGGACAAGACATTGGTCGGTTTATCTTTACCTCGGTAATCCCTGTTTAAGTCCTGCAAATGTCGATTATCACTTAACAACAAAGACAGCTCATTTTCACTGTCATCATTAAGACAATGAGCAAAATCACTATGTTGAAAACTGCGGCAAATCACATCTTTAAGACGCTGTTCCAAATCAGGGCTAAGGGCGCGCCATTGCGGCTCTTCGCACTCAATATCGATATGAAGCATAGGCTCTATGCCTCATCCTTGGCGTCATAGGCATCCACAATACGCCCAACGAGCGGATGGCGGACCACATCTTTGGAAGTGAAATAGACCATTGATATATCTTCAATATCACTTAGCGTCGCAATGGCTTCTTTCAATCCTGATTTGGCCTTGGGCGGCAAATCAATTTGACTGGGATCGCCGGCGATTACCATGCGTGCATTTTGACCAAAGCGAGTGAGCAGCATTTTCATTTGTGCGGATGTGGTATTTTGTGCCTCATCCAGAATGACAAAGGCATTGGATAACGTCCGCCCACGCATAAAGGCCAAGGGCGCGATTTCGATTTCACCGGACTGAAAACGTCGCTCCACCTGCTCAGGCGGCAAAAGATCATAAAGCGCGTCATAAAGCGGGCGCAGATAAGGATCGACCTTTTCCCGCATATCCCCAGGCAGAAAACCGAGATTTTCCCCGGCTTCAACCGCAGGACGAGAAAGAATGATCCGGTCCACCTCCCCATCAAGCAAGGCAGCAACGGCGCGCGCCACAGCCAGATAGGTCTTCCCCGTCCCCGCAGGGCCTAAAGCGAAGACCATAGGCGTGTGCGATAAGCGGCGCAGATATACCACCTGCCCCGGGGAGCGCGGCGTGATAACACGGCGGCGCACCACCAAGCGGGTTTTTTCATCTTGAAACCGCCGGGCTTCATCCGGTGATGGAGGTACGGCTTTTTCAATCAGACTTTCTTCATCATCAGGGAAACTCTGTCCCGCCATGCGCAACGCTCCGTCCACATCACCTAATTCAACGTCAAAGCCCTGGGCCAAACGTCCATAAAGCTCTTCTAACACTTGGCGCGCCTGATGAGCAGCATCATGCGGCCCTTCAACCACAACATGATTGCCGCGCGTGGTAATACGCACGCCAAGATGGTGTTCTATCTGTGTGAGATTCTGGTGATATTCACCGAATAAAGGAACAAGGAGTTTATTGTCCTCAAAGCTGAGGTCAAGCCGCTCGGGAGCATTCCCAAGACTGACAACACGACCTTCTGCGTCAACACCTGTTTGGCCGGTCAAGCGGCAATTGTCCTTTCCTGTTTTGAACCACGCTGCTCAATCCGCAAGCTGGTCCACGTCTCCAGACAAACTATTCGGCCCGGCTTGGGTGATTTTCACCCGAACTTTCGCACCGATAGGAGAATCATAAGCTTTTCCAAGCTTTTCGTCCAAGGTAAAATGCACAGCCTGCATATAGGGGCTGCGACCGACCCAGCGGTTCTCACCCCGGCCTTTTCGCTCCACCAGCACATCAAAGCTACGACCAACACAATCCTGATTAAATTCAAGCGCTTGTTCAGACAATAAGGCTTGTAACCGCGCCAAACGGTCAGCTTTGACATTTTCATCCACCTGTTCGCCCATTTCAGCGGCAGGTGTTCCAGGGCGTGGGCTGTATTTGAAGGAATAGCACTGGGCATATTTGACCCGGCGCACTAAATCCATCGTGTCTTCAAAATCTTCATCCGTCTCGCCGGGGAAGCCAACAATGATATCTGAAGATAGCGCGATATCGGGACGCGCGGCACGTAGTCGTTCGATAATGTCGAAATAATGCTCACGACTATGGCGACGGTTCATGGCCTCTAAAATCTTATTGGAGCCGGATTGGATGGGAAGATGGAGATAAGGCTGGCACGCCTCGACTTCGCCATGCACACGAATAAGTTCATCATCCATATCGCGGGGGTGGGAGGTCGTGTAGCGAATACGCTCCAGCCCCTTAATTTGGTTTAAGCGACGAATGAGCCCCGCAAGCGTAATAGGCGCGCCATCGTCCAAAGCCCCGTGATAGGCATTCACATTCTGCCCAAGCAAAGTGATGTCGCGTGCACCACGGGCCACCATATCTTCAGCTTCCGCAATAATATCAGCAACAGGGCGAGAGACTTCAGCCCCACGGGTATAAGGCACCACACAGAAGGTGCAGAATTTATCGCAGCCTTCCTGAATGGTTAGAAAAGCAGCAGGGGCTGCCGCTGATTGCGCCTTTGGCAGATGGTCAAATTTGCTGTCTTCGGGGAAATCCGTATCCAAGACCCGGATACGGCCTCCCTTTTTCGCCTGCGCATGGGCCTCATCAAGCATTTTAGGCAGGCGATGATAAGTCTGCGGCCCAACAACCAGATTAACCGCCTTTGCCCGGCGCATGATTTCTTCACCTTCCGCCTGGGCAACACAACCCGCGACGGCGATCATACGCTGGGTTTCGGGATTATCACGTTCATCCGGCAATAAGCGAATACGACCAATGTCGGAATAGACTTTTTCCGCAGCCTTCTCACGAATATGGCAGGTATTGAGGATGACCAGATCCGCCGCTTCCATGGTTTCGACCGGCTCATAACCTTTGGCTTTCAAGGCCTCATGCATGCGCTCACTGTCATAGACATTCATCTGACAGCCATAGGTCTTAATGTGGAACGCTTTTTTCACGGCGTTTCATCCTTGAATAAATCGATAAGATGCGCTTCGGCGCGGGAACCTATCACGCGCGCGCCACCAGTCAAGCGGAGCTATTTTCAACCCCTGTCCAACCGTCCGGAATTTGCCAGTCTCAAAGTCTGCCCAATGACGGTTTCGCAATGTTTTGCAAGTTCCTTGCGGCTATTAAAATCATCCAAGGAAACCGGGTCATGATAATGAAGCAGGGCATCAATACGCCCCATATTCATGACTTTATTGAAATGAGGATTTAAATCCTCATCCCCAATCCAAGCAATATTCTGCCGGGCAAAGCGGCCCATGGGCAGATTATTTATTTGCGTATATGCCAGGGTTAAAGGTTGAATTTTTAAAGGAATTCCCTGTTTGCGCGCGGCTTCTGCAACACCGAAAAGCGAGGATTTAAACGGCAGCATAGTGTTCCCGTTACTGGTCGTACCTTCGGGAAAAAGAATGATATTATTGCCGGCAGCTAAACGCGCAATAATCTCATCGCGCTGATCCATCGTGCGATGGCGGCGTTCGCGTTCCACATAGATGGTCCGTTGTAGCCAGCAGAGATATTTGAAAATACCCCATTCCTGCATATCCGCCCGCGCAACAAAACTGCCATTTACTTTAGAGCCAATGAGCGGAATATCCAGCCAGGACATGTGATTCGCCACATAAAGCACCGGCCCGTCATCATAGGGCATGCCAGATATTTCAACCTGCACACCAAGCAGGTTGCAAAAAACCCGGTGGATAGCGCGCGGCACCCATGTGGCTTTTGTGGGTGCCAAAGTCAGCAAAACAGACTGTGGACCATAAAGCGCCGCAATGGTCGCCGCAGTGCCTGCAACCACACGGGTTGTACGCCAGCCCCCTGAACGCGGGGTAACGGCCAAAGACAGAATATTATTATTATCGCTCATAGGCTTTATTATCAGCTTTTAGTCACGTTTTCGGCGACCATAAAGCTCCATACGATGATCAACGAGATCGAAGCCGAGTTCCGCTGCGATCTCCCGCTGCAAGGCCTCAATTCGTTCATTATGAAATTCAAGGACTTCGCCGGTTTCAACATCAATCAAATGGTCATGATGATCATCTGTTGCCGGCTCATAGCGAGAGCGACCATCGCGGAAATCATGGCGCTCTAATATGCCTGCCTCTTCAAACAAGCGAACCGTACGATAGACCGTTGCAATAGAAATATGCGGGTCCACATCGACAGAGCGGCGATAGACCTCTTCAACATCAGGGTGATCCTCGGCTTGCGATAAAACGCGCGCAATCACCCGGCGCTGGTCCGTCATGCGCATGCCTTTTTTGATGCACATTTCCTCAATATCGACAGGTGCTGTCTGCACTTCTGCTTCAGCCATGGGTCATCTCTTTTATCTGCTGCGTTTTAACCGATCCAAATCGAAGGCTGCCTCAACCTCCGAGCATTCAAAATGCCGCATTTATGGGGTGATGGTCAAATAAAACTGGATAGCAAAAAGGCGGACACCCAGCCCGCCTTTAAAACTTCGTTAGTCTTATACGGGATTAAGCGCGCTTTTTCCGGCTTGTGCCAAGGCCAATTTTCTTGGCAAGGGAGCGGCGTTGTTCTGCATAATTCGGTGCAACCATCGGATAATCAACGGGCAGTCCCCAACGCTCCCGATAATCTTCTGGTGACATATTATATTGAGACTTCAAATGCCGTTTCAGCATTTTCAGTTTTTTACCATCTTCCAGGCAAATGATATAATCAGGCGTAACAGAGCGGCGCACCGGTACGGCGGGTTCAGGCCGTGGTTCTTCATCCGGTTCAGGCGCTGATAATTTACTCAGCGTTTCATAGACCTGTTCGATCAATGATGAAACTTCAGCGACTGGAACAGTGTTATTTGAAACATGAGAAGAAACTACATCTACAGTCAAAGATAGCAATTCTTCCGTATTGGGGGTTGTGTTGGCCATACTCTTTTACTTTCTTTCTTTCTCTTCGTAATTCGACTGCGCCATGACGCCGCGCATTATTTCCGATTTCGCAACAAATTACAAAAAACAGTTTCATAAATATCTATATTATTTAACGAATCAATAGTTTTATAGAATGACA
Organism: Sphingomonadales bacterium; assembly: GCA_050114795.1. Lineage (GTDB taxonomy): Bacteria > Pseudomonadota > Alphaproteobacteria > Sphingomonadales > CAKZYD01 > JASFRS01. Next base: position 8,979 of record JASFRS010000020.1, read on the forward strand.
ACATTGTATTATATAGTTCATATTGTTTGTATGCAGTACTTACATTCAACTTTCAGATGTAATTAGAGGCATAGAGTTTATAATTCTGCTTTGTTTTTCTTAAAAAATATAAGAAAATTAGCTTTATATTTTTTTAAACCGGCAATTTGCGGGTCATATTCAATGCATCTTCATAGGAACCATTTCCCATCCTATAATATTTTGGACGACGCCCAACATATTGAAATCCCACATGAATATACAATTTTTGCGCAGCTAAATTTTGCTCACGCACTTCAAGAAACAGGGTTTTCACGCCAGCATGTTCATAATAGTCACACGCATCCGTTAAAATTGTGCGGCCCACACCTTTCCGCCGGTATTCACGATGAGTTGCAATGAGAAGAATTTCGGCCTCATCCAGAACCTTTCGCCCCAACCAAAACCCCATAGGCATATCATTTTGATAAAAGATGCGCGCCTGTACACCGGGAAGCGCCAAGGCAGATAGGTATTGCGCCTCGGTCCAGGCCTCAACACTATCGTCTTCAAAGCAAAGGTCAGAGACATGCGCCAATAAGGCACTGTCATCTGGTCCAAGGCTGAACTTTTCCAAGGTCATGAGACAAGTTTTTGCCGCAACGCTGCAATGGGGCTGAGTTTCGGCAATTTTGCATCCGGAGGTCTGAGATACAGCGGTTGGAGCTGGTCATGGCGCAGCGCTGGACGGCCATCTTCGCAAAGCCGGAGCAGGCTTTCAGGTTGCACCTCGGCATCACTTTGAAGAAGAAGCTGTGCATCCTCACAAATCAGTGCTGCTGCCGTACCTCCTATTGGAAGCGCACTCTGTATAGCCATTTGCCGGGCCTCCTCCAATGACATCAACTGGGGCTCGTTCATGGCTTTTTGTTTCGCAAAATGTTGAACATAAACCTCTGAACGGCGCGCATTCTGCGCGATGATGCATTCATTTACATCAGCTTGCAACGCCACGGCCTCCAAAGTTGTCAAAGCCACAATGGGAAGATCATGCACCAAGGCCAGCGCCTTTGCGGCTGCCACACCAATACGCACACCGGTGAAAGAGCCCGGGCCAACTGTCACACCTATGCGCTTGATATCACTTATGTCCAGTTGCGCTTCCGCCAACACATCAGCGATCATTGGCATCAGAACTTCAGCCTGACCCCGGGGCATGGTATCTGAGCGCGAAGCAAAACAACGGCCCACATCACCAACAGCCACACTGCAGCGGCCCATGCATGTATCAAAAGCCAGAGTCAACATGATCCAAACCTAGAGAAACTGACTTCTCTTACAGGATTTCGCTAGCTTCGGCAAAAGATAGACGAGGAGAGCGTGGGAAAATCCCGCTTTCATCGCCATAGCCAATAGCACAGATGAAATTCACTTTGATGTCACTGTCCATAAAAAAAGCCGCATTGACTTTATCTGCATCAAAGCCGGACATGGGGCCACAATCCAACCCAATCGCCCGGGCAGCTATCATCAAATAGGCTCCCTGCAAAGATGAATTGCGGAAGGCCGTCTCATGAGCGACCGCCTCGTCTTCAGAAAACCAGCTTCGTGCATCAGGATTATGTGGAAAAAGTTGCGGGATTTTGTCGTAGAATTTCTCGTCATAACCAATAATGGCCACGACAGGTGCTGTTTTGACTTTTTCAACATTGCTTTCAAGCACACAGCTTGCCAGCTTGTCTTTCGCAGCCTGGGATTTACAGAAAATAAAGCGAGCCGGTGAAGAATTGGCACTGGTTGGACCCCAGCGAAGCAAATCATAAATGACTTCGATCTGTACGTCGCTAACGGTCCGGTCCTGCCATTTGTTGTGAGATCTAGCCTGACGGAATATAGTATCCAAATCCGCATCACTTAAAATTTTGGCCATAACTATAGTCCTGTAATGAAATCGATACACATGACCCTTAGCAGCTTAATGCGATATGCAAAAGTAATGGTTTTAATCCTTGTTTCTGCCCCAGCACTTCATGCGCAAGAGGCTGTAGTTTTGGTTTATCACCGATTTGGTGAAGACAATATTGCTTCGACCAATATTCGCCTGGATCAGTTTGAAGCCCAGTTAGACTGGTTAAGCGCATCAGGAGCACATTTTCCATCGCTTGAGAACGTTATTACAGCGCTTCAAGATAAAAGCCCTCTACCCGATAAATCCGTCGTTTTCACTGTCGATGATGCCTATCGCTCCGCCGCACTGGAAGCCTGGCCTAGATTGAAGGCGCGGGGGATTCCCATGGCCATCTTTGTCTCAACACAAGCGGTTGATGATAGCATTCCAGGCTATTTAAGCTGGGACGAGTTACGCGCCTTAAAGAACGAAGGCGTTTTTATCGGATTTCACGGCCATAGTCATCGCCATATGGCTTATGATACCGAAACCAAGGTTATGAAAGACCTGCGCGAAGGCATACAGCGTTTCGCAACAGAGCTTGGCACCATTCCCCCTTATTTCGCTTATCCTTATGGGGAATATGGCACGGCCCTCATGGAGCAAATCAGAGATGCGGGATTTGAGGCAGCCTTTGCCCAATATTCAGCGGCAACTGGCGTATATAGCCCATTATTTGCCCTTCCCCGTTTCGCTATTAATGAGCGCTATGGTGATTTAGACCGGTTTAAAACACTGGCCTTCAGCCGACCCATGGCGGTGGAAGTTCAGGAACCCGCGGATGCGCTGATAACGCAGAACCCACCCTTAATGCGCTTTCGCCTCATGAACCTTGAAAGGGGATGGCGTTCTATGAACTGCTATCCGTCCCACCTGGGCGATGCGGCAGAATTAGAGATAGATGAAGACGGAACTATAACCGTCGACCTTGAACAGCCGCTTCCATTCGGGCGGTCCCGGGTCAATTGCACCTATTTAGGCATGGACCGGCGCTGGCGCTGGTTTGGACAGCCGTTTTTTGTGAGAGGCGGAGCGCTCGATTAAACCGCGCGAACCTCTGTGACTTCCGGCACATAATAGCGCAGCAGATTTTCAATCCCGCTTTTCAAGGTCATGGTTGAAGACGGGCAGCCCGCACATGCGCCCTGCATGTGAAGATAAACAATGCCTTCTTCAAAGCCGTGGAAGACAATATCGCCGCCGTCTTGCGCCACAGCTGGGCGAACTTTTGCGTCCAGGAGTTCTTTGATTTGCGCAATGATTGGCTCATCATCTTCACTTACCGGAGACTCCGCCTCTTTTGCTGGCTGCGCATGCGGATGAAAGAGCGGAACTTTGGATGTGAAATGGTCCATGATGAGGCCTAAAACCATGGGCTTCAACCGCGCCCAGTCCTCACCTTCCTGCGTGACCGAAATAAAGTCCGCGCCGAAAAACACACCACTCACGCCTTCCAGCTCAAATAAAGCGCTAGCCAAAGGTGAAATCGCAGCCGCCTCCACATCAGCGAAATTCTGCGTGCCTTGATCCATTACGGCTTGGCCGGGCAAAAATTTCAAAGTCGCCGGATTTGGGGTGCGTTCGGTTGCAATAAACATGGGCTTTCCTTTCACATCGCCCCCTATGTGGCGATGCAATTTCCCGACGTCAAGGGAAATACGACTGATTTAGTCAGAATTATGAGGTTTAAACCATCATATCGATGCGTTCGGGTTCAAGACCACCAGGGACAATCACAACCGGGCAAGCAAGATCGCCGGACACTTCACCGGAAAAATATTCCACAAGCGGACCGGGATTGCCCCCAGATTTTGCCCCCAATATCAAGGCAAACACTTCTTCATCACTGTTTAAAAGGTCCATCAACCCTTCTTTGGGTTCGCGCTCATCAATCATGATTTCGGAATAAAGGCCGACATGATCATAGATGCGTGCGGCCAGGCCCGTCATTAGCTCCTCTGCCTCTGCCCAGGCTTCATCGCGCGCCATATCCTCCGCCGCCACCCAGTGCAGGCCATGGGTTTTGGGAAGCGCGCGATAAAGGCTGACCCGGCCACCAATAGTGTGGGCGGCCCTGCCACTGGCAAAAAGGATCGCCTTTTCACATTCAGGACTATTATCCACGACAACAACGAATTTACGATTCACTGCTGCACGGGTCTCCTGAAAACGGTCCAGTTCAAAATGTTTCATAGCTGTCATGGCGCTGATTTTGCCTCGTCAGCGCCGCGCAGACAAGCCGCTTATTTCAAAAGGATATTTGTAAGCTCTCTGATCTGCGTGCGGGTGCGCATCAAATAAAAGCCCTCGACAGCTAAATGATTGTTTAAAATCATGCCGTCCCGTTCGCCATTGGTGACGATCCAGGGGGACAAATCCAAGAGTTGTTCAAGCGATTTTTTCGCTTCCACCCAGACCGCATTCAACTCCCGGTCTTTGATAATGGGCGCGAAATCCGCTTCCAGGCCCTTCATAATGATATAGACCGCATAGGCACGGCCTTTCACATTATAAAAGATATCGTCACTTTGAAGGTCCACCCAATCATCACTATGAGTGCCAATATGTGAATCAAGGGCAGCGGATGCAGCGCCTAAATCCAGCGCGAGCCGGTCGAGTGTTGCAAGCAGATTATCGGCACGACGCTCAAAGACAGCTTCGCCCGCGCCGACGCGGCGGTTATAGGCGCGCAAGGCTGTCAATGCCTCACGATAGGCGCTTTCAGAGGGTTGGCGGGGTACCACAACATTGGCAACAATCCAGACATTACCGGGATAATTGATTTTGCCCACGGCTGTTTCCAGATCAGGGTCAGCCGCACTAGACCCGCGATTGCGGCCAATCTGATCACGTAATTCAACCGCGAACAGCGCCAAAGTCCCGCGCAAGCCCTCCTGATAATTCGGCATATTATCCATGAGCGCAGTTGGGAAGAACCAAGGGTCATTGGCAATCCAACCATTGCGGTTGACTTCGCGATCAAGAACCGCAGTCACCAAAGCTACTGTTTCACTGCCCCCAAGCGGGCGATCAGCAGCGGGCGCAGTAAAGGCAACATCATCACTGATTTTGTGAACGACCAGCATACCAATGAGATAATAGGCAAAGGCAAAGATCAGCACGCCGACCAAAGCAAAGGCCAGCCGACGCCCATCAAACCATCTGGCGATAAAAAGCACCACTGCTTTCAAAGCATTTAAAAGAAGAGCGAACTTCTCTTTCAGCCAGGACATACCCCACCCTCATTGCAAATCATTGTTCTCAAACATGGGCATAGCGATGGCCACATGCAAGTCCCGCTGTCATCTCAGCCCATCAAGGCATAAAAAAGGCGCCGCCTGTTGTAGCGACGCCATAATCTTTTATGGTTTAAGCCTTAATGGCGGCCTTCACGCCCAGGTAATTTGATAACCACTTCCTTCGTCACACCTGATTCGCCGGGGAAATTAGTGAACATAGCCTGGACCAGATAAGGCATGATTTCCGGTAAACGGTTGTCACGCCCTATAGAGCGAACTTCGCCTTCGAATACCACATCGCGTGTCGATCCAGTGCGGACGATGTCCATGCTTAGAGCGCGAGTATAGACGGTATAGCTATAAACCTCCGGCGCATATCCAAAGGGATAATAGCCATGGAAATAGCCACTGCGGTAATAGCCGGTATAAAAAGGATAGCCATAGCCATAGGGGCCGTAAAAGCCGTAATAGGCCGTCGGCCTTGAACGAATGACCTGCTCGCCTTCGGAAATACCATAATCCAGCTCTACCACCAGGTCCGAAGCATTAGCTGAATTGACCGGTTGATAGCCGAATTTTGCCAACTCCCCACGCACCAAAGCCGCATATTGTTCAAATTCCAAACTGCCTTGCAACGCCGGGTCTTGCGGCACGACGGTGAAGGTTGCACCAGGCTGAACCTCATTCAGCTTATGGAATCGGGCAACATCGGATTTCAAATTGGATGCACAAGCGCTTAGCAGCAATGCCAACAATGCTACAACGCTACTGATTTTCAAAGACTGACTCATGCGTGTCATGGATAAACTCCCTCATCGCCCCAAAGTTTAAAGGAGTTTAGCTGAACACTACATGAACCACAATCAGGGGCGCAGGAATCCCACGATATCGTGAATTTCATTGATGATTGGCTCACTTAACGCCCGCGCCCGCTCCGCACCGTCCCGCAGGACCGCATCAATTTGTGCAGGATCATCCATCAGACGGTTCATTTCCTCCGTCATCGGGGAGAGTTTCTGGACTGCGATCTCAATCAGGTCCGCCTTAAACCCTGCAAAGCCTTGACCTACATAGCGTGCACAGATCGCATCAGCATCTTCATTCAACAAAGCAGCCATAATGGTAACGAGATTATTTGCTTCGGGCCTATCAGCCAATTCTTTTGCCGTTTCAGGAAGCGGATCTGCATCCGTCCGTGCTTTACGGAATTTTTTCGCAATCAAGTCTGCATCATCCGTCAAGTTGATCCGGCTTAAATCGGATGGATCAGATTTTGACATTTTATTGCGCCCATCGCGCAGAGACATAACCCGGGCGCCCGCTTTCAAAATCAAAGGCTCCACCAGCGGGAAGAAATCAACACCATAATCATTGTTGAATTTCTGCGCGATGTCGCGAGTCAGCTCTAAATGCTGTTTCTGATCTTCGCCTACAGGCACATGAGTTGCACGATAAGCTAAAATATCCGCGGCCATAAGATTGGGATAAACATAAAGGCCCGAGGATGCATTTTCCTTATTCTTACCCGCTTTATCTTTAAACTGGGTCATGCGATTGAGCCAGCCAATGCGCGTCACACAATTGAAAATCCAGGCCAAATCTGAATGGGCCGCCACTTGGCTTTGATTGAACAAAATCGCCTTTTTCGGATCAATGCCTGCAGCCAGCAGTGCTGCCGCCCCTTCACGGGTTGCTTTACGTAAGGCGTCAGGCTCCTGAAATACCGTGATGGCATGCAGATCGACTAAGCAATAGAGGCTTTCATAGTCATGCTGTAGCCCAACCCAATTACGGATAGCGCCTAGATAATTGCCAAGATGCAATTGACCTGTCGGTTGAATACCGGAAAAAACACGGTTTTTGGGCGCTTGAGCCATGACTGCCTACTTCTCTGTTGAATTTTCAAACTCAAGCGCTTGTAAAAAGCCAAAACGGCCTGGTCAAGCGCTTCGCTTGGTAAATGCCTTTAAATCAGACAGAGCCAGTGCCCCGAACAACAGCGTACACAGCCCATAAACCGCAACCGCCGCTACAATCATCAGCGCCAGCGCCACTATCGCCAAAGCCCCACCAGCACCAAGCCAAGAACCCAACAGCTTCGTCAGGCCCCATAAGACAGGCACCATCACAGCCCCGCTGAAAGCCATACGTGGCAAGCGTTTGAGCAAAGTCGCATCAATATGAAAATGCCCGCGGCGATGAAGCACGGCATAAAGCAGGCCTGCATTTAACCAAGCGGATATGGCTGTTGCCAACGCCAAGCCGACATGAGCTAAAAACAGCATGAGAATGACACCTAAAATGGAATTGGTCACAACAGCGAAAATCGCGATACGAACCGGGGTTCTGGTATCTTTACGCGCAAAAAATCCAGGTGTCAGTGTCTTAATCAGCACATATGCGGGAAGACCCAAGGCATAGGCCCCAAGCGCTGCGGCACTTTTCTGCGTGGCGAGTGCATCAAAACTGCCGCGTTCAAACAGCACGCGTAAAATCTCATCAGGAATGGTGATAAGGCCCAAAGCCGCAGGCAAAGTTAGAAATAAAGCAAATTCTATCGCCCGGTTCTGGCTGTGAATGGCGACATGTTTTTCATCACGCTTAATCTGGCGTGCTAAAGTCGGCAGCAAGACCGTACCAACCGCCACGCCAATCACACCGATAGGCAATTGGTTCAAACGGTCGCCGAAATAGAGATAGGAAATCGAGCCTTCAGGCAAAAAGCGGCTGGCCAAAATCGTATCAATCAACACATTCAACTGCATGGCCCCCGCGCCAATGGCAGCCGGGGCCATAATCACCAACATGGTTTTGACTTCATCACTAAGGCGCGGAAAACGCAAGTATAGCCGCATGCCGTTTTTATAACAGATGACAAGCAACCATATGAATTGCGCCAGTCCGGATAAGGTTACCGCTGTGGCCAAGGATAAAGCCGTCTTTGCCTCACCATCATGAAATAATATCAGCGTGCTGATCATGAAAATATTGAGCAGGATGGGTGCGGCAGCAGCGGCAGCAAATTTCCCCAGACCGTTCAAAACCCCACCCATAAGCGAAACGAGCGATATCAGAGCCAAAAATGGGAAGGTCAGACGGGTTAAATCAACCGCCAACTCGAATTTTTCCGGTCCCGCGCCATGAAATCCGCCTGTCAGGGCTAAAATCACCCAGGGCATACCCGCTTCTACCAGCGCGGTGAACAGTAATAGGATGGGCAGTAAAGACGCCAGAACATCTTCCGCAAAGCGCCGGGCTTTATCATCGCCTTCCTCAAGGTTTTGCGAAAACAAAGGCACAAAAGCCGCTGAAAACGCCCCTTCGGCAAAAAGACGGCGGAACAGATTAGGAAGCTTGAATGCAACGAAAAAGGCATCAGCCGCCATACCAGCGCCCAGAAAACGCGCAAGTAAAATATCACGGATAAAGCCCAGCACACGTGACACCATGGTCAGGCCGCCAACCGTCATGCTGGATTTAATTAAAGACATGCGCCACGTGCCCCTTATGCCGCTTTTTCAGCCAATGAATCGCCTTCTCTTATGGCTTCATGCAAGCGACGTTTCAAAGCTTTGATCCGGTTACCATTAGTGATTTTCTGGCCCAATAAATCCGTTACATAAAAAACGTCCACTGCGCGCTCACCAAAAGTGGCGATGTGGGCAGAGGCAATGGTGATTTTTGAATAAAAGAGCGTACGCGTTAATCGATAAACAAGTGCGGGTCGGTCAGACGCGTTAACTTCAATCACCGTAAAACGGTTGGACGCCCTATTATCCACTAGCACGACAGGCTCAACATGGAAAATATTGGCCCGCGGTTGTTTTACGGCTTTTTGTCTTAAAACATCTTTTAATTTCACCTTGCCCTGAAGCACTTCAAATATCCGTTCTTTCAAGCGCTCCAGGCGATGTGGGTCATCTAAAGCACGGCCAGCCTCATCTTGAATCATGAAATTATCCATCGCCATGCCATCAGAGGAGGTATGGATTTTTGCATCTGCAATAGATCCACCAACCAGGGAGATCGCACCAGCCACCCGATAAGTCAGGCCCGGATGGTCAGGTGCATAAAGCGCCATATGCGTGACGGATTGGAAATGGTCGACGTGAAAATCAATGGCCAGTGCATCCTCACCACTCGGCACGTTTTCAATGAGACGTGCATTGCGTTCATGCACATCTTCACCTTCCGCCAGCCAATATGGGTCGCGGAAGCGCGCCGCATATTCTTCAAAAGTTGGCGTTGCCCAGTCCCTTAATTTCTCACGCAGGGCCTGTTTGCGGGCCGCAACACGCTTTTCACGGCCCTTTTCTACATGGCCAGCAACCAGCACTTCCTGCGCCGCTTCAAAAAGATCGCGCAGCAATTGGCCCTTCCAACCATTCCAGACTTTGGGTCCGACCGCGCGAATATCGACAACAGTTAAAACCAATAACAAGCGCAGACGTTCAGGGCTTTGGACTTGATCTGTAAAATCCAGAATGGTCTTAAAGTCCGATAAATCGCGCTTAAAGGCCGTGGCCGACATCAGCAAATGCCAGCGCACCAACCAAGCCACCATATCGGTCTCCGCAGCACTTAACCCCAGCCGCGGGCATAGTTTACGCGCGACAGCTTCACCTAAAACGCTATGGTCTCCACCGCGCCCCTTGGCAATGTCATGCAGTAGAACGGCAACATATAAAGTTCGGCGGGAATTGAGTTTCGGCAGGATTTCCGTTGATAAAGGATGTTCATCCGCCAATAAGCCTTTTTCAATACGTGATAAAAGTCCAATGGCGCGGATACTGTGCTCATCCACCGTATAATGATGATACATATCATATTGCATTTGCGCCACCACGCGCCCGAAATCGGGAATGAAGCGTCCGAAAATACCCGCCTCATTCATCATCCGCAAATAGGTTTCAGGCGCGTTTTTAGACGTCAGCACATCCATGAAAAACCCGTTCGCCCGGTCATCACGGCGGATTTTCCCTGTGATGAACTTACGGTCCTGACGCAATTGCCGCATGGCATCGGGATGGAGGTCGAGGCCGTTCTTATCTGCTAGCGCAAAAATCTCCAACATGCGGACGGGATCTTCTTCGAAAAAGCTTTCATCAGGAATGGTAATGCGTCCGGCATCCAGCACAAAACCCTTCAAATCCTTTGGCCGCCGTTTGATTTTCGGCATGCTCAGCAAGGGCCGCCGTTGATGGGATTCCTGTAAATGAGCGCAGAATATCCGGGTTAAATCACCCACACGTTTAGCGGTGATGAAATAATGGCGCATGAAGCGTTCAACACCACGCTGTCCCGCCCTATCCACATAGCCTAAACGCGCGGCTAATTCAGGTTGAATATCAAATGTCAGGCGTTCTTCCGCTCGTCCGGCCAGATAATGAAGATGACAGCGTACGGTCCATAAAAAGGATTCAGCGCTGCGGAATTGACGTAATTCGGCGGCGGTTAAGACCTCTTGTTCTACCAGCAGACCAACGTCATCTACCTGATAGACATATTTCGCAATCCAGAACAACGTGTGAAGATCACGCAGGCCGCCTTTGCCTTCTTTCAAATTGGGCTCAACCACATAGCGGCTGTCGCCCATTTTCTTATGGCGTACATCACGTTCAGCCAGCTTCTGTTCGAGATATTCACTGGCCGTCTTTGCGACAATTTCCTTTTCAAATCGGGCTTTGGTTTCAAAATAGACAGGCTGCGCGCCCTGTAAGAAACGTGATTCCAAAAAAGCCGTGCGGATAGTGATATCTTCTTTGGCCAGGCGCAGCATTTCAGTAATTGTACGGCTTGAATGCCCAACCTTCAGTCCCAAATCCCATAGCAGATAAAGCAGAGTTTCAATCACTTGTTCCGCCCAGGGTGGGCGCTTATAAGGGGTGAGAAACAGCAAATCCACATCGGAATAGGGCGCGAGCTCACCACGGCCATAGCCACCAATGGCCACCATAGCGAGCTTTTCACTTTTGGTCGGATTGGCCAATGGATGGGCTATTTCAGTGATAACTTCCCAGGCGATGGCTAATACCTGATCCATCAAATAGCTGTAGGACTGAATAAGCTTACGCCCGTTAAGCTCTTCCTCTTCAGCCCGGCGGCGGATTTCCAAACGGCCCTTTTCCATTGCCGCGCCTAGTTCATCCACGAGAAACGCACGCGCATCATCACGTTTCATATCCCGCATCCGGGCCATGAAATCGGCAATAAGCACGCGCTTATTAATAATCTCCCGTCGCTTCTTGACGTTATAATGCAACGCCTGCTCCCATTACAAAGAGCCCAAATCTATCATGAGCCTTACTCATCAGCCATGCTTGCTTTTAGCGCATAAAGCTTATCAAGTGCCTCACGCGGGCTAAGCTCATCTGGTTGAATCTCATTAAGCAAGTCTCGCAAGGGGTCCGCTTTTGGGGCCTCCGCCGCCCGCTCCACATGGGTTGAGAATAGGGGTAAATCCTGACCTAATTGCGACGGTGAGGCATTACCCGCCCCCGCAGGCTGCGCTTCCAGCCGGTCAAGAACTTCCCGCGCACGGGCGATAACGGGCTTGGGCAAGCCCGCTAATTTAGCGACTTGGACACCATAAGACCGGTCTGCAGCACCTGCGCCCACTTCATGAAGGAAAATCAAATCACCTTCCCATTCTTTCACTTTCAGCGCATGAAGCGAGAGATTATCCAGACGTTCAGCAAGGACTGTGAGCTCATGATAATGGGTGGCGAACAGTGCTCTCGACTGGTTCACATCATGAAGGTTTTCAACGGTCGCCCAGGCAATAGACAAGCCATCATAAGTCGCCGTCCCGCGCCCGATTTCATCCAATATGACGAAAGATTTAGGCGTCGCCTGATTAAGAATGGCCGCGGTCTCAACCATTTCGACCATGAAAGTGGAACGCCCATGGGCCAAATCATCAGCCGCCCCAACGCGGGAGAAAAGCCGGTCAATCACCCCGAT
>JASFRS010000021.1:0-20737 GCA_050114795.1 Sphingomonadales bacterium
AATGTCACGGCCAAATAAACTGTGAGGCCCAGAAAGGCCAGCGCAGCAAGGCTATGCGATATTATACCGACATTATTTAAGATATTTCCCCCCAGGCACAGGCCAATTTATCTAAAGACTCTAGCGAACTCCATTCTGCCAAAGAATGACTCGAACTGTTTGAATTAAAATCAACAAATCGAGAAACACGGAAAAGTTTTTCACATAATATAGATCATATTCGAGCTTTGCACGGGCATCTTGAACGGAAGCACCATAGGGATAATTCAACTGCGCCCAGCCGGTAATGCCTGGTTTAACCGCATGACGTTCCGCATAAAAAGGTATTTCCTTGGCCAATTCATTAACAAAGACACTTCGTTCAGGTCGGGGACCAACAAAACTCATATCTCCCATTAGAACGTTAAATATCTGAGGAATTTCATCAATGCGAGTTATGCGAAGCAAGCGTCCAATAGGCGTAATTCTAGGGTCATTTTCTTCAGCCCATTGCGGTCCCGACCGATCCTCCGCATTCACATACATAGAGCGAAATTTTATGACGTTAAAACGCTTGCCAAATTTCCCAATACGCTCTTGCCTATAGAATACCGGCCCAGCACTCGTGAGTTTGATTAGCAATGCGGCGATGATGAGAATCGGGAGGGTGAGGATTAAAAGGCCAAGGCTCGCCATTATGTCAAACAACCGTTTTAATACGGCATTGGCCTCCTTAGTAAAAGTGAAGCCATCTGAGAATATGATCCAACTTGGCTGCAGGCCTTCCAACTCCACTTTACCCGTTTCCCGTTCCAGGAATTGGTTGAGGTCAAAAATACGCATACCACGTAATTTACATTGAATCAGTTCTGACACTGGCATCGTGCCGCGCCGTTCCTCATTCGCGAGAACAAGTTCATGGACCTGTAATTGGTCTACAAAATCATGAAGACTATCAATTTCTTCACCTGGTTTAGCATCTGGTATTTCCGTTTCATCATCTCGCATACGAACATATGACATCACACGGAAACCGGCGGAATTACCGCGCCTCTCCAATTCTCGGATTTTTGCAGCTCTTTTCCCCGCGCCAAGGACAACAATCCCCCTCTTAAAAACCGACATATCCACAACATGCTGGAAGACATAGCGTGTCACCATTATTCCAACCGTCGCAAATATCAACGCGATTGCAGCAATACTCCGCCAAATCAAAAGCTGAGGCGTTATATAGAAAACAAGGGCCATCACCGCCATTGAACCAGCGAATGCAGCTACCATTCGAATAAATGTCATCCGCAAATCACGACAGCATTCCTGCTGGTACATTCCAACAGCCAACATGGCGATATAAACAATGGCAGTAAAAGTGAGGGTTGCCGGAAGCCGCTCTAAAAACGGTGTGACGGTTGTATCGATGCTTTCTAGACGCAGCCGCGCGCCAAATTCAATCGACGCCATAAGGACCAAAGCTTCCAGCAGTCCCAGAATGACGAGCGATTTCGGCACATGATGTTTAAAGACCCTCAGCATCAGGCTCTGGCTCTTTTAAATTCAAGTTGAAACCAGATGTAATGCATGTCTTGCCATTCGGCAAAGAGAAAGAGTTTTATAATCCATAATCAGGCCCCCCAGTCTGAATTCTTGAACTATAGCATTGAGTTGTATCTTATTTATCTAGATTAGCACGCAGATCGCCAATCACAAGCTCATCCAATGAACGCCTAAGAGACCTAGTGTCGCACCCAAAGCTCCGCGGCGTTCCAATTCGCCCCAGAAATACGATATTATCGACGCGTCCAAGCTTCCCGCGCATTAAAAACAACAATTTTCCAGCCCATTTGACAGCAACTCGGTCAGTTGAAAATTGAGTTTCATCCTGTGCATAGCGTGCGAAACACAAAGGTGCAATTGCAGGCTGCAGCGCTAAGGCCTGTTGCGTCGCCTCCAGCCAAAAACGATAGACTAACTGCCCGGCCCGTATTTTTTCTTCAGGTTCTGCCGCATTAAAGTCACCATCCGTCTTACGAATGATAAAAAAGCCTGCTGACTGAATAGCGGGAATAATATCCATGTCCAATGCGGCAACCCAGCGTCCTTTCATGGCCTGCGTGAGAAAGCGCATCCTGCCGTAGCCTTGCAACGCCCAACGCATAAGCAAACGCAACGGCAAGCTCAATCCTGTAGCTTGCGCCGGCAACCCGGTGCGAGAAAACGGTCCGCTCCAGTCTATAACCTGCCGGTGAACCTCATAAGTTTCGGCAATACGCAATCGGATGGCTGTTCCAATGGACATTACACGCGCGAAAAACCGCTTTGCAGCGAAACCCTCATGCCATTCAACAGACAGCCCTGCGCCTAAAGTTTGAGCCAATGCCCGTTTCTTATCATTGGCAATTGCAGTGCGATAATAACCCCGCCTATCAACAGAACGAGACTTTATCCATTGGCTTAACGGATCGGCTACGGTTTCTTGTTTTGTCAGCGTGACAAAAATCTGGACCTTTTCGGAGCCATATTCCACCAGCTTCCAATCCAAGCCCAGGCCCCAGTTTTTTGCTTCAATGACCATCGCTTCAATCAGCATGCCAAGCGCAAGCCAATTAGGCTCTGCGCGGGCAAACTGATAGACATTGCCTGCCTCCAAATCGCCGTGGATATAGAATTGGTCATCGCTCAGAATTTCAAAGCGCCAGGGTTGGCTATTATCACCGCTTGGTGCCCAACGCGCTGTATTTAAGATATGATCAATAGGTTTTGCCGTGACGTCCAGCGAAGGTTCTTCTGGCCTCGCTTTCTTCGACAACTGACCGACAAGTCGACTGGCCGCGTAGCGTTTAAAACTTTGGAATGGTCCGCCATTTCCAAAGCGCAATTTGCGCGTCACAAATTTCCCACGATAAGAATCGAAATGATGATAATAAGGTGCAGGTTTTAATGGCCCACGCTTTAACAATAATTTCACTGCTTCAACACCGGCAACCCCAGCGCAAAGCTGGCACGACATTGCTACTGAAGGCCCTTTTTGATTTTCAAGGTCCACCCTACTTCCGTCCGCCAAATATGGCTGGTGAAGCATGGCCGGGGTGAGGCCCAATAAAAAGTCTACCGGCAAGTTTTCTGGTTTGGATTTTCCAAACTGAAAATAATCTTCAAAAGACATAAACTCGGGATGAAACACGATATATCCGACCCCCATCCCAATGGGTGCCGCAGTTACAGCAGGAATTCCCTTTTCATGGCAACGCGTAAATACAGCACGCCGAATTTCAAAAGCAAAGAAGTCTAGGCTATCTACATAAAGGTCTACACCATCAAGAAAATGGTCAAGATTTTCAGGCGTTACGCCTTTCTCTAATATACGCAGATCAAGTTCTGGGTTAATAGAAAGCGCCATTTCAGCAGCCATTTTGACCTTGGGCTTACCCAAAGTATTCATATTGGCCACCGCCTGGCGATTGAAATTTACAAGCTCAAAATTATCAAGGTCAGCAATACTGAAATGACTAACGCCAAGGCGCGCTAAAGTCTGGAGATGGATGCCGCCAACACCGCCCATGCCCGCAATGGCAATGCGTTTGGACCGCAGAATTTGCTGCTCCCAATCGGTGATCCAACCTATATTGCGTGAAAAGGCTTCATCATAATCAAATAATTGCTGATGGGGCGCCTTAATACGGTCAAAGGCTGAGATATGGCGTTCGTCGACCCCCATAGACGTTACCTTATATCTTGCAGACTTAGTTGATGAGACCTTGAAATCAGTTGATAAATTTCGGGGCGGTTAACCGAAAGTTGCTCGACCAAGTCCTGACAACTTGCCATCACCGGTTGACGCATACCATGAAATTCCACGGGATTACCAATCGTCTGAAACTCAATTCCAAGACGCCGCAATAGTCGCAGTAAAGCCGGATCTATAATGGCGCACAAATGAGTCAGATTAAACCGCACAACCTGGTCAAAAACGCCCGTCATTAAACCTAACGCTATATGCGGGATTACACGCCCCACATCTCCACGCACGCCAAGTTCATTCAATAATGACGGAAACAACCAATCATCTCTCCGCCGACGATAAGACTTGGCTATACTAAAACGAGAGATTTCACCTGTTGTGGCCCGTGGCAGCATTGCTTCGGGAAGCTGGTCAAGTGCCGGTGCCGCCATACGTGCTGGCAAGTCACAACCAGGCATATCAGGAACAGGCGGAATAATCCGTACAACACCGGCAATTTCCCGGGTCATAAGATGGATAAGAAGACTGTGACCGGATCGAGCATCAAATCGATCTGTTTCAAGCCCTCCCGGATTATCGGTCTTTTCCAGGAAAGCTGTTTCCTCGACATAGACCTGATAACGAAGACGATATGCAGCCGATTTTTCCTCGGCAGTTTGGGCAGAAGTTACGTCAAACAATGCGTTATAAATTCCAATTATTTCTTTGTCCCCAGCGACAACATCTTGCCTCTGCTCAGTTAGACGAGCGGCATTAGCCATCAGTGCCTACTCCTATTATTCATGCGCAGTAATTGATTTATGGTTGTTCCCACGCGGGCCTCTTCTTTTTGTAGGGCCATTATTTTTTACACCACTACTTGGCTTATTATGAGACAGAGTTAGTTCTCATTTAGTTAAAGCAACAAAGTTGAACATACATTTTTAGACGAAGGAATCCATAAATTCCTTGCTTATACTATCCACATAGATTTATCTCCTTGATTCTATTAAATAAATAAGTGAATTTAATAAAATACAAGGAAATTACACACTATGTTCTTTATGTTTTTGAAACAAGAATTGAATCAAAAAGGGGCTGTAACAATTTTAAGACTAGATTTTTATTACAAGATATTTGCACACTTTAAATACAGACATATGCTTTGGGGGACGCATCATAGATATTCCGCTTTACATCACGAATTGGTCGGAAAAAATGCTTATAGTAGTGCTCGCTCTATGTACTAATTTCTTAATTTGGCGTGCCCGTTATCTGGCAACTATATTTACCACGCCGCAGGCCTGGGCCAAGCGTGGCGTTCATATGCTTGACGAGCGCTATAATCGTGCCGGCTTGAGAACAAGTGATCTTCGAAGAGAAGGAGCGTCTATATTTTTCCTGGTTATCTTGCTTTCTTTACTTGCCGGGTTTTTCTTTCATTTTATTGGTCGACGCATTCCATTTGGTTGGCTTATTGACGTCTTGATTCTAAGCTCTTTGATAAACAGCCGTCTGGTATTCGAAGAAAGCAATGCCCTTTTAGCAACACTAGGCAGAAGTCAAGAAGAAGCGCGGGCAACCTTAATGTTCTACACTGGACAAAACACATATGACATGAATGAAAGCGCCATCGTTTCTGCCGGTATTGAGAATCTCGCACTTGAATTCCGTCGCGGACTAACCTCACCTGTCATATTCTATTTAATATTTGGATTACCAGGGGCGGTTTGCATTCGCATTATTACCATTGCCAATCGCATGGTTGGCCTTCACACAAGTCATGAACGCAAATTCGGGTGGCTCTTCACTAAAGCTGGAAAAATCCTGACTTACCTCACCGCCCCTATTGCGGCATTTTTAATTTCCTTGGGAGCGGGACGAAAAATAAAATCCAGCTTAGCCTGGGCATCCAAAGCCGCAAAACTTCACCCACATTCCGAAGAAGGATGGACCGAAGGCGCATTTTCCGGCGCTTTAGGCATTAGCCTTCGCCCAGAAAGACGATATGAAGGAAGAAGGCTGCGTGTGCCACAGATAGGCCGTGGGAAGGAAATGTTGAAATCTCAGGATTTGCAAAGAGGTATTAACCTCTACATAAGAGGCCATATTGTTTGCGCTGCATTACTGTTTATTTTTTATATTGGACTTTAAACCATGGAAAAAGACCTCCCCAACATTGTGCCCGTTATATTATCCGGAGGTTCGGGTTCCCGCTTATGGCCAACATCAAGAGTCCTAAATCCAAAACAGTTTCATAATTTACTGGGCGAAGGCAAAAGCCTTTTACAACAAACTTTGGACCGTGTTCGCAGCCCAGTCTTTACAGACCCACTCATTATTTCATCGGATAAACACCGTTTCCTAATCGCGGAACAACTCAGGCAAACCGGTGCAGATGATTTCTCCATAATCCTGGAGCCGCAGGCGAAAAATACTGCACCAGCCATTACCCTGGGCGCCTTACATGCAATAGATAAATATGGAGAGTGTCTCCTCCTGGTTTTACCATCAGATCACCTGATACCAGATATTGATGCCTTTTTAGAGAAAATCCAAATTGCCACTGAGGCCGTAAAAGCCCACGGTCAACACGCAACATTTGGCATTCACCCCACAAAAGCCGAAACTGGATACGGCTATATAAAAGTGGGTAAAGCCTTAGGCGAAAATTCAGAATGCAACTACGTCGACAAATTTGTCGAAAAACCTGATTTAGAGCATGCCAAACGTTATTTAGAAGATGGTGGTTACCTGTGGAACAGTGGGATTTTCCTCTTTGACTCTTACAAGTTTATTGAAGAGCTTCAGGAATTCGAGCCACAAATCTTAGCCGCATGCAAAGCTTCAATGGAAAAGGCAAAGCAAGACACCGACTTCCTTAGACCCGATCCCGATTGTTTCACACAATCCCCATCAATCTCTGTAGATTACGCCATAATGGAGCGCACATCCTCCGCCTTAGTCATACCATGTACGTTTTCATGGTCAGACGTGGGAAGTTGGTCTGCAATATGGGATGTCTCTCAAAAAAATAGCGATGGCAATGTGATTACAGGAGATGTTTTTGCTCACAATATCAAAGACAGCCTGCTCCGCAGTGAAGGTCCTATTATCGCTGCCCTTGGTCTTGAAAATGTCATCGTTGTCGCAACCGCAGATGCTGTGCTTGTAGCGGATCAAGACCAAGTACAAGACGTTAAGAAAATCGTTGACCAACTTTCAAATACAAATCGAGCTGAACATGTCTCTCATACTGAGGTGCAGGAACCCTGGGGTACCCGGCTAAAAATGGATGCCAGTTCGGATTTTGAGATTTCCCGTCTAACAATTACCCCTGGGCAGCATGTCTTTCAGCCCGCCAAAGCGTCAGGTTATACACTTTGGACCGTGATAACCGGAAACGCTCATATCACAAGGGGTAAAAAAACAATGTCACTCAGCCCCGGTCAATCCTTCAAGGCTGAGGCTGATGTAGCACATGACATTGCCAATTGCAGCGACCACCCACTCTGCATAATTGAAGTCCGAAAAAGGTTGAACGAAGCCTAGTTCAAGGCAAGTAAAACCTAGCCCAAACCTCCAATACACTGCATTTACAAAATCTGGAAAGTCATTTTGTTGAGACAGAGTTAAGACATTTCATGAATTCTTTCTGGTAATTACAATTGCATAAGGCTATTTTGAATGGCGAATGCATTTGGACACTAACTGTTTATGACGATGCAAAACGGGCACGAGCAAAAAGGGCGGAGACGCGGGCTGATAGCCCTGCTTCTGCTGATTGGTATAGTGGCAACCGGAATGTCGCTTTATCTTTTCGGCGGCAAAGCTCTTTTTTCAACAGATAAGCAAGATGCAAATGCAGCGCCCGTCCTGGGATACCAGCAAAGCATCTCAGACGAGCCCACAATACCCAGAATTATACAGGCTCAAGCTTCCCAAGAAGCGCTCCCCTCTACACCAAAATTAGTTGATCAAGCATCAACTGACCTTGACCTTCCAACATCAGCAGAGGTCAAAAAAGCGCTTGAGGCTGCATTATCAGACACGCCAGAAGGACGCGCGGTTGTACAAAACTATTTTGATCGATCCGGGGGAAACGCAGAAGCGTTAAGAAAGCGCGGTCATCGGCTTGTATTGGCTTTAAAGGATGTTGTTGAATCCTCTGAACCGGTCGATGACATTCTTGTTCCCGTTCAAGCTATCTCGGATGCTCTCGACAACACGGCAGAAGCGGTGTTTGTCGTTCCTGTTCTCCTTGATACTAGGCACAAATCTACGGGCGATAGCATTGCCTATGATTTCGGGCCAGAAGGCAAGCCGGCCTTTTCAAATTTCAAGCGTTTTGCTGCCGGACAAGACCCTCAAGATACTGGTGTCACAAGCACTGAAGATAGCAGCCAAAGCCTATTATTAAATGACGGGCTAGAAGGCATATCTTCCCTAAGCCTCAAGGCCAAACAAGGTCATATGCAGGCCATTTTACTGACGACAGGATTCAAAACCGCCTCTGCAGATCGTCCCTTTGTTGATGGGCTTTCCGTTGAAGGGCGAAATTCCCGAGTTGTCTGGCTTGATGATTTAACACCACCGACAACAAATGCCGGGGCACAATGGATGGAACTGGCCGAAGACCAGGTCATCCACCATGCCTGGTCCGAAATTCATCTGCCACAAACAGATACGCCTGGAGAACAGCCCGTAATGATGGGATATGCCGCAATATTGCCGGCAATTCCTATAATTGGTGATCTCGACTTGAAATTCCATCAGGTCGTTGGCGCGCGGCCTGTGTTAAATGGCGCAATTATCCGCGCGACTGAGGTGCCTGTCGTTGTTGATGAGGTAAAGCGCATCTTATGGGATCTATACTCTCCTCCCATCATCGCAGTCCTCCCCGAGATCAATGCTGAAGATCGTCCTGATTTGGGCTCCGTCACCGTCGCTGATGCCTTGCAGGGCGCCATTGCGGGGACTGAAGACGGCTTAGATCAACTTCAAGCTTTTATGGATGCAACAGCAGGTGATCTAGATGAGCTTCGTTATCGCGCTGAAGCCCTGCTTAATGCTTTAAGCAAAACCAATATCGCAAACAATTTTATCCTTGTTGCTGATACCGCTAATCGCATTTTAGAATCTGCAATTAATTCAGCGCAATCCGGCTATATCATGCCAGCTTATATCAGTCCCGATTTTAAGCTGAATGACAAACAAACCGGGTGGGACTTTGGAAGCCGGGACAAAAACGCGTTCAATTCATTTTCACGAATTGGCGAAGACAGCACACTTGTCTCCGGGGATGAAATTCAAGCGCTCGAAGGGTTAAACGAGGAAGCCCTAACCAATAACGCTTTGATTGGTGTTAAAGGTTTTTATCCTGAATTGCCGGACGGCTCTTATCGCCTCTTCCTTCTTGCCCCAGCAAAGTTTGAAGGAAATGACATTGCGCATCCTTTTGGCACGGAAGTCCGCTTGAGCGGGGGTAGAATTAAAATTCAGGATCTTCGACATGCGGACCCTCCAATTTGGGGACGGTTTAGTATTGATGGCTTCACGCTACATGACGGCGCCAATTCCATTGAGAACTACCTCCCCAGCTCAAAAAATGGCCCATTAGTTGCTGAGTTAAGTGCTGCACAGAGCTATAACCCCGAAGAAATCCCGGAAGCAAATTCCTTAATCATGTCTGCGCGTGGTTTGGTTGAAGGTGGACGACTTCGGTTGGAATTCAGCTTACCGATCAAAGAAAAATCCATCATCTCAGCTATAGTAGCCGATGAAAGTGATACATCAGAATTTGAAGATTATCTTGCAAGCAAGATTGCAAGTATTTTACCTAACTCTGGCCCTAAATATTCCGATCCCATCGCAACGAATAACGCTGCACCTGCGCCTGCTACCCAATCAAATTCGGGACGCGGCGGTGGATTTGTTGGCGGCCCTGGCATTAGCCCACCCGCTACTGGTATCGGCGGCAATACTCCAAGCCCTACATCTCCGACACCTGTTGACCCAATAAACCCGCCGCCTACGCCGATTGATCCTAGCGATCCTATCGTGATTACGGCTGACGCTGGTGGGCCTTATACTGTGTTCTTTGGTGATACAGTTACATTTAACGGCAGTGCGGAGTTCAATGTAGACCCCAGCCTACTAAGTGTTGAATGGTTATTAGATATAAACGGACAGGACTTTGTAATCGTCAGCGGGTTTGCCGATGATATCAACATCTTCTCACCTGAGTTCCTTGCAGATCTCCCACCAGGGACCTATGAGCTTATCCTACGTTTGACATTTTTAGATGTGGTAGAAATTGCAACAACTTTCCTAACTGTTCTACAAGCCGCAGTACCAACTGGCTCAAGCGTATTTATATTCATTACTGGACTATTTTCCTTGCTCGTTCTTTACCGTCGCAGGGTGAAAAAGTACGGCAATTAGACACGTATTTAGATTTTCCTATTTGTATTTACACTTTTTGTGATATGATTGCGCCGTACTGTCAATTAGACCGTGCGGCACAATCTGTAATTAAAAACAATAAAAGACGCTTTTAATGCGCAATGTGTGGAAAAAATTTTGGCGCTCAAGGCCATTGAGCCAGGGGATAACGAACCTAATTTTTCAGGTTCCCGTTAAGGTCGCTTCCTTCTTTTTCAATACACAGGATTTAAACGCATCTTGTCAGCGGGAGGCTTAATGCTAAGCGACCCTTTGATAATTGATGCTTTATCTGTTTATTTTTTTACGATCATGCTCTGTGTGCCTGTAATCGCACTACTCATATTCATTAGCGCGCTTGATGATCTTTTGTTTGATATATTATATATTTCACTTCGCCTTTATAAACGCGCGATCATTTACACCCACAACCCGCGTTACTCAATAAAAGACCTCTTTCCAACGAAAGAAAAGCCAATCGCCATCATGGTCCCAGCATGGCAAGAAAGCGATGTTATTGCAGGCATGTTGGGCCATTTGGTGAACAATTATGATTACAGTAATTACCTTGTTTTTGTTGGAACTTATCCAAATGACCACGCGACTACAGCAGCCATTGAAAGATTAATAAGCAAAGATGATAAAGCCAAACGCCACATTCGGCTCGTTTCAACAGAAACGCCTGGGCCTACATCTAAAGCCCAGTGTTTGAATAAAATATATACTCATATAACACGCCAAGACCCTAAAGTTGGTATACCTAACCGCGTTTATGTGATCCACGATGCGGAAGACTGGATCCACCCATTTGAGCCTTGGGTTTTCAATCACCTCATTCCCAAAAAAGCGATGATTCAAATCCCCGTTCAACCCTTGTTTCGCGGGGTCTTTGACTTCATCGGGGGGCATTACGCAGATGAATTTGCTGAATCTCACCGTCGCGACCTCATGGTCCGTGAAGCGCTGACGAATGGAATTCCAAGTGCGGGTGTGGGCTGTGCGTTTTCAGATCAGGCACTGAGACACATTGCCAAAACTCAACACAATGGCCCTTTTAATGAAAACAGCGTCACCGAAGATTATGACCTAGCGACACGCATCCATCAACTAGGCTTTCCCCAGGCTTTTGTGCGCCTACCAGAGGTTCGCAAAGATCACAAACGGGCCTGCATCTGCAGCAAGGCATTATTTCCAGATGAATTAAGTGCATCCGTACGGCAAAAAGCACGTTGGCTGATTGGAATTGCCTTTCAAGGACGCGACGAATTTCAATGGTCCGGCAATATATTTCAGCGTTATATGTTTTTTCGTGATCGCAAAGCCATCATAACCGCACCATTAACTTTTGCCGCTTATTTTTTACTTTTAAACGCCATTATTCTTACTGTGGCACCCTATTTATGGAGGGATTTCCCCGGCTTCGGTGCCTTAGTCAACAACCGGCTATGGCTGTCCACGATCTTAAGTTTAAATGTCTTCTTTCTAAGCCTGAGAGTGGCTCAAAGAATTTGGCACGTCGGTGCAATTTACGGCTTCTCTCACGCCATCATGTCTGTTTTCCGCATCCCTGTGGGTAATTTGATCAACTTCCTTGCCACAATAAGAGCGTTTCGCCTTTATCATCGCGCTCGGCGTGAAGGTCGGCCACTGGTTTGGGATAAAACGGATCACAGCTTTCCAAACGCCCTTCTTCCCTCCGGCCAAGTCATAGTCCCCGGGGAGTAACGATGGGTTATCCGCAAAACATTCCGCATAAGGAAAAAAACGGAAACAGATCTTCTATGCTTCTGGCCGTTTTTATCGGCTATGCATTAGCAAACGCGGCTCCCCAAATCCGTGAAGCCTGGGCATCTTATCGGGCTCAATCTGAATTTAATTTAGGTTATAAGGCTTTGGCGAAGGGAGATGAATTTGCCGCCATCGCCCATTTTGAAAAAGGTTTGTCTGGAGATCCAAGAAATAGTCACATTCAAGAGCAACTGAGTTTTCTTCATGAGAAATATAAAGTTGCTAAAACAGATGTGAACATCAATGCATTAAATCTAAAAAAACCAGCTGTGACGCCCTCCTTTTTGCCAAATGAGTCAACCACTACAGCTCCAACTTATGCGTCAGAGCTGCCTCCAATTTCTGCTGAACCATTCACTTCAGCGCAGCCTACTAATACACTAGCACCCTCAACCTTCTCCAATAATCAGCCACCTATTCAGCCATATTCACAAAATACTTCCCGCTACAAGGCTTCAAATTCCGATCCACGACTTTGGTGGAATGCCTCACCTCAGGAAACCTTGGAGAAGGAAGATCCTCGTTATATGGATCACTACGGCACACCTGAGGTGCCAACGACCAATACCCAGGTCTATGCATTAAACAAGCAAGGCTATAAAGCACTCCGTGAAGGTCGGGAGGCAGAGGCCATTGCAGCCTTTCAAGCCAGCATTCGCCATGACCCGGAGCAATCTCTTATTTTACGGCAACTCGGCTATCTTCATAAATCGAGGGGCGAAGACCGCGAGGCTACTTATGTCTTCCAAAACGCATTAAAGCTTGGCGGATTAGATCGGCAAACAGAGAAGACAATTGAACGAGAGGTGGATTATCTCACCGATCGTTGGAAATTTAACTTTACGTCCACAATCCGCAGCAATCCGGCCGGTACTTTTGAAGTCGCAACCGTGGGGCCAAGTCTTGCTCAGACGCAAAGCAGCTTTCAAGCTGAATACCGCCCAAATCTAACACCATTGTTAAACCCGCACCGCCTGGCAGCCTTTGCACGCGTCATTGGCTCTCATCCTGACAATCGCACCTCTACAGATTCTAGAACCAATCAGGCCGGCATCGGCATCAAGGGTAAGCCATTCCCAAGTCAAAATTTGTTTTTGTCCGCCGAACGGCTCATCCCCCTTGGCATATTGGCGCGTAAAGACTGGTTATTACGAGCAACCTGGTCACATGGTGCAGGCTATCAACAACCACCCGGCAAAAATTCCTGGTTCAACTGGTCCCTTTATGCCGATGCAGCCATTATTGACCCAAGTGACCCGGACTTTTTCGGTACAGCAAAAGCTCAATTTGGCAAAAGCTGGCAAATTGGCCCCGACGGACTGAACACACGTGTAACGCCCTTTATCAGTATCAGCAGTGTTCTGCAGGAAGCCGACTTTACAACGACATTGGTTGAAGCCGGTCCAGGCATCGAGTTCAATGTAGACCTACCAAGAAGCCGCATCTTTTATTTCCCACTCACCTTCGATTTTCGTACCGAATATCGGCAAAAACTGGCCGGAAACAGTGTTTCTGATTCCGGCTTCTTGCTTACTTTCGGCTTCGACTTTTAACCCAGACTCTTTGAGGCAATTTCATAGACATCTTTTGACAGCTTCGGGCTATCAACAATTGCCTGTAGCTCTGCCCGCATGAGAGAAGCGCGATCCTCTTCAAATCGCCGCCACCGTCCTAGAGGTGCAAGCAGGCGGGCTGCCGTTTGTGGATTCAGTTTATCAACAGCTAATACCTCATCACGGAGAAAGCGATAACCTACACCGCTTATATCATTGAAATATCTTTGATTTCCAAAAGCAAAAGCACCAACCAAAGAGCGGACCCGGTTTGGATTATTGCGCTTATAGTCCTGATGTTTTGCCAACCCCTGAATGAGAGAAAGACAGTCATCTCTCTGGCTCATGGCCTGGATCGAAAACCATTTATCCAGGACGAGTGCTTCATCTTTCCATTTCTCATAGAACATCTGAATAGCACGCTCTGCCTTCGCCCCTTCAAAATGCGATAGGCAAGCAAGCGCTGCACTTTCATCAGTCATATTTTGCGCGGATTGAAACTGCTCAAATGCGAGAGTTGCGCTTTGCTCTGTCTCTTCTGAAGTCAAATAACCAAGAAGGCAGTTCTTTAATTTACGTACGGCTTTATCATTCTTATCCTTCAAGCGATTGAACTGATCCAAAAGTAGATCGTTCAGTTCACCTGCTATACGCTGGCGGAGCGAACGACGGCTTTCAAAAATAGCTTCAACAGCTACTTTCTCCATATGATCACCCAAAATAGCGTCACTCGGCAGCGTAATCGCCTCAGCAATAAAGGCCGCATCGAGATCAGCATTGTTAAGCGTGGATTCTATTGCCGAAATCAATTCATCCGCATCAAGCTGACTTCCCTGCTCCACCTCTTTTAATATATGGCCAATAGCAAGGCGCTGCATCGCTTCCCATCGGTTAAACGGATCGGTATCAAAGCGGGCTAAATAGGCCAGCGCACCTGTATCAAGTGACGTTTCAATATCAACCGGTGCCGAAAAGCCCCGTAATAGAGAAGGAACAACTTTTTCCGCCACATTTTCAAAATGGAATTGCTGATGCTTTTTGGTGAGCAAAACCATATGTTCCGCGCTCTTTTGATTTTCAAATAGCGTTTCTAACTGCGCGCCTGACTGCGCGAAGAAGGCTGTTCGAATGGGAATGACCATCGGTTCTTTTATGTCTTGGCCAGGCGTTGGATCCACATGCTGCGACATATTCAGGGTTAGAGTTTGAGCATCTAAATCCTGAGACATCTCCACTGACACTTTTGGCGTCCCAGCCTGGGCATACCAGACTTTGAATTGATCTAAATTAACCCCACTCGCATCTGCCATGGCAGCGACGAAGTCATCACATGTTACGGCCTGTCCATCATGGCGTTCAAAATAAAGGTCCATGCCCTTTCGGAAATTCTCAGCGCCTAAAAGGCCGTGCATCATACGAATAACTTCAGCGCCCTTATTATAGACTGTGGGTGTATAGAAATTATTGATTTCAATATAGCTTTCAGGTCGAACCGGATGCGCCATTGGGCCACGGTCTTCTGGAAACTGGATAGCGCGCAAGGCACGTACATCTTCAATACGTTTGACGGCACGGCTGCCTTGATCTGCGGAAAACTCCTGGTCGCGGAAAACCGTCAGACCTTCCTTCAAAGAGAGTTGAAACCAGTCACGGCAAGTTACGCGATTACCCGTCCAATTATGGAAATACTCATGACCGATCACGCCTTCCACGCCGTCGAAATCCTGATCCGTCGCTGTATCAGGTGAAGCTAAGACATAGCGCGTGTTAAAGACATTCAACCCCTTATTTTCCATCGCCCCCATATTGAAATCAGAAACGGCAACAATATTGTAAACATCGAGATCATATTCAAGGCCATAAACCTCCTCATCCCAACGCATAGCGTTCTTTAGAGACGCCATTGCATGATCGCATTTGGGTAAGTCATTTTCGGCAACATAGATATTCAAATCGACTTGGCGACCGGACATCGTTGTAAAGCTGTCGTTCAACGGCTTTAAATTTCCAGCGACCAATGCAAATAAATAAGATGGCTTTGGAAAAGGGTCGACCCATTTGGCCCAATGCGTGCCATCTTCTCCCTCGCCTGTAGCTTCGGGATTCCCATTGGATAGAAGCACCGGGTAAGCATCTTTCTTTGCACGGATTAATGTTGAATAGCGCGCAAGAACATCAGGGCGGTCCAGGAAATAGATGATCCGGCGAAAGCCTTCTGCTTCGCATTGCGTACAGAAATTGCCGCCAGAGAGATAAAGTCCAGACAACTCCGTATTCGCCTTTGGATTGATCTCACAGACCATATCCAATTCAAAAACATCACTCACTTCAGCAATGCGAAGCTCGTCGCCTAGAACATCATACCGATCGGCAGTCAAAACGCCGCCATTCAGCTTTAATTCAAGGAGCTTAACCTCTTCCCCCTGCAGAATTAGCGGTTTTGTATGCTGCCCGTTGCGTCTCACCATAAGCCGTGCCGAAACACGAGTATTTGTTTCATCCAAGTTAAATTCCAGATCGACTTGATCAATCAGAAATTCCGGAGGGTGATAATCTTTAGCAAATATCGTTTTGGGGGCGTTTTGCGCGGTATTGGCGTCAAGCATGAACGATCCTTTTAACTCGATCTTATTTGGGCAGCGGTAGGGCCGTTGTATATTTTATTTCCTCCATTGCGAAGGAGGAACTTACGTCGTCCAGCGACACGCGGGCGATCAGCGCCTTATAAAACGCATCGAAAGCGGGGATATCGGGCACCACGACATGAAGTAAATAGTCCATGTCGCCAGCCATGCGATAAAACCCCACAACCTCTTCAAAGTCGCTGATTTTCTCAGACAAGGTTGTCATTGCCGAAATATCGTGATTGCGGGTTCGAATTTGCACGAACACATCGACATTTAGCCCTAGTGCTTTTCGGTCCAGCAATGCCACACGCCTTTTTATGATGCCAGCCTTTTCCATTGCCTGGATTCGACGCCAGCATGGCGTTGTCGACAGGCCCACTTCCTGAGCAATATCAGCAATGCTGCGATCAGCACGTTTTTGAAGCAAAGCCAATATTTTGCTATCTATTTTATCTAGAACCATTTTTCATATTTACGTGTGTATTGAGTAAAATATTTCAACAACGCCGTTATAACACGTAAAAATAGGAAAATCACCTCGTGATAATAGAATATAATCCTTGGGAATTGGTCGGGAGTGAATGAAATGCGTGTTTTGACACAGCATTTGCGGGACGTGAATGAGGGATATATTGAGCACATGAACCATGCGGGATGGTATGGCCAGAGAATGTTATGCGCGGGGCTGGCCTGTGTTGCTCATGCGATATTTCCTTTCCTATTTCAGGAAACCGCTAGCCGGTGCATTCGCGAACTCTATGATCATATGGCAAAACGCGGGCGTCATGATGATCTGGAAGAAGACGTCTGGCTTGAGTTTAATATTTAGCCTCAAGCCAGCGTTTCCTTCGTTTTTAAGAAACGAATATTAGGAAAATCGTCCTTACCTTTATCGAGGTGCCAACTGTTGCGTGCTAAATACACCCATTGACCAGTATGATCTTCAGCGACGGAGGTGCGGTTCGCATCCACAAATTCTTTGACGTATCGCGGCTCATCCGCCTCCAACCATCGTGCCGTGTAAAGCTGTGTCGGCTCAAATTTCACACCTAAATCATATTCAGTGCGGATACGGTCGGAAAGCACATCAAATTGCAAGGCACCAACGACACCCACAATCCAATCTGAACCGATTAGGGGTTTAAATGCGCGCGCCGCCCCCTCTTCCGCCAATTGAACAAGAGCACGACCCAAATGCTTGGCCTTCATTGGGTCATCCGCTCGTACGCGCTGTAACAGCTCCGGCGCGAAGTTTGGAATTCCGGTGAAATGCAAATCTTCGCCTTCGCTCAGCGTATCACCGATGCGCAGTTGGCCATGGTTTGGCAGACCAATAATATCACCGGGAAATGCCTCTGTCGCCACCTCGCGGTCGCGCGCCAGAAAGATTTGCGGGCTGTGGATCGTCATCATCTTGCCAGAGCCAACATGGCGCAATTTCATACCCTGTTTGAAATGGCCCGAGCAGATACGAACAAAAGCGATACGGTCCCGGTGCTTAGGGTCCATATTCGCTTGAATTTTGAACACAAAGCCTGAGACCTTGGCTTCACCCGCTTCAACTTCACGTTCTTTTGCAGGGCGCATTAAGGGCTTTGGTGCCCAGTCACCCAGACCTTTAAGCAGCTCACGCACACCAAAATTATTGATAGCCGAACCGAAGAACACAGGTGTCATATGACCTTCCAGAAACGCCTGTTGGTCAAATTCCTTGGTCAGGCCGCGCACCATTTCAACTTCTTCACGCAGCTTGTTGAGCGCGTCTGCAGGCAACATGCTTTCCAATTTGGGGTCATCTAACCCCTCAACCTCTACCGCTTCCGTCAAGCGGTCGCCCGCCCCACGGTCAAACATGATGAGGCGGTCGTTCAACAGATCATAACAGCCTAGAAAATCCCGCCCCATGCCAATTGGCCAGCTCGCTGGGACGACATCAAGAGCAAGGCTTTGTTCAACTTCATCCAGAAGCGAAAACGGATCCTGACCCTCACGGTCCAATTTATTCACAAAAGTGATAATTGGCACATCACGCAGTCGGCAGACTTCAAACAGTTTGCGTGTCTGGGTTTCAATACCCTTCGCGGCATCAAGGACCATCACAGCGGAATCAACAGCGGACAAGGTCCGATATGTATCTTCGGAAAAATCTTCATGGCCCGGCGTATCAAGCAAGTTGAACGTCCGCCCACTGTAATCGAAAGTCATGACGGAGGATGCGACGGAAATTCCACGTTCCTGCTCAACTTTCATCCAGTCAGACCGGGCGCGACGGCGTTCCCCTTTGGCTTTCACAGCGCCTGCCATTTCAATGGCACCGCCGAAAAGCAGGAGTTTTTCAGTCAATGTGGTTTTACCGGCATCCGGGTGCGAGATGATGGCAAAGGTCCGCCGTTTATCAATCTCTTCTGCCAATCGCGCCATGGTGGTCTCTCAAATAAGGTTTCAAGCGCGCAGCGCTAACGCGGCTTGGCCATAAAATCAAGTAGGCGGGCATAAATAATGCGCTTTTTAGACCACATCTATTGATGCTATGCTCAGCATCCTTATATCAGCTAGAAATAATAATCTGATCGGCGGCTTTTGGGAAAATTATCATGTCCTCCCCTTCCCGACTATTCATTTTCGGACTGGGCTATACCGGCCTCATGACAGCGCGGCATTTTAAAGCCCGAGGTTATCATGTATCGGGCACCGTACGCAGTATTGAAAAAGCACGCCAAATAGAGGCTAAACACGACATTCCGGTTTTTACCTTTGATGATAATCGCCCACTTAAATCCAAGGCTGACTTATTGGACGCTGATTATATTTTAAGTACTGTGCCACCTGTACGGGATGAGATGGACTATCCTGACGCTGTTCTTCGTCATCATCTTGAAGACTTCAAGCACCCCAATCACCCACCAAAATGGATTGGTTATTTAAGCTCCACCGGGGTCTATGGTGACACCCAAGGTGAATGGGTAGATGAAAATGCGCCACTGCTGGGAAATCGCGTCCCTGGACGGGTTATTGCCGACCGCGGATGGCAGGAAGCTTTTGCACTTGAGGATTTGCCCGTCCACATCTTTCGTTTACCAGGTATCTATGGGCCAGGGCGATCAACATTGGAGCGCGCTGCAGAGGGTAGAGCCGCACGCATTGCCGCCCCTGGCCACGTTTTCAGCCGGATTCATGTTGAAGACATTATCTCTGCCTTGGAATTATCCATAGCGAAACCAAACCCAGGAGCCATCTATAATATCGCGGATAATGAACCAAGTTCCGCCGCCGACGTTAGCGCTTATGCCCACAAGCTTCTTGGCATGGACCCTCCCCCTTTGACGCCACTTGAGCACGCCGGTCTTAGCCCTATCGGAAAGAGCTTTTATCAGGAATGCAGACGTGTCAAAAACGATAAAGCCAAACATGATATCGGCTGGTCCCCAAAATACCCCAGTTATAAAGAAGGCTTACAAGCCTGTCTTAAATGTTTTTCTGAAGACAAAAGAAGTACGTTCACTTAACTGCAATTAGTCATTACAGTAAATTTCTGATAACCTTCCCTTATAATTCACATGAGTTCTTTGGGGGAAATATCATGGTTGAAAGTCACGCCGAAAAGCTTTCGAATTATCAACATGGCGGCATAGATGTTCGCCATATTCACAGCTCAGATTTAAAGGCCGCATTGCGCGCTGGATGGCAGGACTTTCTTGCCAAGCCAAGCCATATTTTCTTCTTGGGACTGATATACCCAATTCTTGGTTTCATATTCGCAAGGCTGACATCGAATATGAATCTCATTCCCCTCATTTACCCCTTACTCACCGGTTTTGCGCTGATCGGGCCATTGGCCGCTGTTGGGCTTTATGAATTAAGCCGCAGAAAAGAATTGGGTCAGGAACTGCACTGGCGTTACGCTTTCAGTATTACCAAGTCTCCGGCATTCGGCAGCATTTTAGCCTTAGGTGGCATTTTATTGGTCGTCTTCTTCTTTTGGATGGTTACCGCTTATGTAATTTATCGCTGGACCTTGGGCACATTGTCACCAGACAGCCTGCGTGAATTACTCAACTTGACCGTAACAACAAGGGAAGGTTGGACATTAATCGTACTTGGTAATTTCGTCGGCTTCATCTTTGCCCTTTTTACCCTGACCATCAGCGTGGTTTCTTTTCCAATGCTACTGGACAGACATTGCAGTGTGCGCCGCGCGATGCAGACATCTTATAAAGCGGTCAGACAGAATTTTCCCGTCATGATGCTATGGGGGGTCACGATTACGTTTGGTCTATTT
This sequence comes from Sphingomonadales bacterium, assembly GCA_050114795.1. Lineage (GTDB taxonomy): Bacteria > Pseudomonadota > Alphaproteobacteria > Sphingomonadales > CAKZYD01 > JASFRS01. The sequence continues at coordinate 20,389 of JASFRS010000021.1, forward strand.
TTGGGAAGTCTACCTTTACTGGTCGGCCTTGCCGTTGTTCTTCCAGTCTTCGGCCACGCATCCTGGCATTTATACAGACGGTTGGTGCCTTAAAAAAAACGCCGCCCCTATCTATGGGGCGGCGTAGAAGGCTTGCAATCGGGGACGATGCAAGAGGAAATTCACTTAATATTGAGGAGCAATCTGTGCCGGACCACGAAGCCAGCTTCCATCAGGTTGCAGGCAAGCGGTTCCATAGGCTTCCTGTTCCTGCCCGCCGATGATCACGACGCTCTGATATTCACGTGTCTGCAGGCAATTATTGAAATTCTGCGCATTTGCATAACCCGGAGCGGCATTTGGATTATAA
>JASFRS010000022.1:0-20710 GCA_050114795.1 Sphingomonadales bacterium
TTTGGTAACAGCATCACAACGGCTGAACATGCCATTTCCATGATGATGGCTGTATCCCGACAAATCCCACAGGCCAATGCTTCCACCCATGAAGGCAAATGGGAAAAATCCAAATTCATGGGCGTGGAGCTTTATGCGAAAGTTCTAGGCATTATTGGCTGTGGGAATATCGGTTCTATCGTTGCCGATCGCGCTCATGGCTTGAAAATGAAAGTCATTGCTTTTGACCCTTATCTGACACCGGAACGTGCAATTGATTTGGGCGTTGAAAAGGTTGAATTGGAAGACCTCTTTAAACGCGCTGATTTTATTTCAATGCATACACCTTTAACTGATGCGACCCGCGGTATCATTAGTGCAGAAGCTATCAAGATGATGAAATCCGGTGTGCGTATTATAAACTGCGCTCGCGGTGGTTTGATCGATGAAGAAGCTTTGAAAGAAGGTCTGGAAAGCGGCCATGTGGCTGGTGCCGCATTGGACGTGTTTGCGGTTGAACCGGCTAAGGAAAGTCCACTCTTTGGTTTGCCTAATCTGATTGCAACACCGCACCTGGGTGCCTCCACCACGGAAGCGCAGGAAAATGTGGCTGTGCAGGTGGCGGAACAGATTTCTGATTATCTGTTAAATGGTGCGGTCATTAATGCATTGAACATGCCGTCCCTGTCTGCAGAAGACGCACCGAAAGTGAAGCCTTATCTGACTTTGGCTGAACAATTGGGCAGCTTTGCCGGACAGATTACCGAAAGTGCATTGGACGAAGTCATTATCGAATATGATGGCCATGTCACAGAATTGAACACAAAGCCAATTACAGCGGCAGTGTTAACGGGCCTCCTGCGTCCGTTGCTGGATAGTGTGAACATGATTAATGCGCCTATCATTGCGAAAGAACGGGATATTGACATCGCCGAGGTTAAGCATGACCGCGAAAGCGATTACCACACCCTCATTCGCTTGACTGTGAAGACGGAACGTCAGACGCGGACTGTGGCGGGTACTCTGTTTGCTAATGCCTCCCCGCGGATTGTGGATGTTCATGGGGTGCGGATCGAAGCGGAATTGGCTCAATCTGTGCTTTATATCCGCAATGATGATAAACCGGGCTTTATTGGTGAATTGGGGTCAGCGCTCGGGTCCGCCGGGGTGAATATTGCGACCTTTAATTTAGGTCGGAACACACAAGGTGGGGAAGCACTTGCATTAATCTCCATTGACGGCGATATTCCTGCCGCTTTGCTTGAAAATGTGACAAAAATCCCGCATGTGCTCCAAGCGAAGGCCTTAACTTTCTAAGTTGGAGAAAGCTGCCATGGCCGATAGGGCCGCACAACAAGGACTGCTGCCTGAGGGGTTGCGCGATGCGCTGCCCCCTGAGGCTGCACATGCAGACCATATCCGCCGCCAATTGCTCGACCGGTTCGCCTCTCATGGTTATGAACAAGTGATGCCGCCGCTTATCGAGTTTGAAAGCGGTTTGGCTGGTCGACTGGCTGCTGAAAAAGCGCGAGATATGTTTCGGCTGTTGGATTCTGAATCACAGCAGGTCATGGTCTTGCGCTCTGACATTACGGGCCAAGTGGCGCGGATTGCTGCGACACGGCTTGGCCATGTGGAACGCCCTTTACGTCTGTCTTATGCGGGAACGGCATTGCGGGTTAAAGGCTCACAACTTCGCCCTGAACGGCAGTTTGGCCAGGCTGGTGTTGAATTAATCGGTCCACGCTCTCTGGAAGCCGCATTGGAAGTTGTCCTGCTGGCCAATGAAGCCGTTGAAGGCCTCGGTTTGGAGGGGATTAGCGTTGATTTGGTCTTTCCAAGCTTTGTTCCTGAATTGGCCAAAGAACTTGGCCTGGACAAAGCATCCGTTAGTCTGATTCATGATGCCTTGGATGCCAAGGATATTGCGGGTTTGTCTTCACTTGAGGCACCCGCACGCGGCATATTTGAAGCCATATTGACCTGCGCCGGTCCGGCATCGGATGCGGTGCAAATTTTGAAATCTCTAGATTTGCCGAAACAGGCTGCAGGGGTGGTTCAGGCTATTGATGAATTTGTGTCAGCTTTAATTGCTGCAAATGCGTCATTTGAGCTGACATTGGATCCTGGCGAACAACGCGGTTTCTTCTATCAAGGCGATTTCGGGTTTTCCTTATTCTGCGAAGGTAATAAAGCGGAATTGGGACGCGGTGGGCGCTATGGGATTCGCGCGACGAGCGGAGAAATTGAACCGGCCACCGGCTTTACACTTTATCTCGACAGTTTGATCCGCGCCGTTGACAAACCTGTGTTGGCAAAGAAAGTCTATGTCCCGCATGGGGTTGCACGAAAAGAGGGTAAGGCCCTGCGCGAACAGGGTTGGGTCACGATACAAGGTCTTGCACCCGAGCAAGATTTGCGCGAAGAGGCTGTGCGTTTAAATTGCACACATATATTGACCGGCGGTGAAATCAAAGCCGTCAATAATGAAGATTAATTTTTAAGAACAGGGGCTTGTCCGTGGGAAATGTAGTCGTCGTCGGTTCTCAATGGGGGGATGAAGGCAAAGGCAAGATTGTCGATTGGCTTTCTGAACGCGCTGATGTGGTTGTGCGTTTTCAAGGTGGCCATAATGCCGGACATACTCTGGTTATTGACGGTAAAGTCTTCAAGCTAAGCCTGTTACCATCCGGTATCGTACGCCCCGGTAAACTTTCGGTCCTGGGCAATGGCGTCGTTGTCGACCCTTGGGCGTTAGTCAAGGAAATCGAAGCACTGCGCGGCCAGGGCGTTGAAATCAACGCGGATAATTTCCAGATTGCCGAACAATGTGCGCTCATCTTGCCATTCCACCGGGAATTGGATGCGCTGCGTGAAGATGCGCGCGATGGTGTGAAAATCGGCACAACGCGCCGTGGTATTGGCCCTGCTTATGAAGATAAAGTCGGTCGTCGTGCGCTGCGTATGTGTGATTTGGTCAGCGAAGAGGCTATTTCTAATCGCCTGGATATCCTGCTGACTCACCATAATGCCCTGCGCAAAGGGCTGGACGCGCCTTTGATTGATAAAGACGCATTAATGGCAGAGGTGCTTGAAATCGCGCCAAAGATTGCCGAGTTCATCAAGCCTGTCTGGCGTACATTGGATGGATTGCGTCGCCAGAATAAACAGCTTCTCTTTGAAGGGGCACAAGGCATGCTGCTTGATGTGGACCATGGCACTTATCCCTTTGTCACTTCAAGCCATACAATTTCCGGTCAAGCGGCAGCAGGTTCCGGTATGGGGCCGGGCAGCTTGGGCTATGTGCTTGGGATTACAAAAGCTTATACCACCCGCGTTGGTGCGGGGCCTTTCCCGACCGAATTAGAGGATGAGGTTGGTCAACGCCTTGGCGAACGCGGTCATGAGTTTGGTACGGTCACAGGTCGTTCGCGCCGTTGCGGCTGGTTTGACGCGGTGCTTGTGCGTCAGTCCGTGGCTGTTGGTGGTATTACGGGCATTGCACTGACCAAATTGGATGTGCTGGATGGTTTTGATGAGTTGAAAGTCTGCACAGGCTATAAAATCAACGGTGAAGTGATTGATTATCTGCCTGCTGAAATGGCGGCACAGGCCAGTGTTGAGCCCATTTATGAAGTGATGGAAGGTTGGTCAGAGTCCACGCAGGGTGCCCGTAGCTGGGCGGACTTGCCGGCCACTGCGATTAAATACATACGTCGGATCGAAGAGTTAATCGGTTGCCCGGTCGCGCTGCTTTCAACCAGCCCGGAACGCGATGATACGATTTTGGTCAAGGACCCCTTCGCAGGCTAAGCCTAGTCTTCGCCATTGGTCGGGGGCAGCGTTTTCGCTTCCCTCGCCAATTGCAGCATGGATTTTTGCAGCTTTTCAAAGGCGCGTACTTCAATCTGACGCACGCGTTCCCGGCTGATGTCATAAACCTGGCTTAGCTCTTCCAAAGTCGCGGGGTTGTCCTTTAAGCGGCGTTCGCGAAGGATATGTTGCTCACGCTCATTCAAGCTTTCCATGGCTTGGGCAAGCTGTGTCTGACGAATATCCAGTTCTTCCGCGTCGGCAACCAGCTGTTCTTGGCCGGGGCCTTCATCCTCCAACCAATCCATCCATTCGCCTTCACCATCAATGCGCAAGGGCGCATTCAGGCTATGGTCATGGGCGGACATGCGGCGGTTCATCTCAATGACTTCGGTTTCACTGACATTCAGCTTTTCTGCGATTTTTGCAGCATTTTCCGGGTGCAGGTCGCCTTCTTCAATCGCTTGAATCTGTCCTTTGACGCGGCGCAGATTGAAGAATAATTTCTTCTGTGCCGCTGTCGTGCCAAGTTTGACCAGCGACCATGAGCGTAAAATATATTCCTGGATGGCGGCACGTATCCACCACATGGCATAGGTTGCCAAACGGAAGCCACGCTCTGGGTCGAAGCGTTTGACCGCCTGCATCATGCCAACATTGCCTTCGGAGATAAGTTCTGAAACCGGCAGGCCATAGCCCCGATAACCCATAGCGATTTTGGCAACCAGGCGTAAATGGCTGGTGACCATGCGATGGGCAGCCTCAGGGTCTTCATGCTCCACCCAGCGTTTGGCGAGCATATATTCCTCATCCGGTTTCAGCAGAGGAAATTTGCGAATTTCCTGTAAATACCGGCTTAAACCACTATCCGTCGTTAAAGTTGGAAGATTTGCAGCCATGCGTCCCACCCATTAAAATTCTTATTTATTATACGCCTTTTCGCCTGAAGTTTCCAAAAAACGTAAAAGCGCGTTCATGTCATGTGGAAGTGGAGATTCAAATTTCAACCTTTGATGTGAAATTGGGTGGTCGAATTCCAAAGAAAAAGCATGAAGGGCCTGGCGAGGGAAGGGGCCTTCCGCACCGTAATCCATCTTTCTTTTAGGGCCATATACGGCGTCACCAACCAATGGGTGGCCCAAGCTGGTCATATGAACACGAACCTGGTGCGTGCGCCCGGTCTCCAGGCGACATTCGACGAGGGACGCCAAAGGCTTGTCTGCAGGGCCAAAGCTTTTCAATACTTTATAATGCGTGCAGGCGCGCTTGCCGTTCGGGCCTTGGACCACAGCCATTTTTGTCCGCGCATTGGGGTGCCGACCTATAGGTGCTTCGACCTTTCCAATCAATGGCGTGGGACGACCCCACACGATAGCGCGGTAGCGTCGTTCAATGCTGTGGTCTGAAAATTGAGTTGTGAGGGATAGGCTGGCCGCTTCCGTCTTCGCGACCACCATTACCCCGGATGTATCTTTATCCAGGCGATGAACAATGCCTGGTCGCTGCACCCCGCCAATGCCTTTTAAGTTTTCCCCGCAATGGTGCAGGAGGGCGTTTACCAATGTCCCGCTCCAATTCCCCGGTGCCGGGTGGACGACCATATAGGCTGGTTTGTTTAGGACCAAAACCTGCTCGTCTTCAAAGAGGACATCAAGCGGAATATCCTCAGCTTCCACATCATAGGACTCAGGCTCGGGCAGCGTGACGCGCAGCTCATCTCCGGCGTTGATTTTTAAGGACGGGCCTTTAGCTTTCTGTCCGTTGACCAAGACATGTCCTTGCTTGATGAGATTTTTAAGGCGTTCTCTTGTCAGGCCTAATTCGGCTCCGGCCAGATATTTATCCAGCCGTTCCGCCTTAATACCTTCTTCTACAAGGAGCTTTTTCTCATCCATTAGTGCATTTGCCATCTTGTTGCGCGGGCCAAATCAACTTAGGCTGCCTATAGCATGAATTTGGAGCCGCGTGTGTCTTCAACCGCACCAATTGTCATTTTAAATAAGGCGCATCAACAGATTATCGCCGATGCAAGCCTTGGCGCATATCCGCAAGAAGCCTGCGGTTTGCTTTTAGGCGATATCGTCGAGCACCGCCGTGTTGTGCGAGATATTGTGATTACGCGAAATATCGCACCAAGTGGACATGACCGGTTTGAGGTGGCACCTGAAGACCTGCTTCGGGTGCATAAGGATGCCAGAGCGTGCGGCCTTCATGTGCTTGGTCATTTTCATTCACACCCCAACGGCCATATGGAACCATCAACCCATGATGCCGAACAGGCGCATGATATCGGTAAGCTCTGGCTAATTCAGGCGATAAAAGATGATGAGTTGTTGGAATTGAAGGCTTATCTGGCGGTCCGTGATGAGCATTGGGGCTGGCCATTCATTGCCCTTGCTATTCAGACCGGCGATGATTAAGTCTTGTCGTTATGCAAAAGAAGGACCTCTGAACACTATGGCTCTTGGCGAAGTCAAATGGTTTAACATGGCAAAGGGCTATGGCTTCATCCGCCCGGATGAAGGGGCGAGAGATGTGTTCGTTCATATTACCGCATTGCAGCGCTCTGGCATTGAAAAGCTGGATGAGGGGCAACGCGTGGAATTTGAATTAACCCAAAACCAGGAGGGAAAGACGCAGGCCATCGGACTGCGTCTTCTTGACTAATTCAAAAGCTAACCCTTAGAAGGGGTTAAGCGTCTGGTCCTCAGTAAATTTAATATAACCGACGTTAGCGGTCGCGCGCAGGCCCACGCCTAAGCGGATGGGAACAATGATGATATCGTCCCTTTGATAATAACTAACACCTAAACCACCCACGAAATAGAATTGACCTTCAGCGGCCGGATAGCGACGATATAAATTCTGCGTATCATAGAGGTTGTAGACCAGGATAAAGGCCTTGGCTGCATCCCCGCCGAATTCAAAGCCAACGGATGGGCCGGCCCAGTGGACAGGGCGTTCCCCTTCAATCTTGTGGTACAATGTGCCACCACCATAACGTAGCGCGGCGACAATACCACCACCAGCTTCTTCACCGGCGATATAGGCATTGGGGCGGCCCAGCTCTGAAAAGAGGTTTTCAATGACGCCAGCTAGACCTTCTGCCCCGTCACCAAATACGTCTTTAGCTGCATCCAAAACGGTTTCCTGATCATAGCCGGCTTCTGTTGTCTGGGTGCGCTGGTTGGCCGACACGGAGCGCGTCGATGATGAACTGGAACAGCCGGAAATAGCTAAGGTGCCCACAAGGGTAAGAGCGGTAAAAATTGTCTTCAGATTTTTGGGATGCGCCATAAGAACCTCTCTTTCATCTCCTGATAGTCCGCCCTATCATGTTTATCATAGCGCGCAAAATGTACATTTGAAATTGGCCATTGTTTGACGCTAATTTTGTTTAATAAGAAAAACTGCAAAAAAAGATCAAATCAGGAGTTGGGAGTTGTCATGCGGGGCTTAATGCAGGATCGGCCATTATTAGTTTCATCAATCATCAAGCATGCGGAAATAAATCACCCTAATGTCGCCGTTGTTTCAATGACGGCCGAGGGTGAAAAGGTAGCAACCACTTATGGCGAGGTTGCATTAAGAGCGCGAAAAATTGCTCAGGCGTTAAAGAGACTTGGTGCAGAAGAGGGTGACCGTATTGGCACCTTGGCCTGGAATACGCACCGCCATTTGGAATCCTGGTTCGGCATTTCCGGCATGGGCTGTGTCACGCATACGATCAATCCTCGGCTGTTCCCTGAACAAATTACCTATATTGCCAATCACGCCGAGGATAAATTCTTGCTGCTTGAAACCAGCTTCGTCGAAATTATCGAGGGAATGGTGGACCAACTTAAATCAATCAAAGCCTTTATCTTCCTGACCGATAAGGCCCATATGCCTGAAACCAGTCTGCCAAATGCGCTGTGTTATGAGGATTTGATCGCTGCAGAAGACGGTGATTATGACTGGCCTAAGTTGGATGAATATGCCGCTGCGGGTCTTTGCTACACCTCGGGTACCACTGGGAATCCCAAAGGGGTTCTCTATAGCCATCGTTCAAATGTCCTGCATACGTTTTCAATCTGCTTTGTCGATACATTGGCGATTTCATCCCGGGATAGTGTGATGCCGGTTGTGCCCATGTTTCATGCCAATGCCTGGGGCATCCCCTATGCAACGGCGGCAATGGGCGCAAAACTGGTTTTAAACGGTCCGTTCTTTGACGCTGAAACGCTGCATAGCCTGATCGAAAATGAAAAGGTCACAATGACCGCGGCGGTACCGACGGTTTGGCTGGGGCTTTTGAATTACCTTGAAGAAACGGGTAAACGCGTTGACTGTCTGGATCGAGTTACAATCGGTGGCGCGGCAGCACCAAGGTCCATGATCGAGGCATTTGAGGTCAAATACCAGGTAAGTGTCAATCACGCCTGGGGCATGACGGAAATGAGTCCGCTTGGCACAGTTGGAACGCTCACGGCTGCTGCAAGTGGGCTTCCCTTGCAGGAACAGATTGATATCAAAACCAAGCAAGGCCATGGGATATATGGCGTTGAAATGTGCCTCATGGATGATGAGGAAAATATTTTGCCGCGCGATGGAAAGACTTTCGGCCATCTCATGGTGCGTGGTCCTTGGATCGTGGAAAGCTATTTCAAAGGTGAGGGCGGTAATATCCTGACGAAAGACGGTTGGTTTGATACCGGTGATGTCGCGACGATTGACGAGCTGGGCTATATGCAGATCACTGACCGCTCCAAAGACGTGATCAAATCAGGCGGGGAATGGATTTCCACAATTGACCTGGAAAATGCAGCTGTCGGCCACCCTGATATCGTTGAGGCTGCGGTTATTGGTGCCTATCATCCGAAATGGGATGAGCGGCCTTTGTTGATTGTCGTGAAGAAGCCGGGTGCTGATGTAAGTCCCGCTGATATTGTGGATCATATTCGGCCCCACGTCGCCAAATGGTGTCTGCCGGATGATGTTGTTTTTGTGGATGAAATTCCACATAGCGCCACAGGTAAGATCTTAAAAACCGCGCTTAGAGAGCAATTTAAGGACTATAAATTACCGACTTATTGAGGGCGTTTAGCCGCCCTTATTACAGGGGCCGACGTAGTGTCCGGTGATTTTTGAGTTCATCGTCATGGGTTGGCCCCCGAAGGTCGCTTCAGTAAGGCTGGTCATCTGATAAGTTGTTGCTGTAAAGCTGCCCATCGTAGTGATTTTAATTTCACCCCCATCGGCTTTACACAGCATTTCCAACGCCATCGTCCCTTCACCATAGCTATGGGAGAGGATGTCGCATTGGCTTGCTTCTGGTTGGAACATACGGACAGGACCTGCAGCCGCCTCTGCCTCACTCACGCAATAGCTGCTGGTGGTTTTTGTTTCGCCGCCCAGGCCGGGCAAGTCCATTGAAATGGTGGTTTCCCATTGCCCTGCGTCAATAGACGCAATCTGACTTTGATGCGCAGTAAAGAGTGCAGCAAGCACTACTACATTTGAAATCTGCCAAAACATCGCTTTCCCCCCAAGCAATATGAGAGAAAGTCTAACGCATTAGTTTTCTTTCGTCATCCATTTCATAAGACTGCGGACCGGGACAATCCAGGCGATGCCCGCTATCGCATAAAACAGAATTTCTAAGAACATGGGCATGTCGCCTAAAAAATCGGCAAGCCATGCGACTGCACCAACGTAGAGGGCAAGACCGACAAGAAATATGATAAGGCCGATTAAGGATCGCGGGCTGGGTCGGGTCATTTGGCCAGCTCCACGGCTGTTCTTATGATGCGCACTGTTTCTTCCCACATTTCCAATTTATCCAGATCCCGTAAAGCGACCCATTTTGCCTGTGCGGCGTCTTCAGCAGCTTGTGGTACTTGGTCTAGCTGTCCATTGGCCCAATAGTCAATCAAAGTATAATGATGATGGACCGCACCTTGCGCGTCGTGATCGATATAATCCAACGCATCAATAAGACCACCCAACTCCACATCCAGACCGGTTTCTTCCCGAACCTCCCGCAGGGCTGTGTCAGTTAAGCGCTCGCCTGCATGTTGTGCGCCGCCTGGAATGGACCATTGTCCTTGTCTGGGCGGCTTGCCCCGTTGGATTAAAAGCACATGGTCTTGCGCCAACACGACGACACCAACGGCCACATGGGGGCGATGGGGATAGCTGCGATCACTCATAATTTAAGATCAGCCTCTTTTGTATTTAGAAGGGCGGCTACTATAATGCGCTTTATGTGTGGACGCTATATGATGACATCACCGCTGGAGGCTGTACGCCAATATTTTAAAGTCACCAGCGGCTTAAACCTGCCTCCGCGTTATAATATAGCGCCGACGCAGCCTGTACCTGTTGTGTTTAAAGACGACCGTGGGGAGCGCAGTCTTATCCCAATGCGATGGGGTTTGGTACCTTCTTGGGCGAAGGAGGTACCTGCTGAAAGACCCCTTATCAATGCGCGTGGCGAAAGCGTTGCCGAAAAGCCTTCTTTTCGTGCTGCTTATCAAAGGCGCCGCGCAATCGTTCCCGCCAACGGCTTTTATGAATGGCAGAAACAGGCAAAGGGTGGAAAACAGCCCATGTTTATCCATCTTGAAGACCAGAGACTATTCGGTTTCGCTGGGATTTGGGAAATGTGGCAGGGGCCGGATGGTGGGAGCGCCCTGCAATCTGTGGCGATCATCACCCGGGATGCCTATCCCGAAATCGCGCATCTGCACGATCGCATGCCGATCATATTGAACGAACAAAGCCATGCTGCTTGGTTAAACGCTGAAGTTGAAGCAATGGACGCCGCGATTTTGGTAAAAGCCGAAGAATTCCATTGGCATCCAATTTCCACCCGGGTCAATCGTGTGGCAGAAGATGATGAAGCTTTAATAACACCGACCGAAGAGTTTCAGGAAGGGGTCGACGAAGGCAGTCAACTTAGCCTGTTCTAGTTACTATCTATAAGATATTGGCAAATATGAGGAAAGCTGCGCCGCTCATTCCCCATATTAAAACCCATTTCGGTATTTGGAATCCGGAAAAATCTGGGTCCGTCATCTTAATGCGCCACAATGCCAAATTGATGATGAAAAAAATGATAAGAATGAGGCTTGATGTTATTTGCGCTAAGCGGACGAGGGGTAGAAGGAGCGCAAAAACAGCCACGGCAATAGTCACTAAGATAGTCGCATTTACAGGTGTTCCGCGTTTTGCGTTAACCTCACCAAGGATCGACGGAACCCAGCGTTCTTCAGCCATGCCATAGAGAATACGAGAAGCCATGACAATTTGGATGAGCACGCCATTGATGATGGCCAGAATTGCAATCAAAGAAATTAGGGTGTCATTTATAGCCGTTGCTTTTGAAAAGACATAAGCCAACGGCGCTGATTGTTCCGACAAAGCTTTAGGCCCAACTGCAAAGACAGCAGTGAAACTAACACAAATATAGAGCAAGCAGGTGATGATAAGTGTTGCAATAATGGCTTTTGGTATATTTCTTTTTACATCAATGACTTCTTCGGCGACGCTTGCAATATCTTCAAAACCGATAAAGGCATAAAAGGCGATCAGCCCGCCGCTGATCAACCCCAGTGCGGAAAAGGGGATTGAGGGGCTGGCTGTTATAACCGTGTCGAAATCGACGAGATCCGCACCTAGTCCGGCAATGAGAATAAGTGCGCCTGCTTCAATAGCAGTGATGAATGCGGCAAGTCCTATCGACTCCTTGATGCCCCAGATGCAGATTAGGCTTAGAATGATAAGCGTAGTCACGATCGTCAGCCATGGTTTGATCTGGATGAAGTTATTCAGATAACCAACCATGCCGTTCAATAATGTTGCTGATGAAACCACGCCTGAAGCTGCGACCAGTAAACCGACGACCAAAGCCAAATGGGGCGTTTTGAACGCCGTGCTCACAAAGACTGCTGGGCCCGCGCTTTTAGGATAGCGTGCCGATAGTTCAGCGAAGGCTAGGCCAGACGGAAAAGCGAGCAGCCCTGCTAATAAAAAAGAAAGTGGCGCATAATATCCTGCAACCCCGGCGATTTCGCCGACAAGCACATAAATGCCTGCACCCAATGTCGTCCCTACGCCATAGGATGTTAAAAGCCAGAACCCCAATCTGCGTTTTAATTGCCCCATCTGTATATTATAAGCAAAATCCAATCATCTTGTTTTGATTAAGCGCAAATTGTCCACTTGAGATGACCGAATGCTGAGGTTAGCCTGAACATCTATATTGGGAGGGTATCTATGCGCGTGTTTAAGATCGTTGTGCTGTTTTTTGCTTTGGTCGCTTCAAATATAATTCCAGCCATGGCGCAGGAAGGTTTTTTCCCAGATGCGACTTATGACCCCGCTATCCCAACACCAGAGGCCTATTTGGGACATGAGATTGGGGATATATTGGTGCGTTATGATCAGGTCATCGGTTATCTCCAATTGCTGGCAGAACGTTCTGACCGCATCACGATTGAAACAATCGGCTATAGCCATGAGCGTCGCCCCATTAAACGTCTCATAATCACTCATCCCGACAATCATGCGCGGCTTTCGGAAATTAAAGCTGAGCATTTACGCCTTGCAAACCCGCAGGGTGACGCACCAGTCAGCGAGAATATGCCTGTTGTCACTTGGATAAATTATGGTGTTCACGGCGATGAAATCAGCGGTATTGAGGCGGTGCTGGGCATCGCTTATCACCTGGCAGCAGTTCAGGATGCTGAGTGGATCGACATCCTGCGTAACAGTGTGATTTTGAATATTGCGACTTTTAACCCGGATGGTCGTGATCGCTCTGCTACCTGGTATAATATGCACCACGCGAAAGTGCCTGTGTCTGATCCGGCGCATCGCGAGCACAGCATTCCCTGGCCTGGCGGGCGGACAAATCACTATTGGTTTGATTTAAACCGTCAGTGGTTGCCGTTAACCCAGCCGGAATCTCAAGCCTGGATAAAGGTCTATCATGACTGGAAGCCCAATGTGGTCGTGGACTTTCATGAAATGGGGTCTGACCAAACTTATTATTTTCATCCAGGCGAAGAGGGTAGAACACATCCACTTGTGCCTGTAGAAGCTGAAGCCTTGTTAGAGCGCTTATCGACTTATCCTGCGAAACAATTGGACAGTGAAGCCAGGCCTTATTTCACAAAAGAAGTCTTTGATAATTATTATATCGGTAAAGGCTCTACCTTCCCATTGGTGACGGGAGGTGTGGGCATGCTGTTTGAACAGTCCGGGTCTGAAGGAATCACCATCGATAGCGATAATGGCCCACAGTTTTATCGTGAAAATATTCGCCAACATATGAATTCAGGCCTGTCTGTCATTCGCGGTGCCTATGAAATGCGTGGTGATTTTCTGCGCCATCAAAAGGCATTTTTCAAATCAGCGTTGGATACAGCGGATCGGGCAGATGTGAAGGCCTATGTTTTCGCAGCACCGCGCGACCCAAAACGTGTTGAGGCGTTTTTAACCTTGTTGAAGCGGCATCAAATCAAGGCCTATGGCTTGAATAAAGATGTTTCTAGTGAAGGTTTGGATTTTCGAGCTGGTGAGGCGTTTGTGGTTCCGGCAAAACAAGCTCAGTATCGTCTAATCCGCGGTATGTTTGACAAGCTTACTCAATTCCCCCGTGACAGCTTCTATGATATCTCTGGCTGGACGTTGCCATTTGCTTATGGTTTGGATTTTGCAACGCTTTCCCGTTTGCGTAGTAATCTACTGGGTGAAGAATGGTTCGCGCCTACGCATCAGGCGTCACCGCCAGCACAAGGCGCAGTTGCTTATGTTATGGCATGGGACGGCTATTATGCACCTCGCGCTTTATATCGTTTGTTGGATGCGGGTGTCAGAGCGCGGGCGACTACACGGCCAATGGAAGTGGATACACCAGCGGGACGACGTTCGTTCAGACCTGGAGCAATTGTCATTTCACCCGGCAATAATGACACGGATGTCGTGGCTAAATTGCCAGCGTTGTTTGCAACGATAGCCGAGGAAGATGGGATATCGGTTCAAGCTGCAACTGCTGGCCTTACACCGAATGGCCCCGATTTAGGTGGTTCCTCACAGATTGCGCTTCATAAGCCAAAGGTTGCAATGATGACTGGTGATGGTATGGGCGCTTATGATGCAGGGGAATTGTGGTATCTGCTGGATTATCGCATGGAAATGCCTGTTGTCCTTCGTGACGGGCAGGATTTTGATGGGCTCAATCTTGCTGCTTATACACATTTTATTTTGCCAGATGGCACACCGCCACTTAACGAACGTCAGATTGCTATATTGCGCAATTGGGTTGCAACCGGGGGGACGTTGATTGCAACGCAGGACGCTGCCGGGTGGGCTGCGGAAAACGGTTTTGGCAATGCAAAAGTCCTTAAAGAAGAAGAGAATAACAAAGCTGAACGTTTGCCATTTGCCCAGCGTTCGGAAAATGAGGCTCGCCGGCGTATCGCCGGTGCGGTTTTTGTCACGGATGCGGATGTCACTCATCCCATAGCTTTTGGCCTAACGTCCGCACGACTTCCAGTTCATCGCGATATGGAAGGTTTTTTTCAACGCCATGAAGATCCCTATGCAACTGTGGCCGCTTATGGTGAAGATCCTCTCATTTCAGGATATGCCTCAGAGGAAGACCAACGCCTAATGGCAGGGACGCCCGCAATAATTGCAGAGCGTTTTCATGCAGGATCTGTTATATTATTTGCAGATAACCCGGCTTTTAGAGGCTATTGGTATGGCACCAATAAATTGGTTTTAAACGCCATATTTTTCTCAAAAGGCTTCTAAAGCTTCAAGAGCGATAGACTCAGAATATTGCGTGGCCGCAGGGTTTCATTCTGTGGCCTATGCTGCGTCGCAGCATCAAAATCTGTATTGGTCTTTCAAATTTGACCCCAAAGACTTCGCTCTTTTTTCGCGCGGCGTAAAAACAACGACCGCAAATTTCGCGCTTAATATGAGATATTCATAGAAGTAGCCTATTATAAAGCCAGAATGGATAACAACGCTATGCTGATGAGCAAAGTCACCCTGGATGATAAATACAGCCTGGAACAAGGTCAGGTCTTTATGACCGGCGTACAGGCTTTGGTTCGCCTGCCTCTCGTACAAGCACGACGTGACCGCGCGATGGGTTTGAACACAGGTGGCTTTATTTCTGGCTATCGTGGTTCACCACTCGGCGGCTATGATCAGGAGCTGTGGCGCGCGCGCAAGTACCTTGACGCTAGCAACGTCATCTTTCACCCAGGCATCAATGAAGACTTGGCTGCTACGGCTGTTTGGGGCACCCAACATGTGGGCGTGCGCTCTCAAAGCAAATTAGATGGCGTCTTTGGTCTTTGGTATGGCAAGGGTCCAGGTGTTGACCGTTCTATGGACGTGTTACGTCACGCTAATGCGGCGGGCACAACGAAGCACGGTGGTGTGTTGTGCATTTCCGGCGATGACCATGGGGCGAAGTCCTCAACAATCCCGCATCAGACCGACCATAATTTCATGGCCGCTTATATGCCTTTCCTATATCCGGCGAGCGTGCAGGAATATGTGGAATATGGCCTTTTAGGCATCGCCATGTCCCGCTTTACCGGCACTTGGGTAGGTTTTAAGGCAACTGCAGATACGGCTGAGTCAGCGGGCACAGTTCTGCTGGCCCCTGAAATGCGCGATATTATCATTCCTGAAGACTTTGAATTGCCAGAAGGCGGACTTGGCATTCGCTTAAATGATGTGTGGCGGGAACAGGACTGGCGCTTGCAGCGCTATAAGGGTTATGCGGCGCAGGCTTTTGCACGGGCAAATAAGATTGACCGTATTATATGGGATAGCCCCAACCCGAAACTCGGTATTATTTCCACAGGCAAATCCTATGCTGATGTAATGCAAGCCATGGATGAGTTGGGCATTGATGAAGAGCGCGCTGCCGACATCGGTCTGCGCCTTTATAAAGTGGGTATGCCTTGGCCGCTGGAACAGGAAGGCGCACGTCATTTTTGCGAAGGTTTGGAAGAAATCCTCGTTGTTGAAGAAAAGCGCGAGTTCATTGAACATCAATTGAAATGGCAGCTTTATAACTGGCGCGACCAGGTGCGTCCGCGTGTTGTCGGAAAATTTGATGAAAGCGGTAATTGGCTATTACCTGCTGAAAATGAGCTGACTGTTGGTCAAATTGCTCATGTGATTGCTGCGCGCATCAATAAATTACATACATCTGAGCGGATTAAAGAGAAGCTCTATTATTTCTCAGAGCGTGCAAAACGCCGCGACGGCTATGAGCCGCCTATTATACGTAAGCCTTACTTTTGCTCAGGTTGCCCGCACAACACGTCCACGAAGGTGCCTGAAGGGTCGACGGCTTTAGCAGGTATTGGCTGCCATATCATGGCGATGTGGATGGATCGGGAAACTGACGTCTTTACCCAAATGGGCGGGGAGGGTGTAACCTGGGTTGGTGAGGCGCCATTCAGCGAAGACAATCATGTCTTCGTCAATCTGGGCGATGGAACCTATTTCCACTCCGGCATTCTGGCGATCCGTCAAGCTGTCGCTGGCAATGTCAATGTGACCTATAAAATCCTTTATAATGACGCTGTCGCTATGACAGGTGGTCAGCATGTGGATGGTCAGCTAACAGTGCCGCAAATCGCTGAACAACTTCAGGCTGAACGCGTCAAAAAGATCGTTCTGGTCTCCGACGACGTTGAGAAATACGACGATCCGAAAGCTGAGAAAATGCCGGCCGGGATTGAGCTTTTCCATCGTGATGACCTTGAGAAAGTTCAACGCGACCTGCGTGAGGAAAAGGGCGTTACCGCCATTATTTATGACCAGACTTGTGCTGCGGAAAAACGTCGCCGCCGTAAACGGGGCCAATTCCCTGACCCGGCCAAACGTGCATTTATTAATGATCTGGTCTGCGAAGGCTGCGGCGACTGTTCAGATCAATCCAACTGCGTATCGATTGAACCGCTAGAAACGGAATGGGGCCGTAAGCGTCAAGTTAACCAGTCGACCTGTAATAAAGATTATAGCTGCGTGAAAGGTTTCTGCCCGTCATTTGTAACCGTCCATGGCGGTGATGTGCGTAAGCCTGAAAAAGTTGATGGTGCAGATATTTTCTCACAAATTCCGCTTCCGCAAGTGCCTGAATTGACGGGAGATTATAATATCTTGGTTACAGGCATCGGCGGGACGGGCGTTCTTACGATCGGTGCGATCCTTGGCATGGCAGCGCATCTGGAAGGCCACGCCAGCCGCATGGCGGATATGACTGGTCTGGCCCAAAAAGGAGGTGCAGTCTTATCGCATGTTCGCGTAGCACCAACACCGGAGCATTTACGTTCACCTAAAATTGTGACGGGTGGCGCCAACTTGCTCTTAGCCTGCGATTCCATTGTTGCAGCAGGTCCGGCAGCGGTTGATCTGCTGCATAAGGAACATAGTGCGGCCGTTGTGAATTCCCATGTCACGCCAGTCGCAGACTTTGTCCGGAACCGGAATATTGACTTCCGTGAACGGCAGATCGAGCGTGCTATTCGCGGCACGACATTAAAATCCAAAACCGATTTCATGCCAGCAACGGAATTGGCTACGACGTTGATGGGTGATGCGATTGCTACCAACATGTTTGTTCTCGGCTTTGCTTGGCAAAAAGGTCT
Source organism: Sphingomonadales bacterium (assembly GCA_050114795.1). Taxonomy (GTDB): domain Bacteria; phylum Pseudomonadota; class Alphaproteobacteria; order Sphingomonadales; family CAKZYD01; genus JASFRS01. The sequence goes on from JASFRS010000022.1 coordinate 17,466, forward strand.
TGTGCCGATCAGCTTGGATGCCATTGAGCAGGCTATTCGCTTGAATGGTGTGGCTATTGACTTCAACCTGGATACCTTCAACTGGGGTCGGTTGATGGCGCATGATCCGGAAATCGTTATTGAAAAAGCACGCCTGTCCAATCCGGCAATTGATCCGGCACCACTTGCTAAAACACTGGATGAAATTATCTCTAAACGTGAAGCTTTCCTGGTGGATTATCAGGATAAAGCTTATGCCCAACGCTATAGCGATTTTGTCGCAAAGGTGCGTAAGGCTGAGGCCGGTTTGGGCTTTGAAGGCACGCAATTAAGCGAAGCGGTCGCGCGTAATTATTTCAAGCTGCTTGCCTACAAAGATGAATATGAAGTGGCTCGTCTGTATACAACAGGTGATTTCAAGAAGAAGCTAGAGGGGCAATTCACTAATGTTGCCAAGCTTAAATTCCACCTGGCACCGCCGCTATTATCCAAAACTGACCCCGTAACAGGACGCCCAAAGAAGATGACTTTCCCTGGGTGGTTCATCTGGCCGGCGTTTAAGCTGATGGCACGTATGAAATCATTGCGTGGCACGGCACTGGATATCTTTGGTAAGACTGAAGAGCGTCGTATGGAACGGCAAATGATTGAAGACTATGAAGCACTCATTACCCGGCTTTTGGGTGAGATGACGACTCAGACCCATGAAATCATTGTAAAAATTGCAGCGCTGCCTGATCGCATTCGTGGCTTTGGGCCGGTCAAAGAGGCCAGCGTGAAACGCATTGCTGCGGAACGCGAAGAATTACTCGCACAATTGACTCAAAGCCAAGAGGGTCAAAACTCGAACGAAGCCGCTGCTTAAGGCAGGCAAAACTATAGAAAGTAGGGCTATGACAGTATTTTCCAATATTGCCTTTGACGACCATGAACAGGTTGTATTTTGTTCTGATCCTGATGCGGGGCTTAAGGCAATTATTGCTATTCATTCAACGGCTCTCGGCCCGGCGGCTGGTGGGTGCCGCATGTGGAATTATGCCAGTGATGAGGAGGCCATTGTTGATGTCCTGCGCCTCTCACGCGGCATGAGCTATAAAAACGCTATGGCTGGCCTTGCGCTGGGTGGTGGTAAGGCTGTCATTATTGGCGATGCGAAAAAGGACAAAACGCCTGAATTAATGCGCTCTTTCGGTCGATTTGTGGAACGGATTGCTGGTCAGTATATCACAGCAGAAGACGTTGGGATGAGCACGGCAGATATGGCTTATGTGCGAGAAGAAACATCTTATGTTGTTGGCTTGGACACAGGTACAGCGGCATCAGGTGATCCATCACCTTATACAGCGCATGGCATTTTTTCAGGTGTTCGCTCTGCATTGCGTGCCAAATTCGGTAGTGATGATTTAAAAGGCGTTACAGTTGCAATTCAAGGTTTAGGTAATGTAGGTTTTAACCTCGCACGGGAATTGGCCGAGGCCGGGGCGATTTTAAAAGTCGCAGATATTGAGTCATCAAGGGTCGAGCGTGCGGTGAGAGAGCTGGGTGCCAAAGCCGTCGACATCAATGAAATTCTTTTCGAAGATGTGGATGTCTTGGCGCCCTGCGCTTTAGGGGCCATCATCAATGATGAGAGTGTTGATAAGATCAAGGCACAGGTAATTGCTGGTGGTGCCAATAACCAACTCGCTCGGGATGAACATGGCAAACGGCTGAATGAAAAGGGCATTTTATATGCACCGGATTATGTCATTAACGGCGGTGGGATTATGAACTGCTCCTTGGAATATGAAGGGCGTTTCACGACGCCGGCGGATTCCATGAAATGGGTTGAAGGCATTGGTGCTACATTGGATGAGATTTTCACTGAAGCCAAAGCGTCCGGCAGACCTACCAATGAAGTTGCCGATAGCCTTGCGCGTCAGCGCATTGAACAAGCCAAGAAAGATAGAGCCAAATCCAAAAGAGCTGCGGCTTAAGGGATAAGCATATGAATACCCAAGATGATCCAATTGTAATCGTTGGTGCAAAACGCACTCCGATGGGAGGGTTTCAAGGCGATTTGACGCCTTTGACGGCTCCTGAAATGGGTTCGGCTGCCATTAAGGCGGCTTTAGAGGAAGCAGGCCTTGATTTTTCCGATGTGGATCAGGGCATTATGGGGTGTGTTCTTCCAGCAGGGCAGGGGCAGGCCCCAGCGCGTCAGGCAATTTTAGGAGCTGGACTGGGCATGGATGTGGGTGCCGCGACGGTCAATAAGATGTGCGGATCCGGCATGAAAGCAGTGATGGATGCCCATGACCAGATTTTGGCAGGTTCTGCGGACATTATGATTGCCGGCGGTATGGAAAGCATGACAAATGCACCATATCTCCTCCCCAAAGCCCGCGGTGGCTACCGCATGGGGCATGGGGAAGTTAAGGATCATATGTTCCTTGATGGCCTGGAAGATGCCTATGATAAAGGGCGTTTGATGGGCACTTTTGCTGAAGAAACTGCCCAGCATTATCAATTCACCCGTGAGGCGCAGGATGCCTATGCGATTGAAAGCTTGAAGCGGGCGCAAAAAGCAATTGAAGGTGGAACCTTTGCCGCGGAAGTCACTCCAGTAACGGTGAAAACGCGCAAAGGCGACATTGAAGTCACTATCGATGAACAGCCTGGCAAAGCCAAACTGGATAAAATTCCGCAACTGCGCCCGGCTTTTGCCAAAGACGGAACAGTGACGGCTGCGAATGCGTCTTCTATTTCTGATGGCGCGGCAGCCTTGGTGGTTATGCGTCAATCAAAGGCGAAAGAAAAGGGCTTGAAGCCTTTGGCTGTTATTCGTGGCCATTCGACACACGCGCAGGAACCGGCGTGGTTTACAACGGCGCCAATTGGTGCGATTGAAAAGCTCTTTTCCAAGACCGGGTGGTCTAAAGATGATGTTGATCTTTTTGAAATTAATGAAGCTTTTGCCGTTGTACCAATGGCAGCGATGCAGGACTTAGGTATTGCTCATGATAAGGTGAATATCCATGGCGGCGCGTGCGCCCTGGGTCACCCGATTGGAGCATCCGGCGCGCGGATTATTGTGACACTTATCAATGCGTTGCGTCATCATGGCAAGAAACGCGGTGTTGCGTCCTTATGTATTGGTGGTGGTGAAGCCACAGCTATGGCTATTGAATTAGCTGACTAAAAAATCAGCGGTGCGAATTACATTGTTGTTGGGTAATTCGCACCGCGGTCCAATTCCGCTTTCCAGGCGCGAAAAATCTCAAACA
>JASFRS010000023.1:0-20453 GCA_050114795.1 Sphingomonadales bacterium
CCCATCTCAAAGGTGGTGGGAAACAGAAATCGCTCGTCGATGACGCGATTAAATCTGTAAAAAACAAGCTTCACTAAGCTCATATAAATATCAAAAAAGGCGGCTCCAGTAGCCGCCTTTTTTATATGCTAAATCCACTATGCCCCCTTCCCCACAACCTTCCCATATATATGAATATGTAATTTTTGAATAAATAAAGTGAATATGATAACATTTACGAATAGTTAAGGGGGATATTATGAAACAATACTTTCTCTTAAGTTTGGTGTTTTCACTTGTTTTTTGCCATCAGGCTAATGCCGAGGAATTGGGGTCAAATCTCAGCATTGGCAATTCAGCTCTCGTTAAAGAAGGGGATTCTGCGCTCACAAACGGAGATAGCGCCCGAGCCATAAAGATATACAAACGCGCGCTTGAGCGAAATGTGCCCAGAAGGCAACGTTATCAACTTTACAATAATTACTGCGCCGCGCTCAATGAGCAGTCTTTACATGGCGAAGCCATTAATATGTGCAGAAAAGCGATCGCCATAAACTCACGGCGTTGGCAGGCATACAACAATCTTGGCATGGCCTACCACGGGTTAACCCTTTATTCCCAAGCGATTAAAAGCTTCAATAAGGCGCTACTTCACTCTCAAAACAAAAGACTTATTTTGAAAAATAAAGCAATTTCTTTGGCGGCCGAAAAACATTGGGCAGATTATTATAATATAATGGGGTAACTGGCACGAGAGGGCTCAGCTAGCGCCTATTATATGGCCTGACCGCCAAGCAATGCGTTTTTCCGCACATAAGGCGCATAATATTTCAACGCGTGCCTGCTTTCCTTCAAAGCCTTATTTGCCTTAGCATGTGTAGGCGTTTTTTTGAGGATTAATTCAAATTCAGAAATGGCGGCTTCATAGAGACCTAAATGATGATAGCTAAGCCCTAGATTGAACCTTGCGGACCATTTCCATGGCAATAAAGCGACAGCTTGCTCACATTGAACTTTCGCCCGTGTATAAGCCCCAATTTCAATAAGTGCTGCACAATAATTCGTATGAGCTTCATAGGAGGTATAGCGTGGAAGCTCCTTTTCAAGAACCCTTCGATACCAGGGAAGGGACTCTTCAAATTTGCCCTGTCGATAAAGTTCATTGGCATGCCGAAGCTGCTCAGGCCTAGATATCTGCACAGAGAATTTATACGCATGTTCGTTATCTGCACCTGCATAGCTAGGGCCTGCTATTATGACCCCGATGCAGACTAACAGCATCATGATTGGCTTCATAATTTGACCTCGAATTGCAGTCCCAATTCTTTAACGGTAACTTTGAAGGGCTATATAGTCAAATAAGGCCATCCGGCTGCAAAACCCCACCTTCCTTATGTTTCAAAGCAACACCGAATGCGTTTTCTACATCATGTTTACGCGTTAAAAGATCTTCCTTTGCAATGGACGTACTACGGCCATCCTGCATTAAGATATATGCATCACAGAATTTCGTCGCCAAATATAAGTCATGGAGAACAACAATAATGCCGACGCCTGTCCTAACGGCCATTTCTTTGAAAATGTTCATTACATGGAACTGATGCTTCGGATCAAGGGAGGCAATAGGCTCATCAGCCAGTATAATCGGGGCCTGCGTTACCAAAGCACGGGCTATAAAGGCTCTCGCCCTTTCGCCGCCCGACAGACTGTCAACCGCACGCTTTTGAAATTCTAACAGACCAACTGCCTTCAAGGCATTCTCAACCGCTAATTCGTCTTCAGCCTCAAGGTGTTCAAAGGTGTGATGTCTTTGCCTACGACCTAAAGTGACTAATGTTTCCACATCAAGCGGCCAATGCGCTACATGCCCTTGGGGCAAATAGGCAACGCTATGCGATAATTCATGGGGAGCCGCATGGGTTATATCCTGACCACAGATATTGATCTGCCCATGGCTGATTGGAAGAAGACGAAGCACTGCTCGAAGCAAAGAGGATTTTCCCGCTCCATTTGGCCCAATCACAGCCAGCAATTGCCCTGGTTTCAAAGCCATATCGGCATTATTAAGAACTGTTTTTCCACCTAATTCTGCACAAAGCGCAGATGCATACAGTAAATTCGTCATCGCATCGCCCTTCGTGTTTGCACCACCAGATAGAGGAAAAAAGGTCCACCGATCAGAGCTGTCACAACACCCAATTTCAGCTCTGCAGTTGTTGGTAATAAGCGCACAATCGTATCCGCAAGGGTAATTAAGATCGCACCACTAATCAGGGATGGCAACAACAGGCGTTGAGGGTCATGGCCCACCCAAGGTCTAACAATATGCGGTACAATCAATCCGACAAAACCAACCATTCCAGCGACAGCAACAGCAGCACCGACACTTAAACCGCTGCCTATAATGCACAGCCATCTTGTACGCATTAAATGAACACCTGCAACCTGTGCAGCCTCTTCCCCTAATGTCAGCATTCGAAGCGCTGGACCCGCCCAGAACAAACAGAAAGCACCAAAAATCATGAATGGCAGGGCCAATCCCACGTCCGTGAAGGATCGATTAGTTAGAGCGCCTAAAAGCCACAAAACCATTTCTGATAGTGCAAATGGGTTTTCCGAAAAATTTATAGCCAGGCTGGTGAGTGCGCCAGCCAGTGCATTCAGCCCCACGCCAATGAGAATAAGCGTCAAGACACTGCTATCGCGTCGTGCAAGAAGGCTTAGAGCTATAGTGCACAAACACGCACCAGTCATCGCCATGGCGGGCACAAAAAATGCATTTAAAGCCGCCAATCCATATTGAATGGCCAGGACTGCGCCAAGACCCGCGCTCGCGCTTACACCAATGACGCCGGGATCGGCCAAAGGGTTACGAAGCAACCCCTGCAATGCAGCACCCGCAAGACCCAAGGTCGCGCCGACTAAAATGCCTGTCAGGACCCTGGGCAAGCGGATATCCTGAACAATAACCCTATGCGCATCATCTATCGTTTGGCCGAAGAGACCTTGAATTACGTCCCCAATACTCAGCGGGGCCTGCCCGACCGTCAAAGATACAAGGGTCGCCAGAAGCAACATGATAGTCAGCATAACATTCAATTTCACGTCACTGATCATGATGGGCCTCAGCAATGAAGGGGCTTTGTGAAGCCTCATAAATTTGTTCCACAGCCTCAACCCCAAACCAAGCGGAACAGGCAATTAAGCGGCCGGGGAGGTGAAGCGTTGGAACGTCTTTAAACAATTGACGCAGAAAGCTATGGCGGGCGATGGACCAATGACTGGGCTGTTCAGCGCCTAGGTCAAAAAAGCCCGTAATGATCATATCCGGTGGATTGAGCGCCAATTCTTCCAATTTAACGTCCGGCCATCCTTTAGCACCATTTTCTGCGGCAATATTGATGACACCCGCACGGGTCATCAAATCATCAACAAAAGTCCCCTGCCCGGCGCTTACACCCCCAGGGGTCAAATATAATGCACGGCGCTTGATACGCCTCTGCGCCACAGCCTTATCAATCCGCGCCAACCTAGTTTGCATATTTGCCAACAAAGCCTCAGCCTTTTGAGACGCGCCTAAAGCCTCGCCCATAGCCAATAGATTAGCTTCAGCATGCGCTAAATCGGTCCCAAAACTGATTTGCGCCATTTCAATCCCCAATTTATTCAACAGCTCAGGTGTTTGAAAACCGCCGCCCCACTGACGAACAACCAAGGTTGGGGCCATCTCTAATATTGCTTCCGCCTCAGGGCGTACCTGATCGATATCAGAAGATAAGTCGCGGTAATAGGAGTAGGAGGATTGCGCCGCTGGCGATAATGCACGAATATCTTTGCGCTCACTTAAGGCTAAAACATATTGGTCAGCACAATAATCCAGCGAAACCACGGATTGATGTGGTTGCGCAAAAGCGTCTGGCACCATCAAGTGCAAAGCAAGACCCAATGATGCCAGAAGCTTTTTCATTAGAACCGCGTCCTTATTCCGCCATAGGCTGAAGCGCCCGGTGTCCCAAAGCCAGCGATATCCTGATAATTTTTATCCGTCAGATTTTCAACGCGACCAAATATTTCAACACTTTCACTTAGCCCATAAGAGGCGTTGAAGCTCACCGTGGTAAAACGGTCCACATCGACCTGTCCAAAATCCAACTCCCGCCCGTTAAAATAAACCCGGGTTGAGAGTTGGAGCTTTTCAATTGGCCTGTAATTTATCGTCAATAAAGCCCGATGTTTTGGTTGGCGTAAAGCACGACTATCAAGGCTGATGTTGCGCGCATCCGTATAAGTGTATGAGCCTTCAAAACTCAATTCTTCCACAGGGCTGTAAGAAGCAGTGACTTCCACGCCTTCACTTTCATATGATTCAAGGTTCACCGGGATGAACAGAAGCGGATCAAAGGAAATCAGATCCGTCACGCCTTGAGAAAAATAAGTGGCAGCGAAGCGAATATCGTCCCGGTTAAAGGCCATTTCCAAACCAATATCCCACCCCGTAGACTTTTCCGGATCTAAGTCAGAATTGAAAGACAGCTCACTTGTTGTTGGCGCACGAAAGCCCTCCTGATAACTGCCGCGAAGTTTGACATTATATGGAAGATGAATAGCGCCACCACCACTCGCTGTAGTCTCCCCGCCAAAGCGGGAATTTGCGTCATGGCGCAGGCCAAATGAGAGGTCCAACCATTCTACCGGTTGGACTTGGGCTAAGCCATAACCGCTAGTGATATGAATTTCATCACTTGCCCCAAAACCCAGAAAAACTTGGCTTTTGTCTGTTTCCCGCTCAGCGCCAAAAAGCAAGGTTGCCTTATGGTTCAGCTTAAAATCGCCTTGATATTCATAGGATAGACGCTCCCCTTCCCCATCAAATGCGAAAGTGGCGATGTCTTCCCGTTCGGCCTTATTATAGGCAACAGATAACCGATGGTTTAGGCGACCATCCAACGTACCAATATTTAAGAATACAGCACCCAGCCATTCCTCTGTCTTCGTGACATTATCCGCATCAATGGGGCCAAGGAAAAAATCGAATTCATCAAATTCAACACGGGTATCGCGATAGCGCAGCACACCATCTAGACTGATATCCTCTACAGGGGCAAAGTGCAGCTTTGATGAAAATTTTAGATAACGCGCAGCGTCATTTTCTTCATTTCCGTTATCTTTATCAGCAGCAGAGATGCCGTCCGTATAAGCGCCACTGAACGTCGCAGCACCTGAAAGAATTTCATTACCACCTCTAACAGTCGCGCTACCACGGATGGTGCCAAAGGACCCACCTTCAACATAAGCTTTGCCTGACAATCCATCAGATGCTGTACGCGTTACCACATTAATCACGCCAGCGATGGCGTCGGAGCCATAAAGTGTTGATTGTGGGCCTCTTAATATTTCCACGCGTTCGATATCGGCTGTATCGAACGTCGCTAAATCAAAAGAGTTTTCAAAGGTTGAAGGGTCATTGACCTCAACACCGTCCACAACCAGCTTCGTCAGTTCGCTGGGCAACCCACGAATAGAAACGCTTGTCACACCACCGAAGCTACCTGAACGATTAACCTGGACACCCGGTGTTAAAATCAATGCATCAGATAAAAGACGTATCTGTCCAATTTCAATATCGTCTGCAGTGATAACCGATACCGCAGTGACCGCGTCTTCCAGCGCTGTTGGGATTTTTGTACCTGTAATGATGATTTCATCATCAACGCCTTCTTGCGCCATGCCGGCTTGAGACGAAAAAGCCAAAGCGCTTAGGGAAAAAAGTGTAAGTTTTACAAGGGACATATGTGCGGGATTACCTCCGGATAGAGGGATACCGCCACGGGTCTTATAATTAAATCTACCTTGTCTGCGCATGACGACATCCTGTTTAACTCAGACCAAAATGGCCGATTAGGTGTCGTCTCAACGCTTATCCCGCTCACCATGACTAAGCCCGGTCCGGTGAAGGACGACGCGATGGCAGGTTTCCTGGCTTATGGGTCATCACGCTTCATTCCGGCCTTCCCAAAACATCTGTTTCAGTGGTCTATGGAATGGGCGCTCGCCATCTACAGTTGCGGGTACAGCTTTGGCTTTGGAACCAAATTCCCTTTCACCCCAAATGGGCACCATCTAGAAATGGGGTTAAACAAAAGAAGGGCCAATTGCAAGCGGCTTGATTAGAACTGAACGAGCTTCTCGTCGTCATTATCACGGAAAATAATGCTTTGAACGATATCAAAAAGTTTAACATTCACCCGGTTTTCCTGGCCTGGAATAATATCACGCAAAATGCTTGAACTGACAATCAAAGCCATAGGTTGCTTGTCCAACTTCACCTCTTGATAGACAAGGGCATAATCGCCATCTGCTTCCACGCCAATAATCTGAAGAGGCAGCCTCTCTCCGCCTGGCGACTCTAAAGCGAAGTGCTCTTCAACATATAGAGCGAGTCTGGCCCGCGTCTCTAGCTCCTGAAGAGACACATCGGGATCGCCAAGCAGGCGCGCCAACCCTAATTCAGCATCATGTACATGGAGATAGTGAATAATTTCCAGGTTGGATGTTCGTTCATTCCAGTTGACTTCGCTTGTCGTAACCGGCAGGCGGTGGGCATCGACACTCAGAAATGCCGATAGAAAGAAAAGAATGCCGGAAAGCAGCACAGCCGCTTTCCGACACACATATATTTTAGCAGGATTAGTCATCACTTGCAGATTCTAGAACGTTGGCGCTTTCATTTTTAACGCTTTCCTTCTCTTTGCTCTTCAATTCAACAAGCATGTCGGCCATCAGATCTCGATTTTTAGATTTACGTTTGAATAATTCCAAACGAGATGGGACCATTTTCTGCGGGAAGTAATTGTTAGAGAAATCTGCATCAGCCGTCTGATGGTGACGGTCAATTTCAAAAGACACAATCTCTTTGGGACGCATGATCAATTTGGTTACTTGATTTGCATCACGGCGCCAAATTTCAGCGGGGATCATATAATCCTCTGAACTGCCGTCCTTATAATGCAGCGTTAGCGGGATTGGCGAGACAAGACCACCTTTGTTCGAGAAATCCACGAAATAGATAAAGTCATTATCTTTCAAGCCCTTTTCAAGGGCAGCACGTTCCCAGGGTTCCAGTTTGTCCAATTTGGATGCGTATTTGTTTCGGTCCTTATTGGATGTGGTGAACTCGTCATTCTCATTATAGAAATCTTTCAACTCCTCATAACGATCAACACGCGTTACCTTTCCTTCTTGACGGTTACGGCTTTGCTGAAGCGGCTCCGGATAATCGCGAGCTGCTTCTTGTCGCCTGATTGGGTCTTCTACATCCGGGTTCAGCGTGGACAATTGGTAAGAACGCACACCATCAATAGACACATCAACATAGTCGGTTGAATAAAACCAACCGCGCCAGAACCAGTCAAGGTCCACACCAGACGCATCTTCCATAGTACGGAAGAAATCAGAAGGCGTTGGGCGTTTGAACATCCACCTCCGGGCATATTCCCGGAAGGCATGGTCAAATAATTCACGGCCCATCACGGTTTCCCGCAGCACCGTAAAAGCAGCCGCAGGCTTTACATAGCCATTGGGGCCAAATTGCAGGATGCTGTCGGATTGCGTCATGATCGGCACTTGATTGCTGCTGGTCATATAGCTTGGAATCACATCCAACACATTCGTTTTGCCGCCAAAAGCCGGGAAATTTTCTTCCCACTCAAGTTCTGCCAGATATTCCAGGAATGTGTTAATCCCTTCATCCATCCAGGTCCATTGTCGTTCATCAGAATTTACGGTCATCGGGAAATAGGTGTGACCGACCTCATGAATGATTACACCAACGAGGCCATATTTGATGTTACGGGAATAAGTAACTTCACCGGATTTCTCATCCTCGGTCGGGCGACGACCATTGAAGGTAATCATGGGATATTCCATACCGCCGCGTTCCCAAGTATTCACGGATTGCGCCGTGGGATAGGGGTAAGGGAAGCTATAACGGGAATAAACTTCCATGGTGTGAATCACACTTGGCGTCGAATATCTTGACCAGATCGGCTCAGCTTCATTGGGGTAGAAGGACATAGCCATGACCTTCTCATGCTTCGCACCTGGCTGATTAAAGCCCTGGGCATCCCAAATATATTTCCGTGATGAAGACCATGCAAAATCACGCACATTATCTGCTTTAAACCGCCAGGTTTTAGTCCTGCTCGTGCCTTCAGCTTCATTGGCCTTAGCTTCTTCCGGTGTGACGATGAATACAGGTTTTTTAGAAGTCTCTGCCTGTTTCAAACGGGCGCGCTGAACTTTCGTCAGTACATCATCAGCATTTTGCAGCCTACCCGTTGCCGAGACAATATGATCAGCAGGAACTGTAATCTCGACATCATAATCGCCGAATTCGAGTGTAAATTCACCACGCCCTAAGAAGGCTTTATGCTGCCAACCCGCATAATCAGTATAAGCAGCCATACGCGGGAACCATTGGGCGAGGAAATAGAGATAAGTTTCATTGTCAAAGTGTTCATAGCCACCGCGACCACCAATGGCTGCCTCTTCAATGATATTAAACCCCCAGTCGATCGAGAATTTTGTGCTTTGACCTGTGCGCAGCGGGCGCGGCAAATCAATGCGCATCATCGTATCAACAATGGTGTACTGCATCGTTTTGCCGGAGGCATCTTTAACAGCCATGATTTTATAGCCATGATCACCGTCTCTAATCGCCTGCTGCCGGCGCAAAGCGGCATAGCTCAAACTATCGCCCTCACCTGCACGATCACGTCTTGAACCGGCATTCTGTGCTGTTTCAGAGCGCACGGCGAGAGAGTCCGCTTTAAACCGGTTTTGATCCAACTGAACCCAAAGATAGCGCAGGCTTGTCGGGGCATTATTTGTGTAAGTAATTGTTTCAGAGGCCTTTATGTACTTAGCCTTCTCATCCAACTTAACCTGGATTTTATAATCCGCGCGTTGCTGCCAATATTGTGGTCCAGGCGCACCGTCAGCATTACGATACACATTAGGCGCTGCCAATTTATCATCATTTAACTGTTGGAATTTACGTGCCCCGGAGCCAAAGTCATCCGCCTGCGCACTATTTATTAATGTCATGGCAACCATGAATGCCACGCCAATCACCGCATTTACTTTACTCATTTCACGCCCTTAAATTTGCTTTGCCCCCTATGGGTTCTCACATCCAGCCGTACTTTGACCGTTCTGAATTGCATCTTCAACCTAAAACCTACGCATTCATTTTCCCAAACCGAATATGCGCTCAAAACTGATCATCTCGTATATGCAAGACCACCATCGAAAATCAAATGCCAAGACATAGGCAAGCGCTCAATAAGTTCACGACGAAACGTTGCCTACCTGCGTTTGACGAAACGAGACACGATGGAATGACGTTCGCATTAGAGAATCGCATACTCTTATGATAAGGTGCATTACATTGGAGGCGTAAGATGCAAAGCCCAGCGCAAAAAAAGCAGGGCGAGATACGCATCGCTCAATATACGATAGATTTAGATCGGAATGTGATCTCCGGCCCTGATGGGGAAAAACATCTTGAACCCAAGGTGATAGAATTAGCCGCTGAATTGGCTACCCATCCGGGCGATGTAATGAGTCGCGGTGCGTTGATCGATAAAATATGGAACGGGGCCTATGGCGCTGACCAATGCCTTGGCACAACCATTTCCCGACTTAGAAAAGCATTAAAAGATGACGCTCATACCGAGAGATGTATTGAAACGATACCTAAGCGCGGTTATCGGCTGATAAAATCACCATTGGTTCAAACCCCACCGTTAAAAGAAGTGTATTCGGGAAAAACCCTGCGAATTGCCAAATTCTTTGGACTGTTCATTTTAATTGCTCTTATCGCCCTCGGCGCCATTTTCTCATTCTGGGCACCCTCCGCGTACAAGGGTGCGAAATTGGCTATATTGCCATTAGAAAACATTTCCAACGATCCTGATGAGAAACAATTCGCTCAAGGACTTTTGGAGCAAATTAGCCACGATATAGATCAAAAATTGCCCATTCACATATTAAGTCAGGCGGGCAGCGATCGGTTCAACTCCTCTAGCAAGTCTTTGCTGAAAACTGCACAGAAGCTAAATCTTGATTATATATTAGAAGGAACGGTTAGAAAAACAGACCAAGACACTTTGCGAACGACGCTTCGCCTAGTCGACGTGCAGTCAGGCTTCAATCTGTGGACCCGTGCATTCAACAGCAAAGCCAACCTTAATTTTCCCGTGCAACAAGACATTGCCACCCAAATCACGGACCAAATGCAAGCCCTTATAGAGCATTCAAATCTGGACGGTGCCAGTGATAATCAATTCGCGATACAAGCTTATTTAAGGGGCGTTGCGCATTTCAGGCGCTACAGCCTAGCTCAAAGAGTCCGTCAAACACGTGACTATTTGCTCATGGCGCAGGAGGAGTTTAGTGCTGCTCTTGATTACGACCCTGATATGGCCTTAGCGCATGCCAGATTAGGGATGGTTTATATTATTTTACATTCAATAAACCACATTGCTTTAAATAACATAGATGCAGGGCCTCTTGAACAAGCGCGATACCATATAAACCGCGCCATGAGCCTCGATCCGGATTTGGGCCTAAGTTACCTAGCATCCGGTTGGCTGATAGAAGCTGAAATGCGCCCCTCTTTAAACACATCAAAGACATTTTTCGCAGCCAAATCCGCCTATGAAAAAGCCACTCAGCTCTCCCCTAATAATTACGAAGCATTTCTCTCTTTGGCTCAATTAGACATCGAACACGGCATGGGAGAAAACGCTCAATATTATATCGAGCAAGCACAGAAAATAGCGCCTGTTAATCGCGATGTCCTTTTGTTGAAAGCGCGATTAATGATGTGGCAGGGACGCTACGAAGAAAGCCGCCTCGTCCTCAAAAATTTACTGGAGCTTTACCCCGACTATATTGAGGCTCATGTCTTAAATGGTAGACTGTACCGCTCCCAAGGAAACTTCATTCAAGCGTATCAGGCCTATTTAAAAGGTTTAGAATATGGGCAAAATACCGACATCAATTATGAACTTGGTCAGTTCTATCTTGAGCTGGACCAAAAGGACATCGCATCAGAATATTTTGCAAAATATTATGGAGACAACTGGGAATGGCAAAGGCATCTAATAGATGGGATGTATCCAAGTTATCTCAGTCATCTATTGGATCTCATCAAAACCACAAATCATGACCAAACTACTGTTTATCTGGCAATGCATTTTGCATGGACAATGGGAGATTTAAAAACGCTTTCCAAACTTTATGGAGAATATTTCCCGACAAAAACCCCAACTCAAGACATTGTCATCAACATGAACAATATCAGCTTGGCATTGATGACGGCAAGTTTATATGCAGACATGGGACAGCAGGAGGCTGCAACTACTATCTGGATAAAAGTGCGGGACTACTTGCTCAACCAAAAGGTCTTTCAACATTGGGCTCAGTACATAAGCTTGGCGGAAATTTATAGTTTATTAGGGGACGAGGCATCAGCGCTCAAATATCTTGAGAAGGCGCTCTATGAAGGTCCAAATATTTTATACAATCCCAAATGGTGGAGCCATGGCGTACATTTAAAGGACAGGTTCAGCTTTCAGAACATCCAATCTACACCTGAATTCTCCGCCCTCATCGAGCAAGCGCTGGAACGGCGTAAACATGTCTTTGAACACCTCTCCAGAATCGCCCAATTACAATAGAATTTCCCGAGGTCTTCGACACATCAGGCATCTCAGTTTCATTTATGTTTTCGTTATAAAAGTTTTAAAAAAAAATATGCTTTAGTTCAGGACTCAAGACCGCAGATTCCATCACACTCCGTCCATCATATTACTGGCGCAACCGCGTGAGTAATACAAAAGGAGGGAAATCATGTACAAACACATATTATCTGGCTTTGCTTTAACGAGCGCATTGTTACTCACTTCCCAAATAACACCAGCCTACAGCGATCCAGCAGAAGACATGAATAGCTGGAAACAAGAGGCGAGTAAGCTGGTCAGCAAACACATGACTTATCCGCGTATTCGGTACGCACAACAAAATGTTCTCCACGAGGTGGATATTTTGATTAGCGCCTCAGGCGAAATCTTAAATACAGGTGAGATAGAAGGAAGAGGATTGAGGTCCTTTAGAGCTGCATCAGAGCGTACAATTAATAAGCTGGAAAAATTACCAGCATTACCAACAAGCTTCGCGTCTGATAAGGCGGTTGTGAAAGTGAGAATGATTTATACAACGAGCGAGGACAGATTGAAGCAGATCCTTAGACAATTAGAGAAAAAACGTCCAAGTGTACGCATTCAAGATGTTGCCTCAAATGACATACCTGTAATTGAACTCGCAGCAAACTAACAATCACCCCTTGTTTGCTGAAAATAAGGACGGAACGTGCCCCCGTCCTTATTTTTATGCGCGGTGCCAGTCTTTAACCAGGCGTGGCGCGGCCAGCAGAAATAAGGTCGCAGCGACGACATAAAAGGCGGTGCCGCTTAAGATTGAATAGCGTAAAGCCTCTCCAGCAAAATGTGTATTTAAAGCGTCTGAAATCATCCCAAGCAGTGCCGTGCCAAGCCCGATACCAATTAGATTATTCACGAAAAGAAAAATGGCGGACGCTGTGGCACGCATGTTTGCTGGAACAAGATGTTGAACCGCTGACAATATTGGCCCAAGCCAAACCAACCCCAACGCCGTGGGCACCAGCAAAACGGCAAAAGCCAATTCAAGGGATGAGCTTAAAATTCCCGCCAGATAGAAAGGAATAGTTGCAATAAAGGCGACAGCGGGAATACGTGCATAGGCAGATTTCTTAGCCTCTCCCAGCTTATCTCCTAAAACACCACCGAGCCAGATACCCGCCGTACCACCGATAAGAAGTATCGCCCCATAGAATAAAGATGCATCGACAAGCTCTAAGCCATGCGAGCGCACCAGAAAGGACGGCAGCCAAAAGAAAAGGCCATAACCCATCATGGATGAGCATGATGCACCTAATGTCAAAAGCCAAAAACTAGGCTTCTTTATTAAAAGCTGTAATACATCGGTTATGGAAGCGGCGACCGCGGCTTGACCGCCATCAAACCCACCGCGAACTGGTTCCTTCATCACCAAGCGAAAAATTGGCGCGATGATTACACCAGCTAGCCCCACAATAATAAAGGCTGCACGCCAGTTGATCAGATCGGCGATAATACCGCCAAACACGATGCCAATGGCACTCCCCACAGGAATACCGAAAGAATAAATGGCTAAAGCGCGTGCTCTTTGGTTGGGTGGATAATAATCCGCAATAAGAGAATAAGCCGGCGCTACACCACCAGCCTCTCCAACGCCAACACCTAAACGGGCCAGGAACAATTGCCAGAAATTTTGAGTAAAACCGCAAATGGCGGTCATTAAACTCCACAGTCCCAACGCGACGGTCATAATCCAGGTCCGGCTTTTACGGTCCGCCAGCCAGGCAATGGGAATACCAAGTGCGGTATAGAAGAGCGCAAAAGCCAAACCACCCATTAGGCCTAATTCACTATCGGAAAGCCCTAAGTCGGTTTTGATGGGAACAGCTAAAATGCCAATGATCTGCCGATCAATAAAGTTGAAAGTATAAACCAGCACCAGCATGGCCATCATCAATGATCGGTTTTTGATTTTTGTCTGTTCCATCATCTCACCCAAAAAAGCGGGGAACAGGCATAATGCCCGCTCCCCAGTCATGCTCTACACCATAGTCAAATTTAGAAACGGAAAGCAACTGAGCCCGTGACGGTCCGCGGGTTGCCATAAAAGGCCGTCAAAGTACCTTCAAGGCCAAGGCCAGGGGTCACATTGCCCTGATCATCAACACCGGTGAAATTATAACCAGAGACGATATATTCCTTATCCGTGATGTTACGGGCATGAATTCCCACTTGCCAACGCTTCTCCTCATCTTCCCAAACTAAGCTTGCATCCCATAAGGCGAAACTTGGCTGATCAAGAAACGGGTTTGGCGTTTCAAATTGGCTGCTCTGACTACGATAAGATACCGAATTGAGCAAAGAAATCCGGCCATCTTTTCCGGCAACTGATAGGGGCGTTGAGTAGTTCAGGTTAGCCGACCAGGTCCATTTAGGAGTGTTTTGAAAGACCCGTTCATCAGACACATCTTCACCACCGGGGCCAATGAATTCATTGTATTCCGCATTGAGATAGCCCAGCGTCCAGGCGAAATTCAAATCATCGCCATCCCTTGCAAAATCATTTGCAAGCAGCGCCCGACCTTCAAATTCTATACCCCAGATATCTGCGTCACCAGCATTTGAGGTAATGCCTACAAAATTGTCGTCGACGCCATCTCCATCAGTATCAACGCCAGCAGAGCCCGGGATTTGTACGTCTTTGTAGTTCGCAAGGAAGGCCGCAAGCGCGAAGTTCACTCGGTTATCCAAGACTGAAGCTTTATAACCGATTTCAAAGTTATTTACCTTTTCAGGAGCAAAAGCAAAATAGTCAAAAACCTCATCTTCAGTAACTGTACCACTGCCATCAAAGTCAGGCGTTGCAGTGGCATCCCCTCGAGGATCGAAAGACCCGCCCTTGAAGCCCTTGCTATATGTAAAATACACATTGTGGTCTGGCATGAATTCCCAGCCTAAGGACGCGCGCGGTGTAAACTCTTCATATTTTGCAGATCCAGTGAAATCGGTGGCCGTACCGAGTGTTACAGTAGACCCTCCAAAGAACTCTGATGTCCCACCTATTAAATTTTGCTTCACGATGTGCGATGTCCGTTTATCGCTTGTGAACCGACCACCTGCGGATAGGCTTAATGTCTCCGTGATATCAAATGTGAAATCACCGAAGATTGACCAAGTCTTGGTATCCACATCGCCCAGCGTGAAGCTGTTAAATCCAGGGGCCACAAAGTCAAGTAACACGTCAAACGCGTTAAACGCATTGGCATCAAGATAATAGAACCCAACAAGACCGTTCAGCCGCTCACTGTTGTAGTGAACTTGGAGTTCTTCAGAAAATTGGTCATTCCTGTAAACAACAGGGACATCCAAATCAACTGCGGGCAAGGAATCAAAATCAATCGGTGAGAAACTGTCATCTTCACGATATGCGATGATGTTTTTCAGCTTGAAATTTTCGTTAACCTGCCATTCGCCAGTACCGCTAACACCCCATGCTTTAACTTCCTGACGTGGGTTATTCAACCCTGACCGTGTATCGAAAACATTGTCCAGAACCGGTGCTCCGGAGTCAAAGCCAGGGATCAAACGATGGCCTTGGCGTGGATCACTGTCATCATCGGTATAGTCTGCAGTTACTCTGAAGAAGACATCAGAATTCGGTTCAAATTCCACAGTCGCACGACCGGCAAGAATGTCTTTATTATAGTTTTCAATACCATCCAGATTGAGGTTATCGCCAAAGCCATCGCGGGTAAGCCTTGCGACCGACCCACCAAAGCGCAGTGTATCCGTTAAAGGCAGGCTGACGCTTAAAATACCATCAAACTGTTTATAAGTTCCGCCACTGAGCTTAATTTTGGCCTCAGGTTCATCTGACAGGCGTTTGGTTACATATTTAATCGCACCGCCAATGGTGTTACGGCCATAAAGCGTACCTTGCGGGCCACGCAGCACCTCAATACGCTCTACATCATAAATATCAAGCACATTGCCCTGCGGTCGATTGAGGTAAACATCATCAATATAAATGCCCACACCGGCTTCAAAGCCTGCAACCGGGTCCTGTTGACCGACACCACGGATAAAGGCCGTTAAAGTGGAGTTCGAGCCACGGGAGACCTCAAATGTCACATTGGGAACGGATTGCGCGACAGCAACGATGTCGGGAATGCCAGCCTGCTCCAAAGCGTCACCTGAAAAGGCTGTGATTGAGACGGGGACATCCTGAATACTTTCATCGCGGCGGCGTGCTGAAACGATAATTTCTTCCAAGGCACCCGGCGCATCCACTTGATCCTGGGCATAGGCGGGGGCTGTTAAGGCGACGGGAGTAAGCAGGCTACTAGCCATCAAACTCAAGGCCGTTAGTTTTGAAACAGGTATAGACATGTAATCCTCCAATTAGTTTAAGCAGCGATTTGCGCTGCAAAATCCTCCAAGGCTGTATTGATTATTTTTGGTTGTTCGATATGTGGCGCATGGCCGGAATCCGGTACCGCCAACTGCCGGACATCAGGCATGTGGTTCGCCATCCAATCCGCCGTCTTAGGTCCATATAGTTTTGATTTTGACCCGCGTATAACCAGCGCCGGCAGGCCAAGGGCGCTTAAAAAACGTCTGTGATCCCGGGCAACAAGGTCACCCCACAATACGGCAAGGGACGACGCATCACAGCGCTGTGCAATTTCTAACAGCCGGCCATCGTCATGACGGCCTTCTGCATAAATCCGATCGATGACTGATTTTGCATAACGATTCCAGTTTTCACGAATTTTTTCCGCCACGCGGCTCGCTTGTCCGGGACTATGGCCGCCCAACATGCCGATTTCAGAGCATTGGATACATGGCGTCATATCAAGAATGACTTGGGCACGCACACCCACCAGCCCATGGCGCTCCATCATGGCCCAGGCCACTATGGCCCCCATAGACCAGCCTACAAGCACTGCACGGCGGATTTTCAAATGAGCCAGCAGAGCTGCTACGTCATCTGCAAGCACGTCAATCCCCTCCCCGTCTTTTATGGGGGCAGATTCCCCATGACCACGGAAGTCAAGTGCAATCAGGCGGAAGCGATCATGTAATTCTGCGAACTGAGCAGAAAAGACAGAGCTATCCATGGCCCAGCCATGGAGAAAGACCAAAACCGGCGCAGTGCCATCCTGCCGCCCTTCATCGCGGTAGAACAGATGCGCTTCATCTCTTGTTTTAAAAACTGGCACCTATACGGGTCCTCTGCAATTTGAACTGAGCTTGATATATAATGAAATATGAATCAAGCTTCATGTTTGAAAAAATCACAACCTATTGCAAATTCTGGCGTTTTTTAAATGGGTTTCGGCATATGCTTTGGGAAACCCCTAGCTCTCCACGGTTGAAAGGCTGCGGGATCAGGCTAATCGGCTAAGCTTTTGCTCCATCCACTCCTCTTCCTGCAAAGGGAGAGAGGCAGGGTGATGTCCAAAACAAAAGACAAGAAAAGCTACAAAACCAACTAACCGTCGCGATGGCCCTGAATAGCCTAGCGATGGGGGGGGCAGCGTTATCGCAGAAACCTGAAGGAACGGGTAACGATGTGTTGGAAATGCCTTCACCCACACATAAAATGAGAGAGCGTTTTAGAAGGGCTTTCTAATACATGAACAATCATGGGAGGCGGCGTAGAATGTTGCGCATCTTACTGCGCTGCTTAGCCCCTCAAACCATCGCAAACAACCATTGAAGATGCTTCTACTTTAGGATGTAGACGTGGGATATGAAAGTGATTGATGATTTATAAATCAACCATGCTGTCAAAGTTTTCAAACAAACTAATGATATTATCACGCTCCAAATGTTCCTCAAGTTCATTAGGGTGAATAAACTCATCTCCGAACCAGGGAAATTTTTCGGGATCAAAGGCTTTGCGAACCCAATCAAGCACGACGTCAATTTTTCGCACACGCCGAGCCTGAGGGTGGTAGGCAAGATAAATTTTTCTTTTCAATGGTGGCAAGCCTAGATCAACAGGTACGACCGTTCGTGTAACTGCTTTAGCATAAGTTGGCAAAATTCCAACGCCGAGACCACTTGCTACAGCATAAAAATGTGCAGAGCTGGTATTAGTCTGGACTACTGTAAACAGTGACTTTTCCGCTTCATCCACCCGATCCCCCCATGCGTCTGACAAGACCTGTGGAGCCACCTGTTGTACGAACCCATGGGGTGGTTCCAGCGGGATTTTCGGCTGCCCATATTGTTTGAGATAGCTATGAGACGCATAAGGGACCAGATGCATATAACCTAAGGTCTGTATAATAAGACCCGGATGTTCCGGCGGCTCGAGTTGGATAGAGACATCCACTTCATGCTTGGCCAGGTCTGGCGCCTGCATATCGCAGCGCAGCCTGACCATTAACTTAGGATGTGATTGGCGTAACTGGCGTAATTTTGGCATAAGCCAAAAAGAACCAAGGCCTTCTGTAGCAGCTAGAAGAACATCGCCACTCACATCTTCACCCGAATCCAAAAACCTGCTGTTCAGTTCCTTTGAAGCATCGGCCATATTTTTTGCGATGTTAAAAAGAGTTTTGCCCTTTTCTGTCGGCGTAACGCCCTTTGCATGCCGAATTAGCAAAATCTCATTGCACATCGCCTCTAAACTATCCACACGACTGCGGATTGCATTTAGGCTCCAAGACATATTCTTGGCCGCGGTTCGGAAACTTTCACTTATGACGACCATGTAGAAAACTTTCAGATCGTCCCATTTGATTTGTTCCATCCGACCTTGAAGATGCTGTTCAGTTTCCTGCATCAGGTGAATGTGTTTTTTGTCCATTACATACCCCCGCTCAACTCACCTATAATAAACAGAGCGTTTATCATGTATTTGGAGGAGATGTGCTGTAATGATGACTTCAAATCTACCTCTGCAAAGTACCGTGTTTTCCAATTGTTGCCCCAGCGACTCATACTCAAATCAGATGAAAGATTTTATGTCTCTACTGAGAGCATATGTGTCACTATTTCAAACTGCAATTTCAATAGCACACGACCCAATGGGCGAAAAAATAAAAATTGAAAAACCTAAAAAATTAATCAACCAAAGATTCAAAGTCTTACAGTTCACATATAAATTCAGAGCATTTTTCCGAGAGCATATCTGCCCCTATGCAGGAAGCTTCAATGACAAGAGTATCTTTCCAACAAGTATTTCTATTTCAATAGGTAACACTTCAGCGGAGAGTATCCGCACTCAGTTTTTCCAAGGCTTTGCGAGATTGGCTTACATCACAATACTTCTCCTATTACGGCCGCAAAAAAAATTTCCTCATTTTGTCATTAAGGGGATTAGCTTTGCTGCGCGAAAAGCGCTCAGAATATATTATAGCTATTTGAGACTTAATTTCCTCGATTTCTGGTTAAAAATAGACTTTCTGCCATTAAACAGCGTCAAAGCCATTAGATTTTTTCATCAAGAATACACGGCCGTTTCTAAGAGACGAAAGCCGCACTTATGCACAGCTTCTCTTGGCGATGGCCCTTACGTAATCATTCGCCCCGAAGGTGAATGGGACAGGTCTGGCATATTAGAATCTTTCTTCATGAAAGAGCTAAGTCGACCTGAATTGGGTGAGAAGTTCACAGAACAAATGGAGCTTATGCAACCGCCCAAATCTTGCAAAAAACCGGATAGGGAGGAAAAACCTTGGAAAAGGGTGAAGTATTAGCGCAAACAAGAAGGCTCAAAAGAGGTGTAAAAGGTTTCA
Organism: Sphingomonadales bacterium; assembly: GCA_050114795.1. Taxonomy (GTDB): domain Bacteria; phylum Pseudomonadota; class Alphaproteobacteria; order Sphingomonadales; family CAKZYD01; genus JASFRS01. The sequence goes on from JASFRS010000023.1 coordinate 19,454, forward strand.
GCAACAATTCTGAGAAAAGGGATAAAAGAGCCTTAATGAAAATGGCTCATTATCTACGTGAAGAATGTCGTGAGTATGGCCTTAAACATTCAAGCCTTGTCGCAGATGCGCTTTCTGAAGCAATTCAGCAAGAAATAAAGATTACCAAAAAGACACAGCATCTAGATTAATGGAATAAATGGCTTAGTCGCTCACCAGCGGCTAAGCCGCACTCACTCCATCAAACGGCGTTTAGCGCTTTCAAAATCAGCCTCGCTGATGTCTCCGCGTTCGAGCATTTCCTGAAGCCTGAACAGTTCATCTACCGCTGAGCGACGGCCTTCACGTAGGCTGGCCTGGCTGCGATATTCTTTCCTGGATTCCATCAAAGTTAAGATGACAACGCAAAGCGGCCCTAAGACGAGGCCTAGAAGAAACCAACCTAATACGCTGTGCCCCTTATTTGCTGCAATCGACACACATAATGCCGCACTTATCAGCCAAAAGGCCAATAACAACCCCATTCCATCCATAGTCCTTAGCCCCTTAAACGCGCGCAGATTTAAGCGCGCAAATTGCCCCCACCGGGCATATTTCCAAGTAATAGAAGAAGAGGAATAGTAACAGCGCCTGCCACCGCGCCGAGAATGAACCATAAAGCCGGACTGCGCCCCTTAATCACAGCAATCATTGCCGTGCAAGCACCGCTCACCAGCCAAAGACATAGGATTACAGCCAAACCGCCCATTCGTACCGTCCCGTGTTTTTCTTTTATCTACAGCTTTCTAACCAAAGAACGTAAATGAGGTATTAATGGCACAGGCCATTGGCACGCACCATGACTGCTGAATTTCAATTATTTTTGACCATGAAACTTGTAAGGGCTTCGTCATATTCTGCCTGACTGATTTCGCCACGGTCGCGCAAATTTTTCAATGTTGAAAGCCTATCCATATTTTCATGGGTTCGCTTGGCCGGGCTGCGAATATACTCTGCCGGCCCTAATCGATAGACAATAGCG